>JBNGDO010000036.1:0-20907 GCA_049975385.1 Anaerolineae bacterium | reverse complement strand
CCGCAAACGAAAAAACACCATTTGAAAGGCGGCTTTAGCCGCAAAATCCGGCACAATCACAGGTCATTTGCACTGTGAATCACGTTCGAAATGTATTTATCAGGTCTGATACAAAAGTGATTCAGGCGGCCAAATAATTTCTGGATAGGACTAAGTGCTTGCCTGGCTCGGTGAATAGCAAGACTTTTGCAGTCTGATAGCTGTTCCTACCCGATGCGTTTGGGTGGAATATCTTTGGGGGAAATCAAGCCGTCGCGAACGGCGGTCAACGCCGCTTCGTGACGGTTGCGGCATTGCAGCTTGGTCAGGACGTTGCGCATGTGAGTTTTGACGGTGTTGATGGAGATAGGGAACCGGTCGGCGATCTCCTGATCGGAGGCGTTTTCGTAGGCGACCAGCGCTATAATCTCTCGCTGCCGTTGCGTCAACGCGTATTCGTCTTTGGTCGAGTCGATGGGCTGCGGGCCTTGCAGGGGGTGGCGCAACAGCTTTAGAACGTGGCCGCTCACTTCGGGACTGAAGATAGCTTCGCCGCGCATGACGCCGCGCAGTCGTTCCAACAACTCCGTCGACCGGATCGTCTTCAAAAGATAGCCTTGTGCGCCATTGTTGAGCGCGTCGAAAATCTGGCTGTCCTTTTCGGACATCGTGAGCATCACGATGATCGTGTCCGGCAGATCAGCCTTGATGCGCTTGGTGGCCTCTACGCCGTCACATCCCGGCATCTGAATGTCCATCAGGATCAGATCGGGTTTGAGGCCGCGGGCTTTGAGCACGGCCTCGACGCCATCGTTGGCTTCACCCACGACCTCGAAGTCGGGCTGCGTCTTGAGGATGTTGGACACGCCCTCGCGGAACAGTTGATGGTCGTCGGCCAATAGGACGCGAATTTTTCTCATTGACTAACCTCCTGAAAAGGACAGAATTACCCGCGTGCCCTCTCCCGGCGCGGACTCCACCGTCACCTGCCCGTCGATGCGCGCAGCGCGGGCCTGCATAATGCTCAGCCCGAAGTGCTGCTCTGCATCGTCTTGCACGGCTTCGGGATCGAAGCCGCGACCGTCATCGGTGATGGTGATGACGATTGTGCTTTCCTGCTTTTCCAGCGTCACGTCGATGTGTTCGGCCTGCGCGTGCCGGGCAGCGTTGCTCAGGGCTTCCTGTACCATGCGCGTAACTTGTTCGTTTTTGTCTGGGGGCAAAAATAGTGGTGTACTATCGTAGTGCGCCAGATGCACCGGCGTCCGGCGTTCTACGGCGAAAGTTTGCACGATGTCATCCAGCAGTTCGTGAAGCGCTTTGCGCGGCGTTTGCCGTGAGAGCAGGTGCGTGATGGCTTCGCGCAGTTCGCGCGTTGCCTGATCCACGCCACGCCGCACACCTTCGAGCTGTGGCTCGCCCACTGGATGCTGCGCGATGCCCTCGAGCAGCATGACTTGATCGACTTGCAGTCCCATATAGCTCAATGTCTGGCCCACACCGTCGTGCAGCTCAGACGCGATGCGCTCGCGTTCGTGCATCGTCGCCGTCTTTTCGATCTCCATGTTAAGGTAGGCGTTTTCCAGCGACATGGCCGCGCGGTTGGCAAAACTTTGTCCGAGGATGATTTCATCGGGCCGCCATTGCCTGGGCGCGCGCCGGTCAATTACAAACAGCAGACCGAGGGGTTTGCTCTTGCTCCAGAGGGGCAAACACAAAAGTCCATGGACGCCAAACGCTTTGTGCCATTGCTCGGGCACGCGGGTATCGACACGTCCATTCTCGATGGCGATGGAACGGCGGTGCCTGACGAGTTCTTGCAGGCACGGCAATTCACCCAAGGGGATGTCCAGGGTTTCTTGTTCCTCCGGGTCACTGGCGTAAGTGGCGACGTTCTCTACGGTTTGCTTTTCGTCGTCCCACGTATACAGGCAGGTGATCTGACAGTCGAGCAATTTTGCAGCCAACGCAGCGATCTGGTCGTAGATTTGCTTGAGGTCGTGTGGGCCACTCAGAGCGATGTTGGCCTGATGGAGCATGGTCAATTGTTCGGCCAGGTCCTCGGTTTCCTGATAGAGGCGGGCATTTTCCAACGCCATGCCGATCTGTTGGCCGATCGCCGCCAGTAACTCCAGTCTATGCGGCGGAATGGTGTCGCGATACTGTGTTGCTAACAGCAACGCACCTACCGCTTCGCCTCTGGAAATCAGGGGTGTGCAGACGAGAAACTGCGGATTGTTCTCCACACCAAAGATCGCTGTATCGCAGCGTTTGCCTTCCTTGGGAAGAGTGGCAATCTCGGTCACCAACGGCCGCATTTCCAGGATGCACTCGCCAGCGAAACATTCGTCGAGGCGCAGGGGAGGCAAATAGGGCAAATGCGTCTCCTGGCCGGCACCACTGCGATAGACGCGCAACGTCAGTAAGTTGTTCATTGGGTTGAGCAGGAAAATGCCGCCGATCTCTGTCCCCAAAATCGAAAGCACCGTTTCCAATGCGGTGTTGAGGATGGCATCCAGGTTTAAGGATTGGCTCAGCGTGGCGGCGATGGTATTCTGTGCTGCCAGTTCCATGTTGCTGCGCGTGATTTCCTCCTCGAAGGTTTTGCGTTCGGTGATGTCCTGAAAGACAACGACCGCGCCCGCCAATGTCTCGTCCTGATAGAAAGGGGAGCTGACATAGCGCGCAGGAAAGCTGCTGCCGTCTTTGCGCCAGAAAAGTTCATCGTCGCCGCTTCGCTCTGAACCGGCGCGATACCCGGCGTGGATCGGACATTCGGTTTCGGGGTAGGGCGTCCCATTTGGGTAGGAGTGGTGCCAGGTGCCATGACTGGGACGTCCGATCAGCTCCTCGACGGTGTAGCCCAACATCTCCGCCGCTGCTGGATTGACAAAGATGTGCCTTCCCTGTTGGTCGATGCCGAAGATGCCCTCACCGGCCGATCCCAGGATCAGCTCGTTGCGGTGGCTGAGTTCCGCCAGAGCCGTTTGTGTGATCTGGCGCTCGGCGATTTCCTGCTGCAATTGTGTATTGGTCTGACTGAGCGCTGTCGTGCGAGCCTCGACCAGTTCTTCGAGGTGATCGCGATAGGCTCTGACCTGCGCATCCGCGGCTTCTTTTTCCAAAGTCTGTTCACGGAAATAGACGTAGCCCAGGATCGGGGCGGCAAGGATGTGGAAGGTATTCGCCACACGGCAGATGATGTAGTCATAGGTTTTGTTCGTCGTGTAGTTGACGAGCGCCAGCGCTTCGGCCAACAGGAAGAGCCACAGTGCCAGGGAGACTACGTTGCGCAGCCATCCCTGCCCTCGGTTGAGCGCGTAAATCGCCCAGGCGATCAACAGAGGGCTGGTAGTGTGAAAGAGCCACGAAAACCAGGTGTGGTGAAATTGGCTGCCCGGATGCAGCGCGTTGTATCGAGGCCATAACAAAAAGGTGGCGAGGTAGCAAATCGCCGTGGTGATCAGCCCCACGCGCAGGTAGCGCCGTGCCAGGCCCGGATCGTCCAGGATGTAGCGCAGAAATGAGGCCGCAACGACGATCACAGCCGCCATCGCCAGCGCGTGCTCGATCGGTTCGACGACGCAGGCATCTTTTTCCGTTCCGGTGAGAATCTTTGAGGCGATGTGCAGGAACATGAAGGCTTCGCGCGCAAACCCCAGGCCAAAGCCCCACACCAGCATTCTCTCGCGGGGTAACTCTTGCTTCCGCTGCCGCGACCAGGCGACCCACAGCAGGACGGCCCAGATGACCGCCGGAATCCCGAAGCGCATCAGGTTGTTTTCCTTGGGGCCAGGACCGCCGGCATATTGCCCCATCAGCAGCCATAGGAAGTCCCAGAACTCCATACTTACCCTCCCCACATAGTCTCGGTAGATCGAAATTTCGCAAAGGTGCGGCTTGACACGAGATACACGGCCAACTCAAACTGCCATCCTTCGACAAGCTCAGGACAGGTCTCCGAACGTAGTGAGGAATCTCGTTGTTGCAGAAACGAGACCCCTCACTGCGTTCGGGGTGACAAATTGTGATCTACTGGGTCTACAGGTCGTGTCGTCCGATAAACTTAGAAGCTGTTGCGCAGCACGAGCGGGAGGTAGATGTAGTAAGTGATCGTGTCTTCGCCGGTTCCCAAATAGATCAAAGCTCGTCCGCGCGGCTCGGTTTCGGTTTTGTAGTCTGGCGCGCCAACGATGACGTCCACAAAATCGTCGCCATCTACATTTCCGGCAGAGCCTGCTGCAGACCCGTATCCAGGTTCGTTTTTGTTGCCTTCGCCGCGCCAGACATAACTTGTGCTCAGGCCCGACGAAGATCCCAGGTATACAAAGGCCGCGCCTTCGTCGTCCTGATCGTAGGTGGCGTGCGGCGCGCCGATGATGACGTCTGCGTAGCCGTCCTCGTTTGCATACCCGACGGCACCTACGGCAGCGCCGAATTGTGCTCCAACGCCATCGCCATAAAGCTGACGGTGTGGTGTGGTGATGACGCCCGTGGCAGAGCCAAGGTAAACGAAAGCCGCGCCCGCGCTGTCCAGCGTCTCTGTGTCGTACAGCGGCGCGCCGACGAGGATATCGTCGTATCCGTCGCCGTTGACGTCCCCAGCGGTGCTCACGGCGTGTCCGTATCTGGCGTTGCTCTGGTCGCCGTAGATCGCGGTATACGTTGTGCTGATGCCGTCGGTGGCTCCGTAGAAGATAAATACCGCCCCCGCGTCGAGCGTGCCGGAGATGTTGTATCCTGGCGCGCCGACGAGGATATCGTCATAGGTATCACCGTTTACGTCTCCTGCCATCCCGACGGAGTAGCCGAAAAGGGCGCTGGTCTGGTTGCCATCGGCCGTGAACACGGGTGTGGTCGTCAGACCGCTGGACGCGCCAAGGAAAACGTAGATCATACCTCCCAGGTCCTCCCCGTTGCTGTAACCGCTCGCGCCGACGATGACGTCGTCGTACGTGTCGCCGTTCACATCGCCCGCCGCGCCGACCGCAATGCCTAAGTCGCTATCCCTTTGCTCTCCAACCAGCGACCATTCCGGCGTCTCTGCCAATCCGTCATTCGAACCATAGAAGACGAAGGCCGCTCCATAAGTTCCTGTGCCAATGCTTTCATTTTTGTACTTCGGCGCGCCGACGAGGACATCATCATGACCGTCATTATTCACATCGCCGGCTGTGCCAACTGCCCCGCCGAAAAATGAGCCTTTCGTCCCCGCCGCCGTCCAGTCGGGATCAAAGCTGTTGCCTAGGCCGCCTGCTCCCCCGTAAAACACATAGGCCATTCCGACTTTGTCTGAGGTATACACATCGGTAGGCGCGCCGATGATAATGTCGCTATAATCATCGCCATTGACATCACCCGCCGTACCGACCGCGTAACCGAGTTGTTCCCCAACGTCGTCACCGTCTTGCGTCCAGTCCAGGTAGAAGGCTTGCCCGAGGTCCAATGGCGCGGCTGTACGTACTGCTCCTGGAATGCACCACCATACTAGCAACAAAAACGGTAATAGAAGTGTAAGCAAAATCCGTCGAGTGGCGCCCACAATTAATCTCCTGTGTCCTTGGGATAGTGAAAGCTGTGACCCTAACTATAGCACGAAAAATCTTACTAGGGAAGTTAGAGTGGCGCGCGTTCTCAATTTCCCATTTTTGCACAACCGACTAAAATCTGAGCTTACTATGATTTTCATGCGTCTTACATTTTACTTACCAGTCCAGGTCGGTCCTCGCCGATGACTGAGAAACGCGCGCTATCGTTGCAACCGGCCCGGGTGCTGTTTCCGTTAGGTCTGGGGACGGCGCTCTCTCTGATGGGGGACGCTACATTATATACTGTGCTGCCCACGCACACAGCCGATGCCGGAATAACGCTCGCCAGCGTCGGCGTGATGCTGGGCGTCAACCGGGCGGTACGCCTCTTTCTGAATGGGCCGGCGGGCCTGGTCTATGACCGTTGGCCCCGGCGGCGGCTCTTCATCCCGGCCCTGTTCGTGGGAGCGCTTTCCACCGCGCTCTATGCCGTGGTGCGCGGGTTCTGGCCGCTGTTGATCGCGCGCATGTTGTGGGGCCTGGCGTGGTCGGGCATCTGGGTCGGGGGCGCGACGATGATTCTCGACGTCACAACCGCTCAGGACCGGGGGCGCTGGACCGGCTTCTACCAGACGTGGTTTTTTCTGGGAGCCGCATTAGGGTCTTTGCTGGGTGGCGCCCTCACCGATGCGGTGGGGTACACGCTGACGATGTGGATCGGCGCGGCTCTGACCGCGCTCGGTGCTGTAGTGGCGTTGACCTTGCTGCCGGAGACGCGGGCACAGACGACTGATGCGCGGTCAAACGCGCGTCCGCGTCACTCCCCAGAAGAGGCCGTCCATCCGCGGTTGCGCGCAAATGGCGCTCTGTGGTCCGCGGTGCTGCTGCAGGGGATCAACCGCTTTGTGATCTCAGGAGCGCTTTTGGCGACATTAGGGCTGTTGGTGCAGGCTCGCTTGCAGGACACCGATATCAGATTGGGGGTGGCCACCCTCACCGGCATCTTGATGGCGGGACAGACGCTCTTCAGCATGCTGGCCGCCCCGTTCTCCGGCGTGCTTTCCGACCGGTTGGGCAGCCGTTGGGGCGTCGTAGCGTTGGGACTGGCAGTCGGCGCTCTGGGCATGGGATTGCTGGCATGGGGTGTGTGGGGTGGCATCCTGGCAGGCGCGTTGCTGGTTGCTGCATCGAAGGGCGTATTGCAATCGATGGCGACCACGGTGACCGGCGACGTGGTCAGTCCGGCGCAACGCGGTCGTGCTATTGGACTGCTACATACGGCCGGTGACCTGGGTAGCGCCATTGGCCCGTCGGTGGCTTACGCGCTGTTGCCCTGGCTGGATTTGCATGGCATCTACTGGCTCTGCGCGGGCGTTTTCGCTCTGAGCTTTGCCCTGGCGTTGTGGATGCAGAGCCGGAGGCCCTTGGTCGTGCCGGTAGAAGTACAATCGTCGTGAGCTGGTGTAAGCTGCGACACTGGAGGTGGAAGCTACATTTTGCCACACCGTAACTGGAAAGCGCGTTTCTACGCAATATGGATCGGCCAGGCATTTTCGCTGGTGGGCAGTTCTCTCGTCCGTTTCGCCATCATCTGGTGGCTCACGGAGCGAACCGGTTCGCCGCAGGTATTGACCACCGCGAACCTGGTGTCGATGTTGCCCTCTGTGCTGCTCGCACCGTTCTCCGGGGCGCTGGTGGACCGCTGGAACCGGCGTTGGGTGATGGCCATCTCGGATGCGCTGACCGCGCTGTTTACGCGGTGCTGGCCTACCTCTACTGGCGCGGCATCGCAGAAGTCTGGCATGTCTACGTCATCCTGTTCCTGCGGGCTTTTGGCGATGTCTTTCAATCGCCGGCGATGAACGCGTCAACGTCATTGATGGTGCCCAAGGATCAGTTGTCGCGCGTCGGGGGGATGAACGAGTGGTTGATGGGCGTCGTCAGTATCGTTTCACCACCGCTAGGGGCGTTGTTGGTGGCGACGATTTCGATGCAAGGGACACTGGCCATCGATCTGGTGACCGCCGTGCTCGCAATCGCGCCGTTGCTGTTCATCAGCATTCCCCAACCGCCTGTGTCGCCGGTTTCGCGGGAGCGGACCTCGGTTTTCCGTGAGATGGCCCAGGGATTCAGCTTTGTGTGGAGCTGGCGTGGTCTTTTCTTCATGTTCGTCATGATCGCGCTTCTGCGCTTCTTTATGGCGCCGGCTTTCTCCTTGTTGCCGTTGATGGTGACCGAGCATTTCGGAGGGGCCGCACTGGAACTGGCCTGGATAAACTCGGCGCACGGGTTCGGCTTCATCGCTGGTGGCTTGATCTTGGGGGTGTGGGGTGGGTTCAAGCGCCGCACACTGACCGCTGTTACGGGCCTGATCGGCGTTGGGCTGGGATCGTTGGCGTTCGGGCTGGTTCCTGCGGGCGCTTTCTGGTTGGCGCTGGTGATGATGTTCTTGCGCACGATGATGCTGCCGATGGTACGTGGTTCGGTGATGGCGATTTTCCAATCCCACGTGCCCCCTGCCATGCAGGGGCGTGTTTTCACGCTCCTGTTAACTTCGCTTTCGCTGATGGCGCCCTTCGGTTTGGCGCTAGGAGGACCACTGGCAGAAGCCTATGGCGTGCCGGTCCTCTTTGTCATCACGGGCGTCGGCTGCCTGGGTGTAGCTTTGATCTGGGCACTCACGCCGGCGATCCTCTATCTGGAAGACAATCCGCCCAAGATCGGTTCGCCGGTTTCTGGCACAGCGCAAATGCTTGACGATGGTGCGTGATTGAGCAACAGTCAATATATCCATATCGAAAAGGAGTATGCTTATGCTTGCTGCAGAGATGACGACACAAACCGTT
This sequence comes from Anaerolineae bacterium, assembly GCA_049975385.1. GTDB lineage: Bacteria > Chloroflexota > Anaerolineae > B4-G1 > SLSP01 > DSWT01. Next base: position 12,554 of record JBNGDO010000036.1, on the reverse strand, counting down.
TTGCCCCGCTGGCGGGGTTTCAACCTGTTGGAGATGTTCACCGTGAACAGCGATGGCGATTTCTGTGAGGATGATTTTCGCTGGATGCGCGACTGGGGCTTCGATTTCGCCCGCATCCCGGCGTGTTACACGTTGTGGATCGAGGGCGATGATCCGTACAAACTGCACGAGCCGATGTTGGAGAAGGTGGATCGGGTGGTGCGCCTGGGACAGCAGTACGGCATCCACATCTCGCTCAACTTCCACCGCGCGCCGGGTTACTCGGTCAACCACGAGCGCGACGAGCCGTACAATCTATGGAAAGATCAGAATGCGCTCGACGCCTTCTGCTTCCACTGGCAGACCTTCGCCAAACGCTACCGGGGTATCGCTTCGGCTGATTTGAGCTTCGATCTGGTCAACGAGCCGCCGAATCCGGAGGAGGGCCGTCCGCCGCATTATCCGATGACGCGCAAGGATCACGAGCGCGTCGTGCGCGCGGCGGTCGCCGCCATCCGCGAGATCGACCCTGACCGGCTCATCATCGCGGATGGGATGGGCTACGGGCGCATCCCCGCGCCGGAGTTGAACGACACCGGCATCGCACAGAGCTGCCGCGCCTACGAGCCGATGGGCGTCAGCCATTATAAGGCCTCGTGGGTCAACGGGATGGACTGGCCCGTCCCGCAATGGCCCGGTGGGTGGCACTACGGCGAAACGTGGGGCCGCGCCGAGTTGGAGCAGGCGTACCAGCCGTGGATTGAGCTTGCGGCACAGGGCATCGGCGTGCACTGCGGCGAAGCGGGGGCGTTCAGTTACACGCCGCACCCGGTCGTACTGGCGTGGTTCCGCGACGTGCTGGAAATCCTCACCGCACACAACATCGGCTACGCGCTGTGGAACTTCCGCGGCTCGTTTGGCATCATCGATTCCGGCCGAACTGACGTGGTTTACGAGGAATGGCACGGTCACCAGCTCGATCGCGCGTTTCTGGATCTTCTGCAGGAATTCTAAAATCTGGGGTGCGTTCTGTTAAAGTAAATCAATGGAGGTTGCTATGAAACCAGAACTGATTGCCGATTACAACTGCCGCACGGGCGAAGGTCCGCTGTGGCATCCCGACGAACAACGCCTCTACTGGGTGGACATCCCCAACGGGCGGCTGTTCCGCTACGACCCGGCGACGGGCCATCACGAGCTATGCTACGAGGGCCGGCCCATCGGCGGGTTTACGATTCAGGCCGACGGCGCGCTGCTGCTCTTCCAGGACAAGGGAACGGTCACGCTCTGGCGCGACGGCGTGACCGAGACCGTCATCGAGGAAATCCCCGCGGAGGTGAACACGCGCTTCAACGACGTGATTGCCGATCCTGCCGGGCGCGTCTTCTGTGGAACGATGCCCACACCGGAACGCTCTGGGCGGCTCTACCGCCTCGATCCCGACGGGACGTTGACCGAAGTCGTAGACGGTGTCGGTGTTTCCAACGGCCTGGGCTTTACCCATGATCGTAAGGGCCTGTACTACACCGACACGACCAAGCACGTCATCTACCTCTTTGACTACGACGAAGCCTCGGGCGCGATCACCAACCGCCGCGATTTCGTCCGCGTGCCGCAGGTTCCGGGTGAAGGCCACCCCGACGGCATGACGGTGGACGCCGAGGGCTACGTCTGGTCGGCGCGCTGGGACGGCAGTTGTCTCGTCCGTTACGCGCCGGATGGGACGGAAGTGCAGCGCATCACCTTCCCCGCGAAGAAGATCTCCTGCCCCACCTTCGGCGGCCCGGACTACACCGACATCTACGTCACCACGGCGAACAGCCAGGGCAAAGAGATCGAAGGCTCCGGCGCGGGCGCGCTTTTTCGCGTCAACTTGGGGATCAAAGGTGTGCCGGAGTTCCGGTCGAGAATAGGCGAATAACGAATTACGAATAACGAATTACGGACTTGGATTATTTCAGGAGTAGGGTTAATGAAGATAACGACCAAAGATGAGGGGCGCGACCACAGGCGCGAATTGTGGATCGAGGGCGAGGAGAAATCTGTCTGCCATCTCTGGGTCATCGACTTCACCATGCGCATCGGCATAACCACGGTGCGCATGGCGGGTGTCGGTGGCGTTTATACCGAACGCGAGCACCGCAAGAAGGGCTACATGCGCCACCTGTATGAGGACACCGTCCAGTATATGATTGCCGAAGGCTATGATATTTCGATGCTCTTTGGCATCGAGAACTTCTATACCAAGTTCGGCTACGCGGCGGGTCTGGCGGCCTTCGAGTGCAAGGTCAAGACGCGCGACGCGGAGATGTCTGCTCGAACTGCTGCCGACGAGGGATCGTATATCATCCGCCCCATCGGCGAGGCGGACATGCCCGCCGTACTCGATCTATACAACGCCAACAATGCCACCCGCGTGTGTAGCGTTGTCCGCACGCTGGAGGATTTCTCAAAATTCAGCAAGGGTACGTGGTACGGCACGCCGCCGGACACGCAACTGTGGGAAGACGCCAACGGTAAACTGCTGGCTTACGCCGCCTGGGATCGCTACGACAAGGCCATGAAGGTCGCAGAGGTGGAAGCGTGCGATGATGCATTCTTTCCGACACTCCTCAGCTTTTTCGCCGCGCAGGCGGTGGACAAGCGCTGCGAGGACGTGCAACTCTTCATTCCACCCGACCATCCGTTTGCGGAGTACGTGCAGCGCTTCGGCGCTGAATGGAAGGTGGTGTATCCGCGTCACGGTAGCGGGATGCTGCGCCTGCTCAACCAGCAGCCGTTCTTCGAGAAGCTCGCGCCGGAACTGGAACGGCGGCTGGCGTTTTCGCGTTCCGCCGAGTATACCGGCGCGCTGACGTTCCAGACGGACCTGGGGATTCTGACACTCGTCATCAATGAGGGAAAGGTGAACGTGGAAGACGGCGCGCGCGACGGCTTGCGCCTGGAACTCTCGCAAGACAAGCTGACGCAGTTAGCCACCGGTTACCGCTCCGCCCGCGACGTGCTGAACGATCCGCAGGTCACGGCGCACGGGGATGTGCTGCCGCTGCTGGACATCCTGTTCCCGAAGGGGACGCCGTATGTCTGGGTGGCGGATCATTTTTAGGCGTTGCTAAATGACTATCCATATCAATCCCATTGGAGTAGAGGATTTCGCTCTATACGATGCCATTCCCAATCATTTTGAGGTGCACACCGTTTTTCAGGTTGTGGCATTGGAGGGTGGGTTGGGTGGCTTGCAATTGGTCGAGCAGGCTGTTGAGCCGTACGTCAAGGTCTACAAGAACGACGGCCCGACGGTATGGGCGCAGGAGTTCGATTTGCAAGACTGGGGCATTTTCGTGGCGTTTGATGGCGAAGCGACAACTGGCGTTCCAGTGGGCGGTGCGACGGTCGCGCTGAATACATCCGTTTATCCGATGGACCATTTTCAACGCAAGGACCTTGCCGTGCTGTACGATATTCGCGTGCATCCCGATGCACGAGGTCGTGGGATCGGCGCGCAGCTCTTCCGCCACGCGGCAGATTGGGCATGTAGCCAGGGATACGGGCAATTTGGCCTGGAAACCCAGAGCATCAACGTGCCCGCCTGTCGTTTCTACGCTAAACAGGGCTGCACGCTGGGCGCGATCCATCGTTATGGCTACGCCGGTGTCCCCGATGTGGCGCACGAGGCGATGTTGCTGTGGTATCTTGATTTGTGATTAGGGGATTGGTAATCAGGGATTGGTAATCGGTAATCGGTAATCAGTAATCAGGGATTAGGAAATCATCCCAGTCCCCAGTTACCAATTACCCGTTACCAGTTACCAATCCCCATCTTCTCAGGAGGCTTACAATGCGTATTCTGGTTACAGGTGGAACGGGTGCGGTGGGGCGGATGGCGGTGGCGCGGTTGGTCGAGCACGGTCACGACGTCACCGTCATTGGGCGGCGCGCCGGGATAGAGATTGAGGGCGCAGCGTACCGGCAATGCGATATTGTGGACTTCGCGTGTGTGATGGACTGCGTGCAGGGGATGGAGGGCATCGTCCATCTGGCGGCGATCCCCAACCCGAGCAAGGGGACGAGCGAGGCTATCTTCCACGCCAACTGCACGGGGACGTTCAACGTCTACCAGGCGGCGGCGAACGCGGGCATCAAGCGCATCATCAGCGCCAGCTCGATCAACGCGCTCGGCTTCAACTTTGGCACCAAGCGCTTTTCATTGCGCTACTTCCCGATGGACGAGGCGCATCCGAGTTTCACGACCGATCCGTATTCCTTCTCCAAGCAGGTGATGGAGGAGATCGGCGCGTACTTCTGGCGGCGCGACGGCATTTCGAGCCTGTTCTTGCGCTTACCGGGCGTCTACGAGATCACGCCGGAGAACGAAGCGCATGTCACGGCCTTTCGCGCAGCGGCGCGGCAGCAATACCAGGAGCTATTGGCGATGCCGGAGGAACAGCGCCGCGTCATTGTTGAGGGTATCATCGTGCAGCACGACAGGCTCCGCGCCGAGCGCGCTTTCGAAGTGCCCGATAACTTCCCGACACTGCGCGAGCTGCCCTACGCGCGGGTGATGTTCGGCTATAGCAACTTCTGGGCCAGCATCGACGCCCGCGACTCCGCGCAGTGCATCGAGAAGGGGCTGCTCGCCGATTTCGAGGGCAGCCACCCGGTCTACGTGAACGACGACCACAACTCTGCCGGGATTCCGACCGAGACGTTGGTGGCGTGGTTCTACCCCGACGTACCGCTCAAGCGCCCGCTCGTGGGGACGGAGACGCTGGTGAGCATCGATAAAGCGCGCGATCTGGTGGGCTTTGAGCCGGAGTATTCGCTGAGCCGGTGGTTTGAGAGTTAGGCGGTTAGGTGGTTGGGGGGTTAGGTGGTTGCAACAGGCAACCACCTAACCCCCCCAACCACCTGTTCAGTTTTTTTATTTTCCCCGTCCTTCATTCACTTCCTCGATGAACCTCGCCGCCCGGCGGGTAAGCTCCGCCATATCACCCGCATCGAGCAACTGCTGGTTGACCAGGCTGCTGCCCACGCCGAGCGCCGCCGCACCGTTGCGGATGAAGTCCGCGGCGGTGTTTAGGTCCACGCCGCCGACGGGCACAATCTCCAAATGCGGCAGCGGCGCGCGGATGGCCTTGACGAGCGCCGGCCCGCCGATCTCCGCTGGGAAGAGCTTGACCATGTCGGCTCCGGCTTCCCACGCGGTCAGCATCTCTGTCGGCGTGAAACAGCCGGGCATCACGGGGATGCTGTAGCGGTTGCACAGCGCGATCACGTCGAGGTTGAGGGTGGGGGCCACGATGAAGCCCGCGCCCGCCAAAATCGCCGCCCGCGCCGTCTCGGCGTCCAGCACCGACCCCGCGCCGAAGAGCACAGCGTCGCCGTAACGCTGCGTTGCCTCGGCGATCACGTCCAGCGCGCCCGGCGTCGTCATCGTCACCTCGATGACGCGCACGCCGCCGGCCTTGATGGCGTCGGCGGCGGCAATCAGTTGCTCCGAGCTTTGCGCCCGCATAATGGCGATGATGCCCGTGGCGCGAATCAGGTTCAGTTTTTCGGATTTGTGCATAGAGTAGGACTCCTCCGTCATAGTCAGGACTTACGCGATCATGGAAATTTTACCGCCGAGTACGCAGAGCGCGCGGAGTTTTCGCATTATTTTTGATGTTTCTCAGCGTACTCAGCGGCCTCTGCGGTGCAAAAGGCTGGAAATTGCGCAAGTCCTGATAGTGTTTAAATCAGGGCCAAGTAGATGGTGCGAATACTCAGGAATGTGATGGCGCCTCCTACCAACTTCATCAATGTCCGTGCGGGCAGCTTCTTGCAGAAGTAGGCGGCCAATGGAGCCGCCAGACAACCACCCAGGAGCAGGCCAACAATGACTTGCCAATTTTGTGAAAACAAGCTGGGAATGGTGATGACAAATGTGATCGCTTGTGCCAAAGTGACGAAAAACTCGCTGGCATTGACCGAACCGATGGTGAATCTGGGACTGTGTCCCCGGGCTACAACCGTGGTGGTCACAATAGGCCCCCATCCCCCCCCGCCAATTGCGTCGAAAAATCCGCCTACGGCACCTAACGGCATGAGAAAGCGGGTGACTTCCCGGTCTTGTGGTTTTCGCGTGACTTTCCAGAGAATGAAAATGCCCATAAGGAGCAAATAGCCGGACACAATCGGTTTGATGATGCTCTGTAGTTCATCAAGCGTGAGAAGATAAGCGCCTGTTACGCCGCCTAGAACGCCAGGGAACACCAATTTCAGAAAGAGTTTCTTGTCTATATTGCCGAATTTTAAGTGTGAAAGCCCGGAGATGGCTGTGGTGAAGACTTCAGAAGTATGCACACAGGCACTAGCAATAGCGGGTGGCACGCCAATACCGAGCAAGAAGGTCGTTGAACTGACGCCGTATGCCATTCCCAGGGCTCCATCAATCATTTGTGCTAAAAAGCCAACAACTATGAACAACAAGATATTGTCTGGTATCATCGTCGTTATCCCCTTTCGTTACGTTCTATGTTCAGATTGTTTGATCTCTGTTCTATAGCATAACATCAGGCAGTGATAACTCTTGTGATAACCTCGTAACAAACCTGTGATAAATATTCGCGTTCCAAATAGGGAACCACCCAAGTACTAGCGAAGCTTCGCCTCAAACCGACAAGGCGAACATTCACCGCAGAGTACGCTGAGAATGCGGAGATTTTGTGCGTTGCGCGCAACGCCTTTTTCTCAGCGGCCTCTGCGTGCTCGGCGGTAAAATCTTGCCTCGTTTGTCAAAGATTCGGCCTATAAGGATGTCTAGTATTGCGAGGAAATCTTGATGCCGTATCCCAAGCCGGGTACGGTTTCTATATATGAAGCGGTTAGCTGATCGTCCCCACCACATGCTTGCGCAATTTTTCCCCGAAGGCGATGAACGAGTTGCCGGAGCATATCGTTATCACCGCCGCCCGGTCCCCACACATAATCAATAATGGCCTCTGAACTTAAAATTCGTCCGGCATTGAGCATAAAGTAGTCCAATAGTCGATTTTCCAGGCGCGTGAGTGAGATGGGGTCGCGATGATCACATTGTAACTCCCGGTTGGCGGGTAGCAGGGTCAACTTTCCAATGCGTCGTACCGCGCGCGTGGGGACTTTGCCCGACCGGCGAATCACGGCCTGGACTCGAGCCACCAGTTGGCGCGGGCTGAAGGGCTTGGTGATATAATCATCCGCCCCACATTTAAAACCACGGATGACGTCATCCTCGTCCTCACGCACTGTCAGCATAATGATGGGCGTTTCTCCTTGCGCGCGGAGTTGTTTGCAAACTGTGAATCCGTCCGCATTGGGCAGATTCACATCCAGTATGACAATATCAGGATTTGTTTCTTCCCAACGCTGTAGGGCCTTCTTTCCATCGTAGGCGAGTAAAATTTCAAATCCTTCTCGTCGTAGTGTAAAACCGACGACATCGGCCAACACGCGGTCATCATCTACGATTAATGCCTTCATACCTCATTCACCATTGGCAATGTAAACCAAAATCTGGCTCCACCATCAGAAATGTTCTGAACACCCACACAGCCTCCTTGCGCTTCGACAGTTGCTTTGACGACGGACAATCCCAGACCTACTCCGGCTTGCGTTTTGTCTTGATCCACCTCTGACCGGGAGAAACTGCGAAACAGGTCTTCTTGTTCAAGTAAGGGAATACCCGGACCCTGATCTAGCACTTCGATTTGGAGTGTATTATTTTTTTCGATGACGCGGATGGTAATTGGCGCGTTGTCTGGTCCATATTTGCTGGCATTAGCCAGTAGATTGACCAGGACCTGCACTGTGCGTCGTGCATCGGCGCACACTTTGGGCAGCGTATCTGGCACATCAAGCGCTAACCACTGGGCTCGTTTTTCCAGTAGTGGTTTCATGATGTGGATAGCATCGTTGACGATGTCGCTCAGATTAACTGGGTGGACATGGACATGGAATTTCCCGGCCTCAATGCTGGCGCTTTCGAGTAGGTTGTCGACGAAAGTTTGCAGTCCTAATACGCTCAAATGTAGTGACGTTAATAATTCTTGCAATTCGGCTGGCGTAAGATATGTGACTTGATCTTTGAGTAACTCTACCGCTGCGCCTAAGGCTGAGAGAGGGGTGAAAAACTCATGCGCGATATTGGCCATAAAGTGCCCGACCAGCCGGTGCAACATTTCTTCTTCGCTGATGTCGCGGAAGACGAGCGCTATCTGAGTGTCGTTGTCACCTGGAGGCACCAAACGTGCGCCGGTTACCGCTAACACGACCTGTTGTCCTGTGCGCAAGCGTACGGGAATCTTGCGGCGCCCACCAGGAGGCGGGAGCAAGTTTGTGAAGGGCTGATTGTCTTCAACTGGCTGAAAAACACGGTTGCACGATAGTCCCAGTGTCGCATGGGGTTCCCAGCCAGTAATCCTCGCCGCGCCGGGGCTAAAGTAGGTGATATTGCCCTGGGCATCGAGTGTCACAATGCCTTCAATGATAGACTCCAGCAGATGATCCACCCATGCTTTTTCTTGTTGCACTTCCCCTCCTTCGAAAATCGCTGGGATCGCCAGCATCCTGCTGGCCTCCGTTTTCGTGCTTGCATAGAGTGCGGCAGCACCGCCGTTTCCTCTATGCATAGTTCTTAAGAAGCTGAGTAAACGCTAAATATCCCTTTAGCGACTGGTTCGCTTTCCTCCACCCAGCACATCTTCCTTCATCAACGCCTGGACTTCGGCCTTATCTATGATGGGCAGATCGAACAGCAGCGTTTGCTTGAGGCGTGTGGCCGCGTCGCCTACGAGGACGCCTTTTTCGAGGCCAGAAGGAGTGAAGTTCTCGGTGAGCAGGCCATAGTAGAAGCCCGCATTCCACGTGTCGCCGCCGCCCAGCCGGTCCCATAGGGTAACGGGTCTGACGGCAGGCGAGCGGAAGAAGTTGCCGTCGGCGTCGGCGGCTGCCGATTCCCAGCGATGCTGCTCGAAGCTGTCGGGGTAGCGGATGGTGATGGCGACGATTTTGGTGTCGAAGCGCGCACACACCTCGGCGGCGAAGGCGCGGATGTCGTCGTCCTCGATGTGGCCGATGTCGCCGTTGTCGATCTGCCCGGCGCTGTACTGCCCGCAGCCCATCCCATAGAGTTTGGCCATGTCCTCGATGGTCGTCACCAGCACGTCGACGTGGTCTGTGACCAGCGGCGTGAGCACGGCCTTCGCCTGTTCCGGCGACCAGAGGGTCGCGCGGTAGTTGAAGTCCATCCCCACCAGACAGCCATCCGGTTTATAGGTCATCGCCTCTTCGAAGGCCGCCAGCAGGTAATTGCGCGTGTAGTTGCTGTGCGCCGACAACCCGAAGCTGATGCCGGACGTGTGGAAGAGCCGGCAATCCTTGAGCGCGGCGGCCCAGTTGACCATCCCGGCGTCGAGTTTGGACGCGGCGGAGTACATTCTTTGGTACGTCCCCGTATTCTTGCGCGGCGTGCGCCCGATTTCGTAGATGAAGCGCCCGATGGGTTCGGTTTTCGGCGCCCAGACAAAGTGATCGGTGTTGACGCCATTTTCGCGGGCGATGTTGCGCAGCATCCGCCCGTAGGGATTGTCGGGGACGCGGGTGATGTAGCCAGCAGGGATGCCCAAACGGGCCAGACCCATCGCCAGCGTGTACTCGCTGCCCGCCATCGAAAGGTGGACCTGGCGCGTGCGCTCCGGGCGCTCGCCGTCGGCGGGCGTGTCGCGCACCATCGTCTCCCCAAAGGTGACGAAGGCCGGATCGCGTCCGGTGAAAGCGCTTAGGCGGTACGCCTCATCATCCTTGGTGATGTCGTACTTGAGTGTGTCAGGCATAGTTCCTCCGGAATCCCAAAATCAACAAATCGCAAATCAGCAAATCTAAAAATCAGAGAGAGTTGTGACGAAGCAGATAACCCCCGTCAGGAAATAGAACAGGCGTTCTCGGCGGCCCGTCTACCGTCTACCGTTTACTGTTGAGGAGGATACACACCACCGGCGATTTTGTCGGCCCAGCGGGTGGGTTCGGGCAGACGGTAGCCGCGCCCGCAGACCAGCACGACGTCGATGGCGGCATCCAGGCTGATGCGGTGTCCGGTGGAGACGAAGACCGGCTTGACCCCGGTGCGCGTTCGCACCACCGCACCGATGGTTTCGTCGCCGTCGTGCAGATAGGTGAAGCTGCCGCGCTCGCGCTCTGGTTGGTCATGGTGCCCCACCAGCCGTCTTTTGGCGCAGCCGATGGAGGGCAGGTCCACCAGCAGCCCGACGTGACTGGCGATGCCGAGACGGCGCGGATGGGCGATGCCGTGCCCGTCGAAGATCAACAGGTCAGGCGTGAGGGGCAGCTTTTCCAGCGCATCCAACACGGCGGGGGCTTCGCGGAAGCTGAGCAGGCCAGGAACATACGGGTAGCTGACCGGGCGTTTCGCTGTGACGTATTCCAGAATGTCCAAGTCGGGGAAGCTGAACGCCACGATCGCCGCTCTTGCGATGCCTTCGCGGTAGCTGGCGTCCACGCCCGCGATGGTCGTAATCGGCCCAAACGCCGTCTCGCGGACCACTTTGGCAGCCAGTTCCCGCTGCAGCGCGATGGCGGCAGTCGGATCGAGATTCCAGGGGTGGGTAATTTTTGGGTTTACGCTTATCATAATTACGGAAAGAGGGCAGCTAACCTGCCCTCTTCGTTGTAGAATTACTCTCCGCACATATTCGTAGATGAAAGGGTCTTCCCCCCATTGTACCTAAAATCGGCTAATCGCAAAGTCAAGCTAAATTGAGTTCTCGGATTTGTTTCGACAAGCGTTTCAGCCGTTTGACGTTTTGCAACTTGGGATAGGCCCGCCTGACCATTGCCGTATACTGCTTGAACCAATACTGGAAATCCTCGAACCGGCCGTAGCGCGCCATGGCCTTCTTTTTGTGGAAGTGCCACGGCTTGAGCCCCGCGTAGTGCGTGCCGAACAGCACGCTGAGGTTGGGGTAACCACTGAACCCGCAGAAGCGGATGTCGACATTGGCCCACGTGCCCGACCAGCGCATGGTGAGGTATTGCATATCGGGCCACTCGAACAGGTCGCCGATATAGCGCAGGGTTTCGGGTTGTTGTATGTCGGCTTCGACCGCTGCAAACTCGGCCATCGAAGGCTGAAGGACGATAAGGGCAGTGTTCACCCCCATGTTGGTGGGATCATCTTTCACACGGTCGGTGATAGCCTGTGGGATTTTGTGACCGTGCGGGCAGATGGGATTGTAGACTTCGTGCCAGCGCCAGGTGCCCTCGGTCGCCACGCTCGGTGGGATGATGTACTGCCCGTCCTCGCTGTAATCCAGGAAGTGTGCCTTGGACTCGTTGAGAATGCCCGCTGGAGTTTCGAGGGTGAACAGGTGATCGTAATGCTTGATCGGCAGCACATCGGCGTCGAGCGCGACGAGCTTCTCGTAATGCAGTCCCAGGTCGCCGTCCGTACCGAGACGGAGCATATGCATTCGCGTGAAGACGTAGGGGATGTACTGCCGTGCATGCCGCCGCTTGTAGGGGACGAAGAGCTTTTCCACGTCTACGACGTGATCGAACACCAGGCCGAGCGCGTAACGGGCCTGTGCCGTGATCTCCGACGTGACCATGCAAACGAGGTCCGCCTGGGTTTTCTGGCGACGCAGGCCATAGCCCAGCGTCAGCACGCCGGGAAGGTAATTGTCGTTGAGCATCAACAGCGTAACGTAGGCGAAGCGGGCTGAGCCATCGGCGTGTTTCATTGCGCTCGGTGCAGGATATGAGGTTTCCATTGACTTCATCATCGGTATTTTCGGTTACCTCGTTATTGTATCATAGGCCCTTTTCTATTCAATCCTCGTACTCCTTCGGCATTGTTCAGTAGACACCGCTTTTGTTCGGGTGCGATTTTCTTATGTGTGATATCTTTGTTAATGAAAGGGTGTGGTTCACTTTCTAGGAAAAGCAGGCGTCGCGCGTATCAAATGGCCTGCAACTTAGTCCGACGACGAGTGAGCAGCGTGAACCGCACGCCTACGTTTGCAATTGGCAGCTACAACGGTGCAAACTCGCCCCCATTCTGAAATCCACCTTTAATGAAACATGTCCTTGAACTGTAACCTGTTTGATGCTATGATGATACAATATACAAAGGAAATCTTCCTTCGTTTCCCCTTCTTCTAAATCCTGAGTACAGCCCTCACCACCATCTTGGACAACGGATATAACGGATTTGAACAAAGATCCCTCAACTATGCGCCTTCATGCGTAATTTTGTTCAAAGGAGGTGTATCGGACGTGGCGCGAGTTCTCTTTTTCGACCCATCGTACGCGGATGCACTCGAATATCTGGATTTCGTCACCCGCGTCGATGGCCGAACGATACGTTTGGAGGCCAAGAACTATCTCGCAGCTTTTGAGCACTTCAATGCACTACACTTTTTAGTCCCCGTCTTGTGATAAAGACCAAGAGAGGAGGTGATGTCATTAACAAAACATAACAATGCGAACAGCAATTCCCGGAGGTGAATTAGGAAGTAGAGCAAGAGCAATGGAAGTGACCG
>JBNGDO010000035.1:28111-36957 GCA_049975385.1 Anaerolineae bacterium | reverse complement strand
GCCTGGATATGCGGCAGTAACACCGGGAGCAATGTCAGCAGTCGCCCGCTGTACCCCTCCAGGCTACGCAGCCGGTTGAGCGCCATCTGCCAACTGCCGAGCGAAATCGTGCGCAATGCAGCCAGAATCGGACCGACGGCGCGCACGTTCTCCAAACGGCTCTGGATACGTTCAAGGTCTTGTGCCATGGCTCAACCGTTAACCCTTGCGAGAGTATCCATCTAATATGTTTCGAAGCGTTCCAAATCCCAGACAAAGACAACGGCATTGCCAATGTAGGTGGTCGGCACGCCGGCGAGCCCAGGCGAAAATTGGCTGGGTGCATCGTTATCCGCGCCGTCCAACCGAATCTGCGTGCGACAATTTTCACGGATGATCGATAAAATCCGATCCAGGTCCTTCTCCCGCACGGCGATGAAGAGCGTCTGCTGCGCCTGGCGCAACATACCACCGCGGCTGTCGGTAAACGTCGCCGTGTACCCCGCCGCAATAAGGGCCTCCATCACCTGATTGGCCTGGTCTCGAGGGACGACCGCCATCACCATCTTTCTCATAGCCCGAGCCTCCTCCTGAACCAGGCTGCGCGGAAGTCATTGCGCGAATCCTCGCGCGGCGAGTCCTCGCCTAGCGAATCTTCGCGCATCGTCTGTGCCAGCGCCGCACGCACTTCTTCGAGATACTCTGACGGCGGTCCCTGCCCCGCATACACCGCCGGGTACTCGGTCTCGAAATGCGCCAGCAATGCCTGTTCAAACGCCAGAATATCATCGGTGGGGATATCATCCAGGTATCCCCCCGTCGCTGCGGCCAACATAATGATTTGCGCTGTTAGCGGGAGCGGCTGGTGAACGGGTTGCGTCAACAGCCGCTGCAGACGTTCGCCGCGATGAATCTGCCGCTGCGTAGTCTCATCCACGTCCGTTCCGAAGCGAACGAACCGCGCCACCTCCTCGAACTGCGCCAATTCCAGTCGCAGCGTCGACGCCAGCGCGCGCATCGCCGGGACCTGCGCCGCCCCCCCTACGCGGGAGACCGAGCGCCCCGCATTGATGGCAGGCTTGATGCCGCGATTAAACAAGTCGCTGTCGAGCAAAATCTGCCCATCGGTAATTGAAATCAGGTTTGTGGGGATGTAGGCCGACATATTCCCACGCTGCGTCTCTACAATCGGCAAGGCCGTCAAGGAATAGCCGCCTGCCGCCTCATTCAATTTGCACGCCCGCTCCAACAAGCGCGAGTGCAGATAAAAAATATCGCCTGGATACGCCTCACGGCCCGGCGGGCGACGCAACAGCAGGCTCAACTCCCGGTAAGCGTCGGCGTGGCGCGTCAGGTCGTCATAAACGACGAGGACGTCGTGCCCCTCCCACATTACGCCCTCGGCCATCGTGCACCCGGCGTAGGGCGCGAGATAGCGCAGGGCGGGCGGATCGTCCGGGCTGGAAACGACGACCGTGGTGTACTCCAGTGCGCCGGCTTTTTGCAGCGTCTCGATCACTGCCAGCGTGGAGGACTTCTTCTGCCCAATCGCCACGTAGAAACAGGCTACCCCCGAGTTTTTCTGGTTGAGGATGGTATCCACAGCCAGCGTGGTTTTGCCTGTTTGCCGGTCCCCGATGATGAGTTCGCGCTGCCCCCGGCCAATCGGTACGAGTGCATCTACCATTTTCCAGCCGGTAAGCAACGGTTCGCTCACCGGTTCGCGGTCGACGATGCCCGGCGCATCGTGCTCAAGGTGGGTGTAGTAGGCCGATTCGATTACGCCGCGCTCATCCAATGGTTGCCCAAGCGGGTTGACCACGCGCCCCAGGAGGTTGCGTCCAACCGGAACTTGCAATCGCTCGCCGGTTGCCATCACCTGATCCCCACCCTGGATGCCTTCATTTGCCCCCAACAGAACCACATCGACGTGATCCTGCTCCAGGTTCAGGATCAACCCTTGCACGCCGGTCGGGAATGTCACCAATTCATCGGTGCAAGAGCGTGGGAGGCCAGAAAGCGTCGCCACGCCATTCCCGATATGTTGCACCGTCCCTACCGCGTGATATTGCACCTGTGCGTCAATCGTGGCCGCACGCTCGGCCAGGAACCGCATCATCTTGGCGATATCAGGTTTAATCGAAGCGGTTCCGGCGATAGCCGCCACCTCCTCGCTCAGACGCTTCACAATGTTGGTATCGCCCGCCTGATATAACTTTATCTGAGCGCCTACATGAGGCACACGCTCACGCAGGATGCGCAGCAGCGTTCTGACATCTGCGGTGTCACCCATACGTTCATCTTGATGCTGTTGCGGCGATTGCCGACTGGGCAAGGGTTGCGACGACAAAGGTTGTCGCTCACTCATCCGCCAACCTCTCCTTTAGAGCCTCCATCACTTCCTCATGCAGCGCGCCCAGCTTACCGGCGATAGTGTTATCCAGCACAAAATCGCCAATGCGAACGCGCATCCCCAGACCCAACGCTGGATCGACTTTCAGGTCGAGTGTGATGTTGCGATCGGCAAGAGCGGTGAAGGTGCGCACGAGTTGACCCTGTTGTTCGGCGGAGAGTGGCTTGGCGGCACGCGCAATCACAACCGGGGTACGCGCACCCAAGGAACGTCGCAATCCTTCCACACGCTGTATGTCGGTGCGCCCCAACTCCCACACGCTGTCGTTGAGCTGTTTGAGCAGTGCATCCTGCAGTTGTGCCGGCGACACCCGGCCTATCGTCAGGGCACTTACGTCCAATACAGCACGCAGTAAGTCTTCATGGAATTCGTCCATAGCCTGGCGTTTCAAGCGGTAAGCGTCCACTTGCGCCTCAGTGAGGATATGCTCCACCTCAGTCTGAACTTCCTCCATCAGCGCCACCCGGGTAAGCTCAGCCTGATTTTTCGCCTCAGCGATGATCGAGGCTGCTTCTTCCTCCGTTCCCGCTATGCGCGACTCAAGCTCCGTGCGTAGCACAGCCGCAGCTTCACGGTCAGCGAGTAGTTCTTGTTGTAACTGTTCCTTTTCCGCTGCGGCCGCTTTGATGCGTTGCAACATCGGACGGAAAAGAAAACGATACAACAGCCAGGCAAAGACCAGGAAGTTGACAACTTGCCAAAGAACCGTAAACAGATCCAGGTTAAGCATAGATCAGTCCTTTCCCATAACTCGCACTCACCCCCTTAACCCGCCGGGAAAAATCGGTCCAACAGCGGGTTGGCAAAAATCAAGACCAAGATGACGAGCAAAACGTAGATCGCCGTCGTCTCCAAAAGCGCCATAGCGATAATCAACGTATTGCGGATGTCACCAGCAGCCTCCGGTTGGCGGACCATCCCCTCAAGTGCTTTGATAACCGCGCGGCCTTCGACCAACGCCGGCAAAATGGCGCCCAACACCATGCCTATCGCCCCGACCAAAATCGTAAGGACCGTAATCAGTGTACCAGGATCAAGCTCTGCCATATACTATTCCTCCTTGTATAAAATAAGATCAAGTCCAAAGTCTCAAGTCCAAAGTCTTGAAACTCTGTTCCACAACGAATCCGTAACCCTCGCGAGGGTCTTTATCAGGTCTTGCTGTCGCCGAGTGCCGAAGAGATATAACTCGACGCCAGGATCGTGAAAATATACGCTTGCAAAACACCAGAAACCGCGCCCAAAGCCATCATCGGGAGCGGCGCAATCGGCTGCACCAGTGAAAAAATCACGGCGACAATGAACTCGGAACTGATGACATTGCCAAACAAACGCAACGTCAACGACATTGTGCGGCTCAACTGGCCGATCAGTTCCAAAGGCAGCATGAAGATCGGCGTCGCCAGGCTCTTGAGATACCCCAAGACCCCTTTGTCACGAACACCGAAGTAGTGGACGGCAAAGAAAACGACGAGTGCCATAGCCAATGGGGTGTTGATATCCTTCGTCGGCGTCGCCAGAAGAGGCAGCAGCCCCAGGTTGTTCGCTATCAAAAGAAAGAGAATGATCGCGCCCAGGAAGGGCAAAAACGGTTCCGCCGGACGGCCGAGCACATCCGAAATGGTGTCACTAACGAAATCGATAAACATCTCCAACGCTTCGGGCACAGAGCGCCGAACAATGTAAACCACGGCCAAAACCAACGCCATCATAACCCACGTTGAAATCACTGTGTCGCGCACAGGGATCAAGCCAAAGAGTATAAATACAACTTTAGGAAAAACTTCATCCATACGTATGTCCTTTAGTCGAAAGTTAAAAGTCAGAGACCGAAGAGTAAGTGCGGCAGCAGGAAAAGTTCAGGTCTCGACTTTGCGGCGGTCTGCCGGCGCGGGTGTCCATAACAAAACCATCCAACGCCCCAGCCAAATGCCAGCAAAAGTGAACAAACCTGCGGCCACACTATGCCGCAGCGCGACAACCAACACGAGCATCGACAAGATCAAGCGCAGTGCAAAGCCGCGTAGCGTTGTAGAAAGCGCTGCCTTTGGCGGACGCACGTTCCCGTTATGCTGCAACCGGCTGACCGTCCCGGCAACCAAGGCGACGTTCAGGAGCCCCACCAGAAAGCCACCGAGCAGCCAAAGCCAGTCACTCACTCGCGCGCCCCCACAGTCTCGGGATCATCCGGAGTCTCGACGGGCAATGCCTGCAACGACAACATCAAGACACGCGCCAGGCGGTCGAAGTGCACAGCCTCCACCTCCCCCTCTTCTCCCACCACCGCGGTGGAGATGGGCAACTCCCCCCCGGTAAACAGCGTTACATCATTTTCCGCGACCCGGAGGATGCTTTCGGAAAGAGAGAGCGTTTCTTTGCCCACCTCGGTGGTGTACGTCACTGGACCGGCCAACGTTTCGCCCAACAGCGGCGCGTGGTGCGGATAGATGCTCAACCAACCGCCGTCCGCGAGCTTCAAGCGCACCTTGCTCACGTTATCCACGTCAAGTAAAGTCTTACCCGGCGTTAAAACGCTGAGACGGAGCAGGTCAGGCACCCTGCACCTCCGTCATCGCCAGGGTTCCGGCCTTGGCAACCGCGTCCTCGATGGTCCCGACCATGTAGAACGCCTGCTCCGGCAGATCGTCGTGCTGCCCATCGAGGATTTCGCGAAAGCCACGCAGGGTCTCTTCCAAAGGCACAAATACACCGGGCATACCGGTGAAGCTGCTCGAGGCGAAAAACGGCTGCGTGAGAAAACGTTGCAGACGGCGCGCCCGGTGAACGGCCAGACGGTCATCCTCACTCAGTTCTTCGATCCCCAGGATGGCGATGACATCCTGCAACTCCTCGTAGCGCGCCAACAACGCGCGGACTTCCATTGCCACCGCGTAGTGCTGCGCGCCTACGCCTTCCCGCGTGAGGAGCGTGCTGCTGGATTCTATGGGATCAATCGCCGGATACAACCCCAGACTCACCTGCCGGCGCGAAAGCACCGTCGAAGCGTCCAGATGGCCAAAGGTCGCCACCACCGCCGGATCGGTCAGATCGTCGGCGGGGATGTACACTGCCTGAACCGAGGTAACGCTGCCGCGTGTCGTGGTCGTAATGCGCTCTTGGAGCTCGCCCATCTCACTAGCGAGCGTCGGCTGGTAGCCCACAGCACTCGGCAAGCGCCCCAGTAGCGCCGAGACCTCGGCCCCGGCCTGGATGTAGCGGAAGATGTTGTCGATGAAGAGCAACACCTGGCGGCGCTCATGGTCGCGAAAATACTCCGCCATCGTCAAGGCCGTCAGAGGGACCCGCAAGCGTGCGCCGGGTGGTTCGTTCATCTGCCCAAAGACCAACACGGTGTTATCGATTACGCCGCTTTCCTGCATGTCCAGCCACAGATCGTTACCCTCGCGACTGCGTTCCCCCACCCCGGCAAAGAGGACAATGCCGGAATGTTCGCGGATGGTATTGTTCATCAACTCAATCATCAGCACTGTTTTACCCACACCCGCACCACCAAATAAGCCAACCTTGCCGCCGCGAGGATAAGGCGTTAACAAGTCGATTGCTTTAATGCCAGTGATGAAGGCTTCCTCCACCACACGTTGCTCGTGCAATGGAGGAGACGCAACGTGAATGGAACGATGCTCCACATCCGTAAGCGGGGGTTGGTTATCGATGGGTTCACCCAACACATTAAACAGCCGCCCTAACGTTTCCGGGCCAACAGGGACTTTGATCGGAGCGCCGGTATCTACTACAGTCAATCCACGGCGCAGTCCGGACGTTGCGTCCATCGCTACAGCGCGTACGGTGAATGGATCGATGTGCTCTTGTACCTCTATCACGAGGTCGGGTTCATCACCATCGCGCTCAATGCGCAGCGCATTATGGATGCCTGGCAAATCGCCAGAGGAAAACATCGCATCCACCACAACGCCCGCCACCCGCACAACTGTCCCTGGATTGGTCAAAACATCACCTTCCTATCTCAAGTGGAAGTATTGTAGTGCTCCCACCTGGCATGCACACCCCCAAGTATACCAAGAGAATGCCATTGTAGCAAGGCGAAAATCTGTAAAATCATTGGACAAAATCCCCAATTGCGTGTATTATCAGTCTGGTGAATGCAACAGGAGAAAGACAATGCCACTGGTAGAAGAGATAGGTATCGATCTTGGTACGGTCAACGTGCTGGTCTACGTACGCGGGCGGGGTATCGTGCTGCAGGAGCCTTCGGTCGTGGCCCAACAAATTGACAACGGTGAAGTCGTTGCCGTAGGCGAAGAGGCCCGCGCAATGATGGGCCGCGCCCCGGAGACAATCCAGGTGCGCCGCCCGCTGCGCGACGGCGTGATCGCCGACTACCGCATCACGCAAAAGATGCTCTTCTACTTCGTCAATCGCGCTATTGGCAAAACACGATTGTTCAAACCGCGCGTTTTCGTGACCGTGCCGTTCGGCGTCACCCAGGTGGAAAGCCGCGCCGTGCGCGAGGCCACCTTGGAAGCCGGAGCGAGCCGCGCGTACCTGATCCCCGAACCGCTGGCAGGCGCGATTGGGGCCGGATTGCCGATTCACACGCCCGGCGGGCACATGGTCGTAGACTTAGGTGGCGGGGCCAGCGAGGCCGCCGTGCTCTCCGTCTATGGCGTCGTCACCTCTGCCGCCATTCGCGTGGGCGGGGTGCGCATGGACGAAACGATCGCCGCTTACGTGCGCCGCAAGTACAACCTTATGATCGGCCAGCCAAGTGCCGAGGAAGCCAAAATCCGCATCGGCTCGGCCATCCCCACCGATGATAGTATGCGCATGGAAGTTCAGGGGCGCGACCAGGTGACCGGTCTACCGCGCAGCGTCGAGATCACGACCGACGACATCGCCGAAGCCCTGGAGGAACCGATCGCCCTCGTCATCAACATGGTCAAGTCGGTGCTGGAACGCACACCCCCCGAACTGTCCTCCGACATCATCGACCGGGGTATGACGATGATCGGCGGTGGATCGCTCCTGCGCAATTTCGACCAACTCCTCACCCAGGAGACCGGCGTGCCGGTATATGTCGCCGACGCACCAATGGCGTGTGTGGCGGTCGGCGCGGGCAAAGCGCACGCCTTGCTCCCCTACCTACAACGGACCCTTTCCAAGCTCTAGTCCTAGTTTTCCAGAAATGACCCCCTAAAAGTCCGCGCAATGGCATTTTGCGCAACTTTTAGGGGGTTTTTGTAGTATAATGATGGGGTTAATTCTGACCCGGGTCAATTCTGACCCCGGTCATAAATTTAGACTCTATCCGAAAACTATGCTGGCAAGCGTTTCTGGTGCACCAACGGCGAATTCTCGGATAGGTTCTTAGCGGAGGATTCTTCCGATGAAGAAAGTTTTCACGTGGATCATCATCCTGGCCCTAATCGGCGGAGGCATTGCTGCGTATCTCTGGTGGCGCGGAGAGCAGGCAACGGCACAGCAAAGCAGTGACGTCCTCCGCACAGAGCGCGTGACACGCGGCGACCTGAATATCACCGTAGTCGCCAGCGGCAATGTTGCTGTCAACAACAAACTCGATTTGCGCTTCGACAGCGCCGGAGTTGTCGAACGTGTGTTCATCCAGGTTAACCAGCGAGTGCAAGCCGGCGAAGTCTTGGCGCAACTGGAAACCGCGGATCTGGAACGTGCCGTACAGCAGGCGACCCTCGCTCTCGAGCAGGCGACGCTCAACCGCGACATCCTTACCAAACCCGTTGCCGCTGAAGACGTGGACCTGGCCCGCCTGAACGTCCAGAGTGCAGCGCAAGCCCTCGAGGTCGCGCGCATCGGCAAGCAGACGGCACAGGCCGACGCCAATGCCATGATCGTGCAAGCGCAACGCGCTCGTGAGCAGGCTTACAACGATTATAGCAACCAGCAAAGCGAAGATGCACGCCTCAAATTCGAAAACGCCGAAGAACAGGAATACATCGCCAGAAAGAACGCCGAAGTGACGGAAGAACAGGCGCAGTCGCAATGGTTGGCGGCCTACAACCGTTACCAACAGGCCGTCGAGAGCCTGCGCAAGCTCGAAGAAGGTCCGGACGAGCAGCAGATGCGCCAGGCCGAGTTGCAAATCGAACAGGCGCAACTGAACCTGGAACAAGCGCAGGCCCAGTTGGACGGGGCGCGCCTCACCGCACCCTTTGCGGGCTTGATCGCCGTGGTCAACGTACAAGAAGGGGTGCAACCCTCTGTTGGTACAGCCGCTTTTACCCTGGTGGACGATTCGCGGTTCTACGTAGATGTAACGGTTGACGAGATCGACATCGGCAAGATCAACCTCGGGCAAACGGCAGAGGTCACCCTAGACGCCTATCCGAACAGCGTGATCAGCGGCACCGTCGAAAGCATCGCGCCGGGCGCGCTCAACGTCGGTGGGATTATTTCGTACCGGTTGCGGGTACGGCTTTCCCCCCCCTCTGTCCCCCCC
>JBNGDO010000035.1:0-28101 GCA_049975385.1 Anaerolineae bacterium | reverse complement strand
TGAAAGGGAGGGTGTCCCCACCCATGGGGAGGATGAAAGGGAAGGTGTACCCCCCGGTGGTGGGGATGAAAGGGAAGGTGTACCCCCCGGTGGTGGGGATGAAAAGGGGGAGGCGATCCGTGACGGCATGACCGCCAGCGTCGTGATACACACCGATACGGTCGAGGATGTCTTGCTGGTGCCGAACTGGGCGGTACGCTCGGACCAATCCACCGGGGAAACCGTCTTGTACTGCTATGTTCTGCGCAGCGATGGGGTTCCCGAACGTCGCACGATCACCCGCGGACGGTACGACGAAACGTCCACCGAGATCCTCTCCGGCCTGGAAGCTGGAGAGACTGTCGCCCTGGTCACCGAAGAGCGCGATCTTCTCGATCTCATACCGGGTGGTCCATAAGGGCGCAAGGAGTTAGCAATGAAAAAGGTATTCACGTGGTTCATCATCCTGGCCATCATCGCTGCCGGGATTGGAGGCGTGCTATGGTGGCGCAACCAACAGGTGCAATCACAAAGCGCCACCGGCGATGTTCTGCGCACCGGGCAAGTTGTCCGCGGCGAATTGACCATCACCGTCCCCGCCAGCGGCAACGTCGCCGTCAATCAAAAGGCCAACCTGAGCTTTAAGTTGCCGGGGGACGTCACATCCGTCTCCGTCGCTTTGAGCGATTACGTCACGGCCGGACAGGAATTGGCGCGACTCGACACAACCGACCTCGAACGCGCCGTGCGACAGGCAGAGATTGCACTCGAACAGGCGCGCGTCAATCTGGAAACGCTGCAAAAACCGGCCAGCGAAGAGGACATCCGCCTGGCCGAATTGGCGATTCAGAATGCGGCGCAATCGCTCGAAGTTGCGCGCATCAGCAAGGAAGCAGCGGAGGCGCAGGGCAGTCTAAGCATCCGCACGGCCCAAGACGCGGCCGAAAAAATGGAAGAGGCGTATGAAGGCACGGTTGACCGGCTCGATCAAATGGGGCTACCGCTCTCTTACGGCGCCGGCGTCACTGCCGCCTATATGGAGGCCGAAGGCAATGTCGGCATTACGCAAGTCAAAGCCGAATATCAAATCCAACAGATTCAAAGCCAGTGGCTGTCTGCGTACCAGGCTTACCGGCAAGCGCAGGAAAACCTCGCAAAGCTGCAAGCCGGCCCCGACGCGGATAGAATCCGTCAAACGGAACTGCAAATCGAGCAAGCGCAGTTGAGCCTGGATCAAGCCGAAGAGAGGTTGACGAACGCCATCCTCGTCGCGCCGTTCGATGGCGTCGTTGCCGCGGTCAATATTCAGGAAGGCGCAGCCGCGCCCACCGGTCTGCCGGCCATCACGCTACTGGATACCTCTGAGTTGTACATCGAGGTCAACGTGGATGAGATCGACATCGGCAAAGTCGCTGTGGGGCAACCGGTAAGCATCACGTTGGATGCGCATCCACAAGCCACACTGCAGGGCACGGTCGAGCGCATCGCGGCAACGCCCACCAATGTGGGTGGCATCATCACCTACAAATTGCGCGTGAAGTTAGCCGACACGGGCGATCTGCTGGTGCTGGACGGGATGACGGTGAGTGTCCTCATCCAAACAGAAACCATCCGTGATGTGCTTCTCGTGCCCAATTGGGCCGTACGCACCGACCAGGAGAGCAGCGAGACGTATGTCTATCGCATCGTGGATGGCGTTCCTGTGCGCATGCCCATCACTGTCGGCGAACGCAGCGATACGCACACGGTCATTGATTCCGGGTTGGCAGAGGGCGATACAGTGGCATTGGTCACCGAGACGCGCAGCCTCCTGGATATGCAAGGGCCACCTTCCACGGGACGCTAAGAGGTGCTTATGATCAAAGGGAAAACAGAACAACATTCACCCATCGTCATCTGGATCAACGACATGCACAAGGTCTACAAAATGGGTGAAAACGAAGTCCACGCTCTGCGCGGTGTCTCTCTCGGTGTGAAGCAAGGTGAAATTTTGGCGATCATGGGGCCATCCGGCTCCGGGAAATCTACGCTGATGAACATCCTGGGTTGCCTGGATCAGCCGACGTGGGGCCAGTACACGCTCGATGGCAGAGACGTAAGCAAAATGAGCGACGACGACCTGGCCACGGTGCGCAATCGCAAAGTGGGCTTCGTCTTCCAGAGCTTCAACCTGCTCCCGCGCACGACCGCGCTGGACAATGTGATGCTGCCCCTCGTCTACGCTGGAACCAGCACGCGCGGGCGGCGCACTCGCGCCAGAGAGGTACTGGAGGCCGTGGGCTTAGGAGACCGGATGCACCATACGCCCAACGAGCTTTCCGGCGGACAACAGCAGCGCGTTGCCATTGCACGCGCGCTGGTCAACGAGCCTGCCATCATCCTGGCCGACGAGCCGACCGGCAACCTCGATAGCGCTTCTGGCGCCGAAATCATGCACATTCTTCAACAACTCAACCGCGAGCGCGGCATCACCGTCATCCTGGTGACCCACGACCCGCGCATCGGTCATCACGCCCAACGCATCATCCACCTGTTCGACGGGAAAATACTCGAAGAGGAGACCGTCGCCGAACCGACCCAAGCCGAGCTAGCTGCAGAGGGGACTAACGCATGAAGTTCTGGGAAAGCCTGCGCCTGGCGCTCAAGGCGCTCACGGCCAACAAGATGCGCGCAGCTTTGACGATGCTGGGCATCATCATTGGGGTCGGCGCGGTCATCACGCTGATGTCGGCAGGTGAGGGTGTGCAAGCATACATCACCAAGCAGTTTCAGTCCATCGGCAGCAACCTCTTCTTCATCATTCCGGGCTCGTTCGATCAAGAATTACGTCGCCCGGCATATCTGACGACAAAAGACGCCGAAGCGATGCGCAACGTTACCGAAGCGCCGCATGTTTTGCGTGTCGCGCCAACTGTCCAAGGCAGCGCACGGATCACCACGCCTGGTAAGGATCGCATTGTGGATGTCAACGGTGTTACCGAAGACTACGCTGCCGTGCGCGATTGGGCCACACGAACCGGCGTTTTCATAACGCCCGGGGATAACCAGGGACAGGCGCGCATCGCCGTTTTGGGCAAGAAAACGGCAGAGTATTTCTTCCCCGACATACCCGATCCGAGCGGGGAGATCGTCCGCATCAACGGCGTGCCATTCCGCGTCGTCGGCGTGATGGAAGAGCGCGGCGGCGGACAATTCGGAAGCGAGGATGAAATCATCTTTATCCCGCTGGACACGGCACTCAGCCGCATCTTCCCACGCCGGACCAACACGGGCGAGCCGCGTCTTACGTTCATCTACGTGCAGGCCGTCTCCGAGGACCGGATGAATGCCGCCATCGAAGAAGTCTCGCAAATCCTGCGGCAGCGTCACCGCATCGCGCCCGGAGACCCGGACGACTTCACCGCCATCAGCCAATCCGAGATCATCGGCACCTTCCAGCAAATCACGGGCGTGCTCACCGTCTTCCTGGGAGCGATCGCCGGTATCAGCTTGCTCGTCGGCGGGATCGGCATTATGAACATCATGCTCGTTTCCGTCACCGAGCGCACCCGCGAGATAGGGTTACGCAAGGCCGTGGGAGCGCGCAAACGCGACATCCTCGCGCAGTTTTTGACCGAAGCCGTGATGCTCTCGCTGGTCGGCGGGCTCATCGGCATCCTGCTCGGCGCGACCGGCGCGTCAATCGTCTCTTACGTGTTGCGCGATGAAGGATTCCGCGCCGTCATCACGCTCAACGCGGTATTGTTAGCGACGTTGTTCTCCGCTGCTGTCGGTCTGTTCTTTGGCATCTATCCCGCGCAGCGCGCGGCTGCCCTCAATCCCATTGACGCTTTGCGTTACGAATAAGGTCTTTTCCAGGAAAACCTCAAGCAACGGACTTTTGTGGTCTCTGAAAAGTGCGTTATAATGTTTCCATACTAACCTGTTTGGTTTGAAGAAAGCGCCGACTGACCCAAACATGGATTCCTAATACCTTTAGATTTCGACAACAAGCTAAGCAATCCATGTTCAAGTCGGCACTTATCTCGAACCGAGCAAGTCATTTGGAGAAATGCCAATGCATACCACGTCGACCATCGATAAGCTGTACGCGGCTTTGGAGAAACATCAACGCCAACTCGAAGCACTGCGCAGTGTGAGTTTGCGCGTGACGCGCAGCCTCGACCCAGAATGGGTGATGCAGCAGGCGGTTGAAGCTGTCTGCGATGTACTCGGCGTCGAAGCTGCCGCTGTCAGTGTCGTTGATTCCGAACGCGAAGAACTGGTTATCCGTGCCCAACGCGGTATGAAGGCCTTCGCCCACGAGCCGGTCCATTTACCCAAAGGTGTTGGTCTGGCCTGGGAGACATTGCTAAACCGAGAGACGATCATCATCGAATCGTGGGAAAACGAACCACGCCTCGCCACGCCCTCGTTCCTGGACGAACACATCAGAAACACCATCCTTGTACCGATGATGATCAACGGGGAGCCTATCGGCGTGTTGAGTGCAATGACACGCACAAATCACACGTTTACGCCCGATGAGCAAAACATGATTGCCGGTATCGCCGATCAAGTAGCGGCAGCACTGCTCAATGCGCGTCTGTACCAGCAGACACGCCAGCAATCGCAAGAACGTGCTTTCCTCTTTAATCTGGCAACAGCCGTCGCGCCGTTGCGCGAGATCAAGCACGTAGCACAAACCGCGCTAGAACACACCCTTGAGTATCTCGACTGGTCTGCCGGAGTCTTTCTCGTCACCGAAGATGCCAACGTCGAATTAATTCCGCTGGCGGAAACAGGACACACCGACGTCGTGCAGCGCCTCATCGAAGAAACGCGCGCCCTGACGCGCCATCCCGAAAGCGACCACACGCTAACGTTCAATATCAACAGCGACGGCAAGGACGCGAGACTTCACATGCCGCTGCAAGCCCGTCAACATACGCTGGCATGGCTGGCTTTGAGTACGCATAGGGAATCGTGCACGGAAGACAAGTGCCTCCCAAAGCACTTGCGTGAAACCCTGACCGCCGAAGGCGTTTATTTGGGCACCGCGCTGGAAAATATCCAGCTTTACCAGAAGATGGTCGAACGGGAGCGCGCTAACAGCGTGCTCTATCAGATGGCCCACGCGATGACGGGTCAGGATTTACCGCAGATGTTACAGCAAATGCTGAAGGAACTGGCCAAAGGTATTCCATACGAAGCTGCCGAGATCCTGCTGACCGAACAGCCACTTCAGGTGCTGCACACCCATCACAGCTTCACACCGGAGCAACTTACCGAAATCGAATCCCATTTGTATGCCTTTCTCGACGTGCCTGAGCATATCGCTGAGAATCGCATTGTTATCCAGGAGAGCCTGGAACCCATCGACCCCCCTCAACCACTTGCGTATCTCGAAACACCGATCGTGCAGGGAGAGGCCACTACAGGTGGGATCATCCTCGCCAGACACGAGCCGTTTACGGCACACGAACAACGTCTGCTTTTCATCGCCGCCTACCAGTTGGGCAAAGCCATCATGGCAACGCAACTTTTCAAGCAAGCGCAGGAACAGGCCGAGCAACTGGAGCAAACCACCCGGTTGCTACGAGAGCGGGAGATGCAGCGCGCCCATATCTTCGACGATCTAGCTCAAGAAATGCGCGATCCTGTTACGTTCATCCAGAGCTACCCCGAACTGCTGCTGGACGGCGGACTCGGTCCTCTAAACGAGGCTCAGAATGAAGCCCTGACCGACCTCCAAGAACACGCGCAGTTCCTGGCGCAGATGGTACGGGACCTGGGCGCGATGAGAGTCGCCGATCCCGAAAAACTGCACACGGAAGAGATCGACATCGCCGACCTGCTCCACGACGCACTGATGACCGCGCAGCCGGCGGCAAAGAAAAAGAACATTGCGCTTGCCACCGATATCGAAGCCAATCTGCCCAACGTGTGGCTTGATCCACACCAAATGCTCCGTGGAATCGAGAAACTGCTCAACAACGCCATCCGCGTCACGCCACCAAACGAGAAGGTTCACCTCTCTGCACAGCGTGAAGGCGCAAAGATGATTCGCGTTGCCATTACGGATGCCGGTCCGGAAATTCCAGAGAATGAGCGCAAATTGCTCTTCAAGCGGCTCTATCACGGCAATCTGGAACGCGCCTATCCCGGCGCAGGCATCGAGTTGGCGTTGGCACAACAAATCGTGGAAAGCCACGGTGGCGCCATTGGCGTCGAAAGTGCAAAAGAAGGCGGCGGTACGTTCTATTTCACGCTGCCCGTACAAAAACGTGATGCGTGATTCGATAAAAGAGCATCGTTACGCTTTGCACACAGGGAAAAGCCGTCGTGGACATCACCAACACAGAGGATCTACTCGAACAGTGGGAACGCTTACGCGTATCCGAACACGCGCTTCGCGAAGCCCACAAAGAGGGATTGCGCATCAAAGAGGTGTTGCACGCCATCTTTAACGGCATCATCGTGGAGCAGTATCCGGAACGCAACCGGGTGCTCATTGCCGGCCCCGTCCCTGGGGAACCGCTCCCCGTCCACGTGGTATGCGATTATGCCGACCGCGATGAGCTGGTCGCCGTCACCGTTTACATCCCCAATCGCCCCCACTGGATCACCGAACAGGTGAGAGGGCTGCTCCCTAACGCAATGAGCATATCATAGATACACGTTTTTGGTGTAGATTCGTGGTGAAATTCGAACCACCGCTACTGCTTGCGTATCCGCAGCGCGATGTAAGGTTTGGCCGGCAAGTCGACTCGGCACTTGCCGGAGAATGTACCATCCAGCGGCGTGATCGTCATCTCCCAGGTATCGATGATCTCGACGGTATATACACCGTCCGCAGGCAATTCGATGTCCTTGTAGGCCGGGCGATTGATGCCGAAGTAGATGAGGCGGTAGGCGTCCGCCGCGCCGGTGGACTGGTTTAGGTCCCAAGAGCCGCCGCGCGGGTCGATGGCCGGGCCGGCCTCCATAATCTCCCGCAAGAAGGCGATACGCGCCGGGCTGTCGCCGTGGAGCACCCCACCCTTCGACCACCAGAGGATGTCGTCGGGATGCAGGTACGTCTCGCCGTGGCCCACATAGCCGCCGCGCGAGAAACCCTCCCAAAAGCGATGCACCATCTCCTGCGCGGTGATGTTGCCCCAGTTATTGGGGATGTCGCCCTCGTAGCAACACTCGTCCACCACGACGGGCTTCTTGTACAGCTCGCGCCACTGGTTGACCTGGTTGAGTTCCGAGCGTTGGATGCTGCAATGCGTCACCCAGGGCTTGTTGTGGTCGTAGAACACACGGCAGTTATGGACAGAGCGCAAGTGCTGGTACGGATCGCTTTCCTGCACGATCTGGAAGAAGCGATCCCAATCCTGCTCGGTCTTGGCCTTCATTAGATCGAAT
Organism: Anaerolineae bacterium; assembly: GCA_049975385.1. GTDB lineage: Bacteria > Chloroflexota > Anaerolineae > B4-G1 > SLSP01 > DSWT01. The sequence continues at coordinate 20,730 of JBNGDO010000035.1, read as the reverse complement.
TCGTTCGCCATCGACCACCAAACGTTGCGGTAGGCTGCCAGCCGCGCGACGACGTAGCGCAGATAGCGATCATCGACTTCAGCGGGCATCGTGCTGTAGCCCCAGCGGTCGTAAGGATGAAAGAGAATGATGTCGGCCTCGATACCCAGGCCGCGCAGGTCACCCACGCGCTGTTCCAGGTGGCGGAAGAAAGCGGGGTTAAAACGGGTGAAATCCCAACCATCGTCCGCCGTTTTCTCGAAGGCGTGATACTCCGGCTCATTTTGGTTGAAGGTGTAGTGCTTGGGGAAAACGCACATCCGCATTTTGTTGAAGGGCGCGGCTTTGAGCGTTTCGAGCGTTTGCTCCTCAAGTTCATCGCCCTGATGATTCCACGCGTAGCACGTCGTGCCGACGGAGAAATGCGGCGTGCCATCCTCGTAGGCGAAGTGGTAGGTATCGTGCACGCGCACCGGCCCGTGATTGCCCGCCGATGCCGGTGTGCACTCGAACGTCCCGGTCTTGCCATCCAGCGCGGCGACGTTGCTGCGCGTTATGTAGCTCCATTCGCCTTCAGTGTCGGGCATAAAGCGGACTTTATAGAGACCGGACGAATGGTCTTTATTCGCGCCGTCATAGAAGCCGTCCACGTCGATGACGCGGTGCTTGTACGCGAAGCGCGCCCCAAAGGTCACATCTATGAACGGATTACCCTCAGATGGACCGTCAAATGCTAACTCAAATATATCCCAACGTTCTACATTTTGTTTTACCATCGTTTTACTCTTCCTTGAGAAACACAGAGAGCACAGAGATTTTACGATCTTCTCCGTGCTCTCTGTGTCTCCGTGTCAAAATTTCCGGTTTCAGGCCCTACAGCTTCACCGCTGTGGATTTCGACATCTCCAGCACTTCGTCAGCCGTCACTTCACGATCCAGTTTCTCGGAAAGGAAAATGCCCTCAGAAATCAGCATCGTGTTCAGTGCAACGGAAGCCGTGGGCAGCAGTTCCACGCGACCTTGCAACGCAGCGATCCAGTGATGCTGTGAACTATCGTACACATCGCCGACCTCGTGAACATTGTGCAGACGGTAGTCGAACTGTGCCAAATCAGCCGAACCGTTGATCGCTAAATCGCCGATGTTGAGGTAATAGCCGAATGGCTCCAGCTTTACTCCACCCTCCGAGCCAACGATGTACGAACCTTCAAAAGCGTCCAGGTGAATGGCCCACGCCTCGACGATGTCTAACGCGATGTTGTTCTCCAACCGTACGAAGCCAATGCCCAGTTCCTCCACATCGTAGCCGCTGATTTCCAGCCGGCGCGGGTCGATGGGCGTTTCCTGGTACGTCTTGCCGGTGATGCGCAGGACTTTGGGATTGTCCAGCAGGTAAAGAATGTTGGCGATGTGGTAGACGCCCATATCGTAGAAGGCGCCACCGCCGGAATTGCGCTTCTGCACGAAAGCAGGGGCGCCATAGCCATCCACGTAGGGGCGACCCCGCCGCCGGAACCCGGTCGAGCGCGCGTGGTAGAGTTTACCCAGATGCCCGCCGTCGATGAGATACTTGGCGGCCTTCGTCTCCTTGGTGTAGAGCGTGCTCAACTGGATGTGCAGCATCTTGCCGGTCGCCTCCGCGGTCTCCACCATCGTCACGCCATCGGCATAAGCGCCCGCGATGGGCTTTTCGCAGTAGACGTGCTTGCCAGCTTCCAACGCCGCCACGGTCACGGGCATGTGCAGGTTATTGTGCAAGCACACGTCCACCGCGACGATGTCATCACGCTGCAACAACTCGCGGAAATTTGTGTACGTGTTCGGGATGCCAAATTCCTTTGCCACGCGACTCAGTTCGGCTTCATTGATATCCGCCGCCGCTACAATTTCGGCCCCCGCAATCTTCTGGTAATTTCGCAGATGATTCTTGCCAATCTGCCCCACACCGATAATGCCTAAACGAATTTTGTCAGCCATACAAATACACTCCTCTGTCGAATTTTTGGGAAAATGAGAAGAAGATTAGACTCTGATATCAAACGCCTCAGCATTCCACACTTTTTGCAAAGCCTCACTCGGAGAAAGGGGGATTTCCTCAAGGCGGAAGTAGATATACCGGAACAAATCGCGCAGCACGGCAGTTGTGACCGGCGCAAGGAACAGGCCAATCAACCCACCCAACTCACTGCCGATGACGAGGACCACCATCACCAACACCGGGTGGAGTTGCACGCTCCTTCCCAGGACGCGCGGAGAGATGAAGATATTCTCTATTTGCTGGATGACCACGGCGTAGATCGCCGTAACTAATGCCAGGGTTGGGTTCTGGGCCAGCGCGACGAGGATCGCCGGTATCGCACCCAGGATCGGGCCGATGTTGGGAATCATTTCAAAGATACCGGCGATGACCCCCAGGATGAGCGCAAATTGCACTCCGGCGATCCCCAAAAAAATCGTCGAGGTGGCGCCGATAATGAGACCCAGGAAAAGCTGTCCGCGCAAATAGGAAGCGAACACGGCATCAACCAGCGTTACGACTTTCAGCACATCCTCACGAATCGAAATGGGAATCGAACGCACAAAGGTCTCGCCCAGCTTTTGCGAATCCAGCAGCATGTAGAACGTCCAAAAGGGAATGATCAAAATCGCCAGCACAAGGCTGAAGGTGTAGGAGATCACTACCGCTGTACCCCCTACCGCCTGCTGGAGAATCCGGCCAAGCTGCTCGCCAAACTTGTTCAGGTTTTCATCGACCTGGACGCGCACCTGCTCCGGCAACAGACGGTATTGCTCGATGACATCTTCGCCGAGTTGATAGATATACTCCCAGATGGTATCCCGGGTTTCCCAAAGCGCCTTGCCCTGCTCGATCAAGACAGGGACGAAAACTGAAAAGAAACCGACCAGGACTGCCAGCACGAGCAAGTACACCAGCCCAATGGCCAATCCCCGGGCGGGACGCTTGATAAAGCCCAAATGTCGCCGTCTGCTCAACCACAAAAACCCGCGCTCGAAGAACCGGATCAACGGCGCAAGCACGTAAGCCAGGATCAGGCCGAAAGCGTAGGGCACCAGAACCGTTCGCGCAGACCAGACGATCAACACAATGACGAACAACGAAACTAACACCAGAACCAGTTGCTTGCGTCGCGATAAAGGAATCCTCCGCCAGGCATCGGCTAACGCACTCATGCACTCCCCCTGTCAATCCTCGTCCAGCCGTAACATCGCCAGGAATGCCTCTTGCGGGATGATGACGTTGCCCAACGACTTCATCCGCTTCTTCCCGGCCTTCTGCTTTTCCAGCAATTTGCGCTTGCGCGAGACGTCGCCGCCGTAACACTTCGCCAGCACATCCTTACGCAATGCTTGCACGTTGACCCGCGCCACCACCTTACCGCCGACCACGGCCTGAATCGGCACCTCGAACAACTGGCGCGGAATCGCCTCTTTCATCTTGCGAATGAGCAACGACCCTTTCTCGTAGGCCATATCGCGGTGGACGATAATCGCCAGCGCATCCACCGGTTCCTTGTTCACCAGCACGTCCACCTTCACCAGATCGTCGACGCGATAACTGTCGAAACTGTAATCCATCGAAGCATACCCGCGCGTCGCCGATTTGATGCGATCGTGCAGGTCGATCACCATCTCCGCCAGCGGCACATCGAAGGTGAGCAGCACCCGCTTCTGATCCAGCGTCTCGGTGAGCAGGAAGTTGCCGCGCTTGCGGCGGAAAATCTCCATCAGCGCGCCGAGGTACTCATTTGGCGTGATCACCTGCACCTTCATCCACGGTTCGCGTACCTCTTCGATGAGCGATGGATCGGGCAGGTCGGCGGGGCGGTGGATTTCGATCTCTTCGCCGCTCGTCAAAAGAACTTGATAGGCCACACTCGGTGCGGTCACGACGAGGTCTTGCGCGTATTCGCGCTCCAACCGCTCCTGCACGATGACCATGTGGAATAGGCCCAGGAAACCGCAACGAAAGCCGAATTGCAGTGCTTGTGACGTTTCCGGTTCATAGGTAAGCGCCGCATCGTTGAGTTGAAGCTTTTCCAGCGCATCCCGCAAATCCTCGTAATCATCAGCCTCCGAAGGATACAAACTGGCGAAGACCATCGGCTTGGCAGGACGATAGCCCGCCAGGGCTTTCGCTGCTGCGCGACGCTGTTCCGTGACCGTATCGCCGACGCGTGCCTCGCGCACCGACTTAAAGCCGGTGGCGATATAGCCGACCTCACCGGCGGAGAGCTGTTCAACTTCCACCATGCTCGGTCTGAAGACGCCCACCTCCACCGGCTCAGTCTTTGCGCCAGTCGCCATCATCAACAACGGCGTTGTGCCCGTCACTTGGCCCTCGTAAAGGCGCACGTACGCGATCACGCCTTTGTACGAGTCGTAGTGCGAATCGAACACCAGCGCCCGCAATGGGGCATCCACGGCGGAGCCTTTGGGCGGCGGAATGCGATCCACCACGGCCTGCAACACCGCTTCGACGTTTGTCCCATCCTTTGCGGAAACGGAAATAATGTCCGTCACCGGTAAACCGATCAACTCCGCCACTTCCTGCGCCACGCGCTCCACATCCGCCGTCGCCAGGTCGATTTTGTTGACCACCGGCACGATCTCGAGATCGTTTTCCAACGCCAGGTACAGATTGGCCAACGTCTGCGCCTCGATACCCTGCGTCGCGTCGACGACCAGCACCGCGCCCTCACACGCCGCCAATGCCCGGCTCACCTCGTAGGCGAAGTCCACATGACCGGGCGTGTCGATCAAGTTTAGCTGGTATTCCTCACCATCGGCAGCCGTCCAGTGCATCTGCACCGCAGACGCTTTGATCGTCACGCCCTTCTCCTGCTCAAGGTCCATGCTATCGAGCACCTGCGACTCACCACCGGCAAACTTTCGTGCCTCGACCGTCCCGGTCACTTCCAACAAACGGTCGGCCAGCGTCGATTTGCCGTGATCGATGTGCGCGATGATACTAAAATTCCGAATATGCTGCGAATCCATTCTTCTCCTAAATTAGTCAGATAGTCAAGTAGTCAAGAGCGTTGAGACGTTCCCCAAAGTTTGGTCAATCCACGTTTGGACGTCGCCGGAGCCTGCGCCCAATGTCCACCATCCCAAAAATTCTACGTTGCCGGCAGGGCCACGCAGTGGAGAAACCATCAGTCCGCGCAGACCCAGGCCTAAAGCCGCCATAGCGGCTGTCACCATCTCCAATACCTGCCGGTGAACCGCCAGATCGCGCACCACCCCACCTTTACCGACGTGCTTGCGCCCGGCCTCGAACTGCGGTTTGATCAACGAAATCACCGTACCGCCGGGCTCGAGCCAGTGCACCGCCGTCGCATAGATGATGCGCAGCGAGATAAACGATACATCCGACACGATCACGTCTACCGGCTCCGGCAGGGTCGCCAGATAACGGGCGTTCACCCGCTCCATCACCACCACGCGCGCATCCTGGCGCAATTTCCACGCCAGTTGCCCGTATCCCACGTCGATCGCGTAGACCTTCGCCGTATTGTACTGCAACAAACAATCCGTGAACCCGCCCGTCGAAGCGCCGATGTCCGCCGCAACTTTCCCCGCCACCGGGACCGGAAAACGTTCCAGCGCCGCCGCGAGCTTTTCGCCACCCCGGCTCACAAAGCGTGGTTTGACCTTGAGGCTGATGTCGGCGTCTTCCGGCACATCGGCGCCCGGTTTATCGGCCAGTTGCCCATCGACCTGCACTTCACCCGCACGAATTAGGCGCTGCGCCAGCGAGCAGCTCTCGACCAGCCCCCGCTCGACCAACAAAAGATCCAGGCGAACTTTCCGTTCGCGCCGCTGCCTTTTCACGTGTAAAGGATACCTGAAATTGCCCTAATCGTCAAATGAAAGAGTGCGTTTCAGAATGGGTGCGACTACTCAGTCGAAGAGCCATCGTCAGAAGATAAGGCTGTAAATCGCCCATCCGAAACGCACCTGGGCAGTTTTGGCCCTTGAATACTTGGCTCGTTGAGCCCCAATCGGGCCAAAACTGCCACAAAACTGCAATTGTTAGACGTTGATCTGACTATTTCCCAAAGTGAAACGCACGCAAATGAAATTGGGCTCGGAGTCAGTCCGCGACCAAGGTCAGAGACGCCAGGAGAGTTGCCAAATCGTCCGGCAACGGTGCGGAGAAGGTCATCTTTTCCTCCGTGACCGGATGCAAAAACGTCAACGCACGCGCGTGGAGAAATTGGCGCGGCGCGGGCAGCGGGCTGCGCGCCGGACCGTAGACGGCATCCCCCACCAGCGGATAACCGAGCCATAAAAAATGAACGCGAATCTGATGCGTGCGTCCGGTCAGCAACCGCACAGTCAGCAGTGTGTAGATACGGTTGTAGTCATCATGGTAGCGCCCGCGGACACGCCAGCGCGTGCGTGCAGGCTTGCCGTTGGCGACGACGGCCATACGTTTGCGGTGAACGCGATGCCGCCCGATCGGTGCCTCGATGACCCCCTCGGCTTGCTCAACGTTGCCGATCACCAGGGCGACATAAATTTTACGCACTTCCCGCTGCTTGAATTGGCGCTGCAACGCGTGGATAGCGTGGTCATTCTTGGCGACGACCAACACGCCAGACGTATCCTTGTCCAGCCGGTGCACGATACCGGGCCGCAGTTCGCCACCGATCCCCTGCAAATCATCGCAATGCGCCAGCAGGGCGTTGACCAACGTGCCGGAGTGATGCCCCGCGCCCGGATGCACGACCATCCCCGCCGCCTTGTTAACCACCAGGATATCCGCATCCTCATACAGAATATCCAATGGCAATGCTTCAGGGGACAGCGCCACCGGCTGGGCCGGTGGCACGCGCACCATCACCGCATCTCCCTGCCGCACCTTGTACGATGCACGGGACACCATGTCGTTCACCGTTACAGTCCCCGCGTCAATCAGACGTTGCACCGCCGTGCGCGACAGTTCCGGCAACGCCTGGGCAATAAAGTTGTCGAGACGTCCACCATCCGCTTCGATGTGCAGCGTAAACATCGTACCGCGATCATCCGCTACTTCAGTATTCATGCGTGTACCACCTGCCCGTGCATCGCTACGATTTCACCGCCTTTGACGACCGTCGCCACAGGATTCATCCCGAAACGATAACCCAGATGCCGGTGATCGGGCATATCCAGGATCAACAAATCGCCCGCATAGCCCGGCGCGAGACTTCCCACCCGGTCGCTCAGATCGAGAGCGCACGCCGCATTTAACGTCACCGCGACGAGGGCCTGCGCGGGAGACAGTCGCAGATAGCGACATGCCAACGCGATAACGAAGGGCATCGACTCATTCCAGGCCGTGCCCGGATTGCAGTCACTTGCCAGCGCCAGTGCCGCGCCCGCCTCTAGAAGCTCGCGGGCGGGTGTGTAGTCGTGGTGCCCCAGGCCGAACGGCGTACACGGCAAGGACACCGCCACCGTATCCGACGCACCAAGCGCCGCGATGTCCTCAGGCGGTGTCGTGACCAGATGATCGGCCGACGTCGCGCCCAAATCCACGGCCAGTTTCGCCCCACCCAACGATGCGAATTCGTCGACGTGAATTTTCAGCGTAAAACCTAGCGCCCGCGCGGCCTCAAGGATGCGGCGGCTCTGCGCCAGATCGAAGACGCCGTCTTCACAGAAAACGTCGCAGAACGGCAGGCGCTCCAACCCCAGCGCGCGCGACTTCTCCACGATGGCGGGCAGCATTTCGCGAATCACCACATCCACGTAAGCGTCAGCACGCCCCTCGAACTCGGCCGGGACAGCGTGCGCACCCAGGAAAGTTGGAACCAACGTCGCCGGGTGGCTGCGGTCGAGCGCCGAAATCGCCTCCAACTGTCGCAATTCCGCACCGGTCTCCAGACCATAGCCTGTCTTCACCTCCACGGTCGTCGCACCGTGGGCCAGCATCCGATCCAGACGGGGCCGCATCGCCGCGACCAATTCGTCGACCGAGGCATCCCGCGTAGCGCGAACAGTCGACATAATCCCGCCACCCGCCGCCATAATCTCCATATACGTTGCGCCAGCAATGCGCAGCTCGAACTCCGCCGCGCGGTCGCCCATCCACACCAGGTGCGTGTGCGGATCGACGAAACCAGGACACACAACCTTGCCACTCGCGTCAATCTCACGAGATGCCTGGAACTGCGACGTTAACTCGCGGGTCGGCCCCACGGCGATGACACGCCCTTCAGCGATGGCGACTGCACCATCTTCGATGAGGCCTAATTCGCCCAAAAACGCGCCACGCTGCGGGCCGTCAGCATGCGGTGGGATCACGCACAATTGCACCGCCGAGTGAATGAGCAGGTCTATAGTTTTCATCGCACCTCCACTTCCCCATACGCAGGGATAACAATGACTGTTGCAGCATCGTCCGGGAAACGACCCGCCTCGCCAAACGCCGGGAAACGCCCTGCGCCAGTGTAAATCCCCACCTGCACCGTATAAGGAGGCGTAGAATCGGCCGGAAACTGAATGTAGCGCACATCGCGGATTTCATCTCCGGCTTGCCATGCCCAAATCGGCGCGAGACCACCCAGCGCCGGGCCATCAGTTTGCGTGACCAACGTGCCGCTGCTGTCCCGCACGTGGACGAAGATTTCGGCATCCACAGGCCCTACAGATTGCCACAGCAGCGTCACTGCGCATAAATCAAATGCGAGCCATGCTGCATTCGCGGCAACAATCTCCGTGCCGCCCTCATAGCGCACCGAGGGAACGTTCGCTGGCGCAGTATGCGTTGCCGTCACTGCCCCGGCTTCCCGCAAGACCAGTGTCGTTGTAGCCTCGTCCAATGACGTTACCCACACGGTACGTTGCGCGCGCGCGAAGGGATAAGTCTGCATCCCATCCAACCATGTACCTTCTGGCAACAACGCTGGATCGGTTTCCTTGAGTACCGGACCGTACACCACCACGTCGATATCGCCCAAAGCATGTCCTCTATTGACAGCGACAAAGTCGATTAGATTCGCGTACCACGGCACAAAGACCACGCCTTCCTGGGCCAATGGGTACGTCTGTGTTTGCCAGGTCAGTTGGTAGGGCAAATTGACGAAAGCCAGCGGATAATGGTCGGCATCGGCGACAACATCGAGTACCTTTTCGTACAGGGAATTCAACATCAGAAACAAGGTGCGCTGCTTCCCAATATAGCTCACGTTTTGAAACACGATACTCCCTGTCAGGAGACACAGCGTCAGCCAGCGAAGGCGTTGCCAGGACAACCAATCAGTAACTTTGACGATGAGCGTGGCCCACAACAGCGCCGCACTCGCCGCACCAAACATATACAGCCTCGGCGCGACATACAAGGCGGCAAAATCGAAAAATGCGAATGCCGGCAGCGCCGCACATACCCACCACCACAGCAATTGAGCGAACCACACCCAAAGGCGCGTTTTGCGGGCGAGCACACCCATAAGGATAAACACGGGAATGGCTGCAACGATCAATAGAGCAAAATCATGCCAACCCCAGGTTCGCACCAGCCACCCTACCACCGGCGCGAGGGGATACAAAAGACCGTGCAGGAAGAACATCCCCTTCGAGTAGAACGCGGCGAACGTCAGTGGCTGCATGCCGGATAACGGGAGCAAGCGAGAGCGCAATACCACAACCGCGATATTGAGGCCCAATCCAAGCCCGGCAAACACTAGCCGGTGCCTGAAGCCCTCGCGGCTCCAGAATTGAAGCACTATGAAGCCCCCCACAATCGCCCCCGCCATCGCACCGCTTTCGTGAGCAAAGGGCGCCAGCGCCGTCAGTAGCACACTCGGAATCCACCAAAGCAAGCAGGCGTTCTTTTCAGCCCGCAATGCACAATAAAGCGCACCCAAAACCATCGCCGCAGCCATCGGATGTCCCATCGCCGTGATCCAGGGGACTGCTTTGCTCATAAAGGGGAACACCGCATACAATGCTGCCCCAATCGCGGCCTGGCGTATATCCTCTGTACACAGCCAACATACCTCACACACCAGCACGGCTCCCACAAACAGCCACGCCAGATTAACCGCATGCAAAAAGATGCGACCGCTCTCTCCGTGCAGTGCCATCCCGAACTTGTAGATCATAAAAGTCAGTGGGCGGTAATATCCAGCCTCCGACTGAAACCAGATATCCGACCAGGTATGCTGCGCCAACCAGGATAGAATCGGCACATCATCATAGAAAAGGAGTAAGTCGAGAACGTACCCGTAGGCGCTGCCGATCAAGAGGGCAACACCAAGAACAATCATGAGCTTTTGACGATAAACCATCACTCAATTATACACAAAAAAGGCCAAGATTGATATCCTGGCCTTTTTCACAAAGAGAGGGTAAAACGATTTTACGGTGACGGTACGTAAACGCCCACCGTCACTTCCTCCTCACCAGAACGTACCGTAACTGTACCTACGAGGGCCTCATAGCGGTCCAATTTAAGCTCAAAAAGTGTCGAGCCAAACATTGGTCCTTTTTCGATATCCACATTCCACGTGTAAGTATACTCGCAGTTTCCACCATGACCTTTGGCGTAGATGACGGCTATCCAGCCGCCCAACGGACTGCGGTAAGCCTTCAATGCCCAGGCTTCGGCCTGTAACGGACCACCATTGCATGCGACGGTCGGCGTAGGCGTAGGAGTCAACGTCGCCGTCGGCGAGGGGGTCAATGTCGGAATTGGCGTGACCAGTGCCAATCTACGTATCGAGCCCGAACCGGGGACACGCAAATTCTCGGCCCGCGTCCACCCGAGAACGCGGCCGTCTGGCGAACCGACGTACACCCAGTCCGGCGTATTGGGATTGTAACCAAGCACACGCACTTCTGCGCCCGCCGGTAACGTCGTTGTGGGGTTCCACCAAAGCGTAGCGCCTGGCCGCAACTCTGTATCTTCATTAAGGACCACCGCGTCTAACGCGGTAACGAGCTCGCCAGCCGGCGTCGGTGTAGGTGAAGGCGTCGCTGTTGAATCCGGAAAAGCGGTAGACTCACTTGGTGTCGCCGTGGGCGCAGGTTCAGTCGCAGCCGCAGTTGCAGCCGCAGTTGCGGGCGCTGTCGCTAATGGCGTTGCTGTAGGTATAGGTGTGGGTGTGGGTGTGGCGGTAGGCAGCGCCACGGGTGTTGCGGTCGGTGGCAACGCCGCCGTAACATGCTGGGATAAAGGACATCCATCCCATGTATCCTGAGCAACGTTGTATAGCCAGATGCCGACACTAAGCGGTGCACCGGTTACTTCAGATGTAAAATGTGCGACAATAGAAGTTGGCGAAACGTTCGGGATAAGAGGTGTTCCATCGGGAAGAGCATTCGTTTGCCCATAGTAATAGACATCCGAGCGGGCAGAATCCGCCACCCAGATAGGGCCATGGATGTAGCTACTTTCTACCGCAAAGAAGGCAACCCAGCGACCGCTCACCCCACAACGGGAGGCAATCGCATGCGCGTAATCGCGAAGGATGGTCGTGGCAAAGTTGCGGGGTCTGCGATAGTCTATCTGCTCCCAACCGGCGTTGTAGGCCGCCAAAGCATTGAATATATCGCCATCACCCTGTTGGATGATGATCGACAGAGTGCGCGTCCCCCAAAAAAGGTTGACGCCGGGGTCTAAGAGGACTTCTTCGGAAGGTCGCCAGGAGAATCCAGATTCTTTGGGCATAATCTGCATCAATCCGACAGAGCCGCCTGGCCCTATCGCGCCAGGATCACCACGGGACTCGCGCCACACGAGGGAGGCGACAAAATCCGGATCCAGGCTGCGCCGATTGGCCTCCTGAACAATCAGGGGCTCCCAACGCAGAATCTTAGCGCTCCAATAAGATGACAAGACGGGGGTTTCAGAAGGCGCCTCAGCGTATGATACAAGCTTCTGCGACGCGAGGTCTTGGGGTGCACGCTCCTGGGCTGCAAGTTTTGGGAAATGAAAAGCCCCTACCTGTCCAACGAGCAGGCCAGCCAATACGCCTCCCACCGCAAACGCCGTCATCACCTGGCGCTGTAAGGGTTTTGTCACTACACCATCTCCTGCCGAATAACACCTCTCCTTGACATTCTACCTCGACTATAGGAGATTTCGGTGATTTGTCAAGCCTCCGTGTCTTCGGTAAAAATCGTCTGTGCTTCAGCCAGATAAGGCGCGATCTCCTCATCCAGCTTCCCCTTGGACTGCAAGTAGCGTTCGAGGAGATGCAGCGGCGTCATCGCGTCCGGTTCCAGTCCGTCGAGCCGGTCGCGGGCGCTACGTTCCACGTCGCGATTGATCTGCGCGAAGAAGGCAGCGGACAGCAACGGCGACAGGTCGGCATCCCGCAGGCGCGGCTCCTGCTCCGGCGTCATCTGCACGACCAGCCGGGCGACCGCTTCAACGAGATCATGTTCCGAGACGGCCTTCTCAACGGCACGCAGCGGGTGAGCCTCGTTGCGTACATCCACGCGGATGGTGAGGAAAGGCCGCGCTGGAACCTCGACATAGCGCCAGGTCGCTGCCCCACGCTGCACTTCGACCCAACAGAAGCCCTTAGGCTGCTTTTCCTCGCCGAAGTCCACCCGTTCCAGGCTGCCTGCGTAAACCACCGGTGGCACATTTCCGGCGTTGAGGTCCTGGTGTTGGTGGATATGCCCCAAAGCGACGTAATCCCACACCGCGTCGGCCAGTGCAGAGACAGGGATCGCCACGTCACGACCGATCATAATATTACGCTCCGATCCCCAATGCGCGCTATCGACCGAGAAATGCCCAGCCAAAACCGCCGGTATCTTGGAATCAAGTTGCGTTGCAAAATCTTCGATGAGGCTAACGACGGCCTCACTCACGGCACGATCCAGTTCCTCCTGATGCATTTTCCGGAACTGCTCGCGAGTGAGCAGGCGCTGGCGTACTGGATAAGGAATCGCGGCGATTTGCAGCGGGCCGTGACGCGTCTCGATACGCAGCAAATCGGGACGCGCGGCGACGGTCACGTAAGGCACGTTGAGGGTGGCGAAAATGTCGATGCTCGACGCGCGCTGCTCCATCACCGGCACATCGTGGTTGCCCACGAGCAGCACGGTGGGTATCTCCGCCCGGGAAAGACGGCGGATGCGCTGCGCGAATTCACGTTGGTGCGTGGGATTGGGGCTACGCGTGCGGAAGGCGTCTCCGGCGAAAAGTACCACATCGGCCTCATGGTCGATGGCGTACGCCACAATCGCGTCCAGGCGTTCCAGAAAATCTGCTACGCGCCGGTTAAGCCCCGACTCCGGGTCCATCCGTCCGTAATTTTCCATGCCGATGTGCAAATCGGCAAAATGTAGAATGCGTATAGGTTCGCTCATAAAAAACCTCAAAAGTAACGACGTATGATGGTGAAGCGTGATGCGTGAAAAACCTGTTACGTATCAAGCATCACGGGTCACGGTAGATCGAGTACGCCCCAGACACAAACTTCGCCACTGGCGGAACCGATCAGCGCAGCGCCGGAGGCATCCAACGCAATCGACGTGATAGCCTCCTCAGTGACCCGTAAGCGATGCATGGTCAGGTTGGCGTCCGCAAAAAGCAGATCGCCCGCCGTCGTCCCACCTAGGATAAGGTTGTCCGTCCACAACAGCGCGGATAATGCGCCGTCGAGCGCGGGTCGCCGCTGGCGCACTTTCGTTCCTTTTACCACGTTCCAGACGATCCACTGCCCGACCTCATCCACAGACAGCGCGTAATTCCCTTGCGGCGCGAAGGCGATAAAGCGCACTGCCGCAGCGTGACCTTCGAAAGCAGCGATCTCCGTGCCCTGCGCCATATCCCACAAGCGCACCACCCCATCGACAGCACCTGAAAGGACCCATGGCTGCGTTGGGTGCGCTGCCAATGCTGTCACGGGGCTTTCCGGCGCGGACAGGAGCCACACAAGCCGGCCCGTCTCCGGCGTTACGACCCACAGATAGCCATTCTCCAATCCCAAAACAAGGAGTTTCTCGGAGAGAACGAGTTCCCCTTCGAGAAGCACGCTCTCTTCAAGAAGCGCTTTTTCTCTGCTGATATAAGCCAGTGTTTGAATACGCGAAAACGTCGAGACCCGGCTACGCAACACCCGTGTCCACGACGGGAATGCATAAACGTACAGGTCGTGCCCATGGGCTACAGCGATTTGCCCGCCAACGTCAGACAACGCGAATACCGAGGGTTGTGAGGCAGCGACGATTGGCGCATTGGCGACCCGCGCCACTTGCGCGAGCGCCGGGAAGCTATGGCGCGACGTGGTCGTGGATTGCAGAGCATGCACTTCGCTGCCGGCAGCATCTAGCGCCAGAATCGGTTCCGGTGCAGTCTGGTAACAACCAAGCAGCCTCGCGTCCATCGTAAACGAACCGGACGGCGTCGGCGCGGGCGTTCCGGCAGCCACGGGCCAGTAGTAGGGCGTCGGCGTCAACGTCGGCGTGCTGGTGAAGGTCGGCCAGGGCGTGGGCGTAGCTCCGACAGCCAACGCCGGGTGTACCGTCGTCAGCGGGGCGAATACAGACACAGGATAAAATTGAGCGACGCCCCACAGCGCCAAAAGCACCACTACCACCGTGACGATCTTCGCAGGCCAGCCCTCAAAGATCAACACGAGCCACGTCAAACCAAGCGCCAGCGCCAGCATCCCACCGATCAGGAAGGTCGGCCCGATAACGCGCATCAAGGCATACCACGACGTTGCAAACAGATTGACCGTCGCAGCGGAGAAAGGCTGGCCGGATAACGCGCGTATATCCGGCGGTTGGATCAGTTCCAACATCGCCAGTACCCCGACCACGCCAACGATCAACCCGGAAGTAAGCAATGGAACGCTCAGACAGACCCAGCGCTTGCGGTCGGGCACAAGCAAAGTGGCGATGAGTGCGAGCGCCAAGGCTAGAAGTGGCACGTACCAGACCCACGACAACCACGATGGAGGTCCAGGCCATACAGCAATGAAGTCCGTTTCAGCTTCGGCGAACGTTGCGGTAAAATCGGCGACAAAACCTTGCCACCACGCCTGCTGTTGCTGGCCCACGGCAGAATGTGCGCCGGGATCAAGGGGAATGCAGTAAGGCGGGTCGGCCTCCTCGCAGGACGGCAGCGCTCGCCACAGCCAATCACGTACCAGTTCGCCTTGCGCGCTGGTAAGGTACTGCTCCACATCAGGTGTCATCCGCTCCGGCGGCGGCGCTTCGCCAAGCGCCCAGGCGGTCCAGGCCGGCCCCAGACGCATCACCGTAGCTTCGACGTTCACCGTCGCCAACGCAGCATCGAAAAGCGCGCGCAGCGTTTCTGGCTCGCGAGAGATCCACGGCGACCACAGCTCGGCGGGAATCTGACGTGGCAGGTCTACGGCAAGCGCGGCGCCGGCCTGCGTCACGAAGTCGCTTTCACGCAACCAGCGCTGGTAGAAGACTGGACTCAAGAATGTGTAACGCGCCAGCCACGTCGCCAGTCCGAAGACGCCTACCAACGATGCGAGCAAACTCAAGATCAGCGCGATACGCAGTTTCATGGCAAATGGCAGAATGTAAATGGCAAATGGCGAATGGCAAATTCCCAATCACCAGTTCCTAGTCCCCAATCCCTCCATCAGAGTCGTGGAAGTACAACACCTTGTTGACCCTGGTATTTCCCTTTCTTATCGGCGTAGGAGATTTCGCACGGCTCGTCACCTTCGAAGAATAACACTTGCGCGATGCCTTCGTTCGCGTAGATTTTCGCCGGGAGTGGCGTCGTGTTGCTGATCTCGATGGTGATGAAGCCATGCCAACCCGGTTCCAAGGGCGTAAAGTTCGTCACGATGCCGCAGCGCGCATACGTCGATTTCCCCAGCACAGTCCCCAGGACATTGCGCGGCATGCGCATATATTCGAGGCTGCGGGCCAGGGCAAAGGAGTTGGGCGGGATGATGCAGATGTCGCCCGTGAAGTCGATCATCGCGCGCGTATCCATCTGTTTGGGATCGACGACCGACAAGTCCCCCACCCCAGAGGTGAACACCTTGAACTCGTCGGCGACGCGAATGTCGTAGCCATACGAGGACAAGCCGTAAGAGATCACGCCATTGCGCTTTTGCCCGTCAAAAAACGGATCGATCATGTGGTGTTCCAACGCCATCGTGCGAATCCAATGGTCAGGTTTGAGTCCCATAAGTTGTGTGGCTCCTTGTGTAAAGTAGACGGTAGACAGGAGACGGTAGACGGGGAGATGTCCCCCTGTCTACTGTCTACCGAGATTACATACGTTCGGGCGCGTCCATTCCCATGAGATGCAGAACGCGGGCGAGGACGTGCTGCGCGGCACGGGCCAGCATAAGGCGGGCCTGCGTGAGCGCGGCATCTTCGGGCGCGGTCGAGACGACGCGGCAGTCGCGGTAGAAGGCGTGGAACAGCGATGCCAGCTCGGTCGCGTAGAACGTCAGGTAGTGCGGCGACATGTTGTTCGCCGCCAGCGTGATGACCTCCGGCAGCGCCAGCATCTTGCGCACGAGCGCCAATTCGCTCGGATGCGTGAGCAGGGCTGGATCGCCGGGCGCGTCGAGGTCGCAGCCCTCCTCCACGGCCTTGCGCAACACCCCGGCGATGCGCGTGTGCGCGTACTGCACGTAGTAGACTGGGTTGCGGTCCGACTGCTCCACCGCCAGGTCGAGGTCGAAATCCAGCGTGACGTCGAGCGTGCGCGTGAGCATCATGAAGCGAATCGGATCCGGCCCAACCTCATCCGCCAGCTCGCGCAGGGTGACGAAGTCGCCGGAGCTTTTGGACATGCGCACTTCCTGCCCACCGCGCAGCAGCGTCACCATCTGATAGATGATGAATACCAGCCGGTCGACGTCCACGCCGAGTGCTTTCGCCGCTGCCTGCACGCGGGGGACATCGCCGTGATGGTCGGCGCCCCACACGTAGATGGCCTTGTCGAAGCCGCGCAGCACGACTTTGTTCCACAGGTACGGGATGTCCGACGCCAGATAGGTCGGGCGATCCTCCGGATCGGGGATAACCTGCGGTGAGCGAATGAGCACAGCGTCTTTATCCAGATCGGGATGGCGAAACCACGTCGCGCCGTCGTATTCGACGACGTAACCACCGTCGCGGAGTTTCGCCATCATCTCATCGAAAAGGCCGCTAGTATACAACGATTTCTCGCTAAACCAGTTATCGAAGTGAATGCGAATTTGTGCCAAATCGTCGCGCACGTCCTCAAGCACCTTATCGATGCCCCACGTGCCCAATTCTCGGATCGCGATGTCGTGCTCCATGTTCAAATACCGGTCGCCGAATTCCGCCTGCGCCTGCTTCGCCATGTCTATCACGTAAGTGCCGGGATAGCCGTCCTCCGGGAACGGCATATCGTCACCGAGCAAATTGGCGTAGCGTGCCAGGAGGCTCGACCCAAAGCGTCGCACCTTCGACCCGGCATCGTTGACGTAATACTCACGCTCGACCTCGTAGCCCGCCGCAGCGAGTACGGAAGCCAGCGTATCGCCGATGACGGCATTGCGTGTTGAGGCAATGGTGATCGGTCCGGTCGGATTGGCGCTCACGAACTCCACCTGCATGCGCTTCCCCGCGCCGAGACCGACGTTCCCCCACGCTTCGCCGGCCTCGAGGATCACCGGAACCTGGCGCGCGACCCAGTCCGGCGAAAGCGTGAAGTTGAGGTAGCCTGGCGGCGCGACTTCCACCTGCGCGATGAAATCGGCGGTGGGGATGTGCTGCGCGACCGCCTGCGCGATCTGCAAGGGCGCGCGACGCAGCACTTTCGCCAGTCCCATACACACCGGGGAACCATAATCGCCGTGCGCCTCGTGGCGATTCTGATCCACAGGGATGATCTCAGGGATGTCGAAAGCGGGCAAAGTACCGGCTGTTTGTACTTGCCGCAAGCCCGTCCGGATGAGTTCTACAATTTGCTCGCGCAGCGGGACGGAAACAAAAGTCTGCTGATAGGTCATAAACATTTCTCCAAAAGTAAGGTCTTTTCTTGCGCGTTGGCGCAGGATCACGTTCCAGTGCCAACGGGCTTCACAAACATTTACCCAGAAAATACGGCAATTGCTCGCGCCACCAGGGCCAATCGTGATTGACATCCGGTCCCCAATAATCGAACCAGGCGGGAACATCCAGATTGTGCAAGGCCATCTCCAGAGCACGCGTCTCACGCAGGCTATCCTCCTCCCACGCCCCTTGCCCCACACAGACGACAATCTGGCTGCGGCGAAATTGCTTGAGGTACGCGGGATCGGTCAAACGCGGCAGATAGCACAATGGAAAATTGAAATAAACGGTATCGTCCATGTAGTTGCCGACGAAGTATTCCGGCCCGTATAGGCCACTTAGCGCGATCAAGCCGTCAAAATGATTCGGATATTTGAAGAAAAAGTTGGTCGCGTGATATGCACCCATACTGCATCCGGTCGTCATACTTTTGCCTGCATAGCCGCTGTGCTCGCGCACGAATGGCAGCACCTCCTGAAGCACATAATCTTCGTACTGTTCGTGGCGCGTGCCACGATCGCCGGGGTACATCCAGTGCGCCAACCACGCCTCGCAGTCGACGCTGTCGAGGGTGTACAATCGAATCTGGCCTGCATCGATGAACGCCTGAACAGCATCGACCATGCCAAAGTCCTCGAATTCATAGAAACGGCCACAGGCAGAGGGAAAAACCACAATAGGTTTACCCGCGTGGCCATAGGCTTTCAATTGCATATCCTGGCCGAGACGCCGGCTCCGCACTTTGAAATACTCGACGTTCATGCGTGCTCCATTCCCTCAAACCGCCAGCACATCATCGATAACCTGGCGCAATTGATCGAGATCGGGAGAACGGAAGAGATAGGCATAGTGTCCCAGCGCAGGGACCAGAACATCGCTCATCGGGCCGTGTTCAGGGATCAGGTTGCCGTAGCGCTCCAAGACCTCGGCGTGTGAAAGACGATATGGCCGCGCCTTCCGGCGTCCGACGTAGGCACAGTGATAAGGGCGCGCGTACTGCGCATGGAAGCGGCCAAAAGCGACAACGTTCGCCCACTCCCGGTAGAGATCAATGTCGTTGGCATAGTTGAACATGTCCATCGTCAGACCGCCCGGCGGGCGCATATTGACTTCCAGCGCCACCCAACGTCCATCGTCCAGATGAAAGAATTCGATGTGAAAGAACCGCTCGCGCAACTTGAATGCTGCCACCGCGCGCCGCCCCACATCCTCGAGGCCTGGGGGAAGCTCACGCAAGGAATAGTAGAAAAGGTCGCGTTCCTCGTTGACGGTCTCCATGATGCCCTGACTGAAAAAATGGGACGTGCAGAAGACGATGTTGCCATCCCGATCCACCATGCCATCGAAAGAGTACAAAGCGCCAGCGACAAAGGCTTCGAGCAGATAATCTGCGGCCGGCTTCGCGGCAAAGAATTGCGCTAACTCAGTGTCATTACGGATCTTGTACGTTCCGCTGGCACCAACGCCCGTATCCGGCTTGGCAACGATGGGATAGCCGACCTCGGCCACAAACTGCGTGGCTTCCTCATCTGTATGCGCAACCAGGCCAGGGGCAACGTCGATTCCGGCCTGGACGAAGATTTGCTTCATCTTCGATTTCTGCTTCACCCACACTAGCTCGTCGGACTTGGGACCGAGGACGTTGAAATCGGTGCGCAGGCGGGCGTCGGTCTCCAGCCAGTACTCGTTGTGTGATTCGATACGATCCAACTTGCCGTGACGGTGCGTGAAATAGCCGCACGCACGAATCAGATCATCGTAGCGGTGCAGATCATCCACACGGTAGTATTCCGAAAGCGCCGACCGCAACTCGAAGCGCAAATCGCCGTAAGGAGCATCCCCTAGCCCCAGGACATTGACGCTATTCTGACGCAACGCCACAGCAAAATGGTAATAGTTGGGTGGGAAGTAGGGTGACAATAAGACAATATTCATCGCTTTCTGCCTCAACAAGGTCAAAGGGTAACGCACCCCAACATAATAGAAATGAGGGGAGAGGGACATCCCCCTCCCCTCAAAATCGCACCACGCGCTAAGTGATACCCTGTTTTGGCGAAAAGTCAACTGGGGCAGATTACAAAAGCCTGAGGAATCGCCCAACTTTAACTATTTTGGTACTAACCTCCTATATACACTCTTTGGTTTATGCGGTATAATAAAGTAATGCAAAATGTTTTTAAATCGTTATAGTGGGCCTGCAATCCTCACCATGCGAGGTATCTAGTGTGACAAAAATCCTCAGCTTGCACGGCGAAACTGATATTCTTAACCTGCTTCAAACTATTCTTGCTCGAGCAGGCTATGAACATTTATTCACTACGAATTCCGAAACCGCACTAGAAATCTTGCAGTCAGAAAATGTCGATCTCTTCATCCAGAATCTGATGCGACCTGACGTCAATGGCTGCGAGTTTTACGACATACTGCAGGACGATAAAAAACTCCGGCATATCCCGGTACTCATCATCAGCGCTATTAACCCTTTAACTTACCCTGAGATATGTTTTCACGTCATTCAAAACCTCTACCCCGATCATTACCTCTTTATGCCTTTTAGCCCGAAAGCGCTCTTAGCCACGATAAGCAGAATTCTCTACGAAACGATTCCCACTCATATAGAAGCCTAAGAACCTATCCGAAAATTCACCGCTGACGCACCAAAGACGCTCACAGTGATAATTTTCGGATAGAGACTAAGACTCTGCTCGAAAATTGTGCCTGCGAGCGTTTTCAGCAAATTGCGCCCATTTC
>JBNGDO010000034.1:0-38152 GCA_049975385.1 Anaerolineae bacterium | reverse complement strand
GCCCGCAAGCGCGAAAACACCCTTTCACCCGCGCCTTTAGGCGCAAAATACTGCATTCGGCGAATTTTCGGATAGCATTGGGGGATCGCGTGGTGTCGTCCTGGCAGCCGGCTCGTCAGTTGCCGGCGGTGCTCTATTTGATCTGGACTGCCAGCGAGGCTGATGAATGGCTCGACCAGACCTTATGGATCCCGTTCTGATGAAAAAAGGGGGTATTGATGAAACGTTGTCCGTTTTGCGCCGAGGAAATTCAAGACGACGCGATCAAGTGCCGCTACTGCGGCGAATTCCTGGATGGTCGTGCGCGGAACGTCGCCCCGGCTGTCTACTTTGGCTATCCGAGCTATGAGTACCGCTCGCCCGTCGAGATCTTTGGGCTGCCACTCATCCACATCGCCCAGGGCATTAACCCGGAAACCGGTATGCCGCGTGTGGCGCGTGGGATCATCGCCATCGGGTCTCTAGCGTTCGGCATTGTGGCAATCGGTGGCCTGGCCGTGGGCGTGTTTGCGTTAGGGGGGCTGGCGTTGGGCGTGGCCGTCTTTGGCGGACTGGCGCTTGGCCTGGCGGCGGCCTTCGGCGGACTGGCGCTCGGCGGTTACCTGGCGATTGGCGGCGTAGCGCTTTCGTTGGTCTATGCGTTTGGTGGATTGGCGCTCGCGCCGCACGCACTCGGCGGCAATCGTCTCGATCCGGAGATGTTGCGCATGCTGGAACGCTGGTTCACTAAAGGGTAGCCGATGCAGACCAAGCGCACGCACGTACGCAACGAACGTCCCATCAACCGCGAGACGTTTATCCATCCATGGCCCGAACTGGGCCTGATCGTCGCCGATAGCCCTTATGATCCCGCGCCAAGTCTCACGATTGAAAATGATGTCGTGGTGGAGATGGACGGCGTGCGCCGCGCCGACTTCGACATGCTCGACCGCTTCATCGCCGCCCACAGCCTCGACCTCGACGTGGCCGAGGAGGCGATGGCGACGCCCTCCCGCGACATCGCGCGGATGATCGTGGACATCGACGTAAGCCGCGACGAAGTCCTGCGCCTCACGCGCGGCTGCACCGCCGCCAAGCTCGTGGACATCATCCGCCATCTGAACGTCCTCGAAATGATGATGGGCCTGACGAAACTGCGCGCCCGGCGCACGCCCGCGAATCAAGCCCACGTCACCAACCGCAAGGAGCATCCCGCGCTCCTCGCCGCCGATGCTGCCGAGGCCGCACTGCGCGGTTTTGCCGAAGTCGAGACCACCGTTGGTGTCAGTCGCTACGCGCCGCTCAACGCGTTGGCGATCCTCGTCGGCTCGCAGATCGGGCGGGGTGGGGTGCTCACGCAGTGCTCGGTCGAAGAGGCCACCAACCTGCGGTTGGGTTTTCGCGGGCTGACCACGTACTCCGAGACGCTCTCCGTCTATGGAACGGAGCGCGCCTTCGTGGATGGCGACGACACGCCGTGGTCGAAGGCGTTCCTCAATGCCGCTTATGCCAGCCGGGGCGTCAAGACACGATTCACGTCGGGAACCGGCTCAGAGGCGCTGATGGGCCACGCGGAGGGCAAGTCGATGCTCTACTTGGAAGCGCGTTGTCTGCTCGTCACGCGCGGCGCGGGCAGCCAGGGGACGCAGAACGGCTCGATCAGTTGCATCGCACTGCCCGAATCGCTGCCGGGTGGCGTGCGCGCCGTGTTGGCGGAGAACCTCATCGCGATGATGCTCGGCCTCGAGGTGGCGGCGGGCAACGACGCGCTGGCCTCGCACTCGGAGATGCGCAAGAGCGCCAAGCTGATGCTACAATTCATCCCCGGCACGGACTTCGTCACGTCGGGCTACGGCTCGATTCCGCGTTACGATAATATGTTCGGCGGCGGCAACTTCGACACGACCGAGCTGGACGACTGGTACGTCATCCAGCGGGATATGCAGGTCGATGGCGGCATTCATCCCCTGGCGGAAGAGAACATCCTGCGCGTGCGCGAGCGCGCGGCGCGGGCGGCGCAGGCCGTTTTCGACGCCTTCGACTTTGCCAGCATCAGCGAGGTGGAGGTGCAGAGCGCGATCACCGCTTTCACCAGCGAGGACATGCCCGACCGCGACAAGGTGGCGGATATCAAGGCCGCGCAGATGTTGCTCAACGGGCCGATCACGGTGTTGGAGGTCATCAAGGCGCTGGCGGAGACGGGCTACCACGACGCCGCGTCGAACTTATTGGAAATGCAGCGCCAGCGCGTCATCGGCGACTATTTGCAGCCGGCGGGCATCTTCGCTGAAGGCTTTGAGGTGCTCAGCGCCCTCACCGATCCCAACGACTACGCCGGTCCCGGCACGGGCTATCGCGTCGAGGGCGAGCGGTGGGAGCGATTGCAGAATATACCGCAGGCGTGGGACCCGAAAGAATCACGAATCATGAATCATGAATCGGGAACCGCGAATCACGAATCACGAATTACCAATCCCCAATTACCGATTACCAGTTACCGATTACCGGCCTGGCTTGCGGAGATTGGCCCGGCGCAGGTTGGCGCCGAAACCGAAGTCATCATCGCCGTCGGGCCGGCGTTTGGGATGGCGATTCAGCAGGCGATCAGCGGGTTGGATTTGCGGGATGTGCTCGGCGCGATGTTGACAGGGATGGCGGAGGAAGGCGTGTCTGCACGGATCGTGCGGGTGCACCATACCTCGGACTGCGCCTTCATCGGGTACGCGGGCGCGCAACTGAGCGGTTCCGGCGTCGCTATCGGCATCCAGTCGAAGGGTACGACCGTCATCCACCAGCGCGATCTCGCGCCGTTGGAGAACCTGGAACTCTTCTCGATGGCGCCGAATATGACGTTGGAGACCTACCGTCAGATCGGGCGCAACGCCGCGCGCTATGCCCAGCGCAAACCGACGTCGCCCGCGCCCGTGAAAATCGACAACACCGCGCGCCTGCGCCTGATCGTGCAGACGACGTTGCTGCACCACCGGGAGACGGAGATGGTGGAGGATAAGCCGCCGACGGAGCTTCGGGTCAGGAGTACGGATTAGGGGGGGGCTTCTCGACGCGGAGCAGTGTGTTGCTGCGGTGGAGAAGGGCCCGTTGCCGGAGGATGTGCTCAAGCGCCTGGACGACATCGCGGCGATGGCGCCGTTCCGTCCGTTCGAGGAGCCGTTTGGCTTGCCGTTTGGGCGTGATTATCGCGGGCCGGGCGTGGCGTAGCGAGCAGTTGTCAGCTTTCGGGCTACAAGCTGTTAGCCCGCCCTTGAAAGATCGCAGGGTATCGTGAAGAAAGTGAGGAAAACACTATGATAGACCCAGGCCTTGAAGGCAAAACCATGCTTATCACTGGTACAAACAACCCATTCGGTATTGGCGCAGCAACCGCGAAGGCTTTCTCCGCCCAGGGAGCCAAGGTATTCTTGACCTATCTGTGCGAACCACCGGAGATATACGGAGTGAGTGAAGAAGATGCAAAAAAGGCAACCACGCCTTCGATGGCTTTTAAAAAGTATCAGACCTCTCAAAATGCTGACCGGGTCATCCGTGAGATACGCGAGAGCGGTGGAGAAGTCGAAGCGATGGAACTAGACTTGGGTCGAATCGAGCAAATACCGAGCCTGTTTGACGCTGCAGAACAAGCTTTTGGCCAGGTCGACATCCTCGTGAACAACGCCACTCACTGTACGTACCCGGACAATGTGCTGGACACCACGGCAGAACGCATCGATAGACACTTTGCTGTCAATACGCGAGCGGTTGTGCTTATGATGCAAGAATTCGGCACCCGGCACATTCGCGCAAAACGGACCTGGGGCAGGATCATCAACATCGGCACCGACTCGTACATTCATCTGGGGAACACGACGTATGCTGCGAGCAAACATGCGATGGAGAGCTACACACGTGCTGCAGCCCACGAGCTTGGTCCTTATGGCGTCACAGTGAATATCGTGTCGCCAGGCCCGGTTCAGACGGGAGGCTATGATGAAGTTGCTGTCGCACGGATGGAGCGCAAAATACCCCTGGGACGAATTGGCAAGCCTGAAGACATTGCAAATGCCATCGTACTCTTCGCCTCAAACCAAGCTTCTTGGATTACTGGCCAGCGGATGTATGTGGGAGGTGGGCACAACATGTAGGGGTGGGCTAACAATGGTCTAGAACCGATGGCTGATTGTTGAAAAATTGAGAGCTTGAAGGGGAAAAATGAAAGCCGGCATTATCGAGAGACCGGGCATTTTAACCGTCAAGGAGATTCCAATGCCGGAGGTCGGCGAATACGACGCGCTGTGTGATTTGCTCTACGGCGCGATGTGTACCGGCACAGATCAGCATTGATCGCCGGGCGGTTTCCGTGGTCGGTGCAGTAACCGACGATTTTGGGCCACGAGAGCGTGGGTGGCGTTTCAGGACTGTGACGCACACAAGGCATGATATACTTGAAGAAACTGAGATTCTTCATGGTCGTCAAGACCGCTTTTGCAGGAGGACACCGATGTCTGATAAAGATCTGACGTTTTTGTTACGACAGTTACGCTTATTGCTGCCCGATCTGCGCGCGCGGTATGGTGTTCGTTCGTTGGGCGTTTTCGGCTCCTATGTGCGCGGAGAACAAGGGCCAGGGAGCGATCTCGATCTTTTAGTCGAGTTCGATGACCGCCCGCTGTCGCTGTTTGATTTCGTGCGCCTGGAGAACGAGGTCAGCGATGCGCTCAACCTCAAAGTTGACCTGGTTGAGAAACGCGCCCTCAAACCCTATATCGGACAACATATTCTCGCTGAGGTCGTCGCCGTATGAAGCCCGGGCCCGAACGTACCTATATCGACTATCTGCGGGACATCCTGGATGCGGCGGAAAGCGCGCAGGAATTCGTTGCGGATATGGATGCGGAGACCTTCATTGCCGATAAACGCACTAACTTTGCCGTTGTGCGTGCTTTGAACGTTATTGGCGAGGCCACCAAGCATGTACCACAATCTCTGCGCGACCGTTACCCCGAAGTTCCCTGGCGCGAAATCACCGCGATGCGCGATAAACTGAGTCACGACTATTTCGGTGTAGACCTATTGCGCGTACGTGAAACCGTCCGGCGTGACTTGCCTGCGCTGCGCGATGTTGTCGCGCGGATATTGGATGATATTCTTCGAGAAAAGTCTTGACGAACTGAGGTGATTGGGTGAAAGCTGCCATCGTTGAGCGACCGGGCGTTTTGACCGTCAAGGAGATTCCGATGCCCGAAGTTGGCGAGTACGACGCGCTGTGCGACTTGCTCTACGGCGCGACGTGTACCGGCACGGACCAGCATTTGATCGCCGGGCGGTTTCCGTGGCCGGGGCAGTATCCCACGATTTGGGGGCACGCGAGCGTGTGGCTCGACCTGGCGCATCCCTTCGCGCTGGATGACATCGGTGCTGCGTTCGAGGCCGTGCGTGCGCGCACGATGGTCAAAGCTGTCGTGCGCTTAACCTCAACGGATTGAACGGTTCAAACGGAGTTTCTTAACCTTCAACTTTCAACCTGTAACCTAAAACCATGCTTAAAGGGGGACGCACAATGATTTCTCGCAGCAAAGCTGTCTTACAACGTCCTGAATTCTCGCTGCACCGGTCCCTGTACAAATCGATGGGCTACAGCGACTACGATCTGGAACGCCCGCTCATCGGCGTCGCCAACTCGTGGAACCGCGTGGTGCCGGGGCACTTCAACCTGAGCCTGGTGTCGGAGTACGTCAAGCAGGGGATTTTCCAGGCCGGGGGGACGCCCGTGGAGTTCGGCGTGATGGCGCCGTGCGACGGCATCGCGCAGGGCCACATCGGCATGCACTACATCCTCCCCAGCCGCGACTTGATCGCCAACGACGTGGAGATGATGGTGCAGGCGCACCAGTTCGACGCGGTCGTGCTGCTGTGCTCGTGCGACAAGATCGTGCCGGGGATGTTGATGGCAGCGGCGCGCCTGGACGTGCCTGCGATTGTCGTGGTCGGCGGGCCGATGGAGGGCGGCTGCACCTTCGATGAGCGTCCGGCGGATGCGACGTCGCTCACCGAGGGACTGGGCATGCTCATGGCCGGAAAGATCGACGAAGCGCAGTACCACCAGTTGGAGGACTGCGCCACACCGACCTGCGGTTCGTGCTCGTTCCTGGGGACGGCGAACACGATGTGTTGTATTGCCGAAGCGCTTGGTATGTGTCTTCCGGGTAGTGCGACGATCCCGGCGACGCATGCTGCGCGCCTGCGTTCGGCGCAGGCCGCGGGACGCCAGATCGTCGCCTTGACAGAACAGGGTATCACCGCGCGGATGATCATCAACCAGAAGGGCATCGAGAACGCCGTGCGCCTGGCGACTGCCATCGGCGGCTCGACCAACATGGCGCTACACCTCCCCGCCATCGCCTACGAGGCGGATGTGAAGCTGTCGATGGATGATTTCGAGGCGCTGGCGCGTTCCACACCGCACATCGCCAGGATGAACCCGGCGGCGCCACTCAACGTGCCCGATTTCCACGGGGCAGGTGGCGTCCCGGCGGTGATGAAGGAGCTGCTGCCTCTGCTGCACAGCGATGCATTGACCGTCAGCAGTAAGACGGTGGCGGAGAACGTCGCCGGCGCCGTCACGCACGATCCGCGCATCATCAAAACGTTCGATGCGCCGTGGGGGATGGGTGGCGTCGCCGTTTTGCGCGGCAACCTTGCGCCCAATACCGCTATTACCAAACCGGCAGCCATCAAACCGGAAATGCGCACCTTCACGGGCAAGGCGCGCTGCTTCGATTCCGAGGAAGCGGCGAACCAGGCGATTCTCGATGGCAAGGTGCAGCCGGGCGAGGTCGTCGTCATCCGCTACGAAGGGCCGAAAGGCGGGCCGGGGATGCGCGAGATGTACATCGCGATGAAGCTGCTCTACGGGCGTGGCTTGGCTCTCAGCACGGCCCTCGTCACCGACGGGCGCTTTTCCGGCACGAACAACGGATGCTTTGTGGGGCACGTCTCGCCGGAAGCCGCCGAGGGCGGGCCGCTCGCCGTGGTCGAGGACGGCGACACAATCACGATTGACATTCCCAACCGTAGGCTACATCTGCATCTTACCGACGAGGAGATTGCCGTGCGGCTGGCGAAGTGGCATCGCCCGGAGCCGAAGATCAAACGGGGGTATCTGGCGTTGTACAGTCGGCTGGCAGAGTCAGCGGATAAAGGGGCGATCATCCGGCATAAAGTGGAATGACTGGGGAATGTCTGCGCAACAAATGACCTTACCTATTGGCAAACTTTGCAAACTTCACTAGCTCAACACCAGGCGGATGAACAGCTCATTCAGCAGGTAGGTGATGACAAAAACTGCGATGGGGATCCAAACGGTTTTGACAAAGCTGACGGCAGTGTAGTACAGGTCGTGCTTCCACAGCCAACGATTCAGGGCGTTTTGGGCAATTTCACTGGGGATGCCGCGCGCCTGCGCGCGCGCGATACGCCCTTTGTTGACGCCTTCGGTGTAGAGCGGTTCGATTGCCAAAATATAGATCGCGAAAGCAATGCCCAATATGATCAAAGTGACGATCTCGGCGAGGCGAACTTCTCTCTGGCTGCAACGCACGAACGCGCACATCGCGCGGACAGTCGTGCGCGTTTGTTGGATAGCGTAGAAAGCCACCAGACCGGAGATACCCACGCCAATCAGTGCGATGATATAGTGGATATGGTCTTTGAGAGTGAGTTTGGGTAGCAGTTCCATGACTTTATTGCTCCTTGTTGGTTTGAGTTATGCTCAGCACATTTGAGCATCATTATCTCGTAATCTGGCGTGAAGGCAAACGGGACTAAACGTGATCACCTTGGGAGAATGACGAGGGAGTTTGATGAAACAGGAGACAATCTATAACGCGACCGGGCGTCCGCTGAACGCTTTGAATATGGAAGCTGTCCTCAAGGGGCAGTTGATGACGGAAGATTTCCGTATCAGCGCGGAGACATTGCGGGCTCAGGCAGACGCCGCCGAAGCCGCAGGCTATCGCCAGCTTGCGGAGAACTTCCGTCGCGCCGCCGAACTGACGGGTATCTCCAACGAAGAGGTCCTGGCGATGTACAATCTCCTTCGTCCCGGACGCACGACGTATCCACAATTGCTCGCGCTTGCCAAGCGCCTGGAGCAGGAGTTTGACGCGCCCTTGACCGCCGCCCTTGTGCGCGAAGCCGCGGAGGTCTACCTGGCGCGCGGTCTCGTCAAAGAGGCATGAGGGGGGAATGCCTGCTACACCGTATGTTTCATCACGCATCCAGCGCACGCCGGACGACCCACGCGAGACTGTCGGCTTCGAACGGCTTGCGAATGACCTCGAGGAACCCGGCTGCCCGCAGGCTCTCTGTGCTTTCTTCGATCGTGTAGCCGGTCATCACCAGCGCCTTCTGGCTTGGATCGATATCGTGCAACGCCTGCACCAGGGCTTTGCCGCCCATTTCCGGCATCACCAGGTCGGTAATGAGCAGTGCGATGTGCTCTTCGAGTTGGTATATCGCCAGCGCTTCAAGTCCATTAGCCGCTGTGAGGACGCGATAACCCCAAGCTGTCAATAGATTTTGTCCTGCTTCCCGCAGACGTGCGTTATCTTCTACCAGCAGGAGCGTTTCTCCATGCCCTGTTGGCGCCGTCGCTGTGGTTTCGACGTCCTTTTCGGTTCCCAGGGTGGATGCCGGCAGGTAAATGTGGAAGGTGACGCCTTCTCCCACAGCGGTTTCCACGTCGATGTGACCCGCATGCAGTCGGACGATGCCATATACCTGAGCCAGGCCCAAGCCGGTTCCTTGCCCCTCTTCTTTGGTCGTGAAGAACGGTTCGAACAGATGCGCATATACCTCTTCGGTCATGCCTATACCGGTGTCTGCGACGCTAAGACAAATCCAGGCTGGCGGTGCGAGGGCTTCCACCATGGCCGGCAGGGGTGGCGCAGTGCCCGGTTCGACCGTGATCCTCTTTACTCCGATGCGCAGCCTGCCGCCGTCCGGCATCGCATCGCGAGCGTTGAGGGCCAGGTTTGTTATAACCTGCTGCAGACGTCCACTATCTCCTTCAATTATGCACGGGCCTGATCCTATGTCTAGCACAATGTGTATGTTTTCTGGAAGTGTGCGCTGCAAGACGGCGACTACGTTTCCGACAAAGCTGACCATGTCCAGGGGGTGGCGCTCAATCTCGGTGCGACGACTGAAATCGAGGATCTGCTTGACCAAGTCGGTGGCCTTCTGTGCTTCCCCAACGATAATCTCTAGATAGTTCGCTGCCGTCGGTGAAAGGTCCGGTCTGCGGCGTCCTAATTGCGCGTAGAGGATGATCGTTGTGAGCAGATTGCGGAAATCGTGGGCAATGCCGGCTGCCAGTTGCCCGATGGCCGCCAGCCGCTCCTGCCGCCGCAAGCGTGCTTCGATTTCTTTGTTTTCGGTGACATCGCGTGCGATGCAAAAAACCGTTTGGTCGTTCAGCGGGACTATATCCAGCAGTGCCGTCCGGCTGACGCCGTCAGGGCGCACATAGTGCACCTCTCCCATTTCCAGGTTATGTTCGGCTGTCTGAATCCGCGCAAGACGTTCCTCAGCACCTTCAGGGGCAACAATCAGCGCGGTTAGATGTTGCAGTTCGGTCATTGAGCGTCCAGTGAGTTTTGCTGCCGCCTCGTTTGCCTCTTGATACTGTCCCGTGAATCTATCGACCAGGAAGATGGCGTCGTTGGAACGTTCAAATAATCTGCGGTACCTTTCCTCGCTCTCACGCAGTGCACTCTCCGCGCGTTCACGCTCGGCAAGTTCTTGCATGATGGCATGGTATAATCGGGCGTTTTCCAACGCAACGGCTGCGTGGTTGGCAAAAGCGCGCAGGATATTGGCGTGCAATGTGGTGAAGAAGCCCGGCGTCGCACTGTCCGCGCTCAAGAAACCGATCACGATATCACGCATACGGATGGGGGCGCCTACATACGCGCGTAGCCAGGCCTCCTCCGGTGCGTGCACCCATCCTGGATAGATCGCAGTATCAGCGATGACAATCGGCTCGCCGGTCTCCGCCATCTGCGAAAGGTTAGGCACCTGATCGAGATCGTAGACCAAGGAATCGACAAATTTCTCTATCCCAAAGCGTTCGTAGCCACGCCAACGGGCCACGCGAACTTTGCGATTCGGTTCGATAAGCATAATGTTGATGGCATCGTTTGGGATAACGCGACTGACCTGTTCCAGGAGATAGTCTAGCACTTCATCCGGGTCCAGCGTGCGGCTGACTGCCGCGGCAGCATCGGCCAGAGCGCTGAAAAGATCACGCTCCCGCTGCAGGGCTTGCTGGACACGCACGCGTTCGCTGATGTCGCGGACGATGGAGAGGGCGAGGTTGCCCTCAGCTGTTGTCAAGTGAACGGCTGTTACCTCGACCGGCACGCGCGTACCGTCTTTGCGTAGATCCAGCGTTTCAAAGGGCTGGCCTTTGTACTTAGCCAGCTCTTCTTTGACAATGCTACCTACCTGTCCACGTCGCTCAGGAGCTTGTATATCGGCGATGGTCATACGCAGCAATTCCTCACGCGCATATCCCAGCAGCTCGCAAGCGCGGCGATTGGCGTCGAGGATGCGATCTTCGTCGTTCTCGATAAAGATGGCATCACCAGCGTATTCGAACAGGGTGCGGAAGTAGGCTTCACGCTCGCGTAACAGCTCTTGGTCTCGCCTGCGTTCGGCGTTAGCAAGCGCCTGGGCCATCTGATCGGCGATTTGTCCTGCGAAGACGATTTCGTCCGGTTGCCAATTGTGCGGTTCGCCTATGTGTTCATGGCAGATAACGCCAACGACCTGGCCGTGAAGCCGCAGCGTTGCATCGAGCATCGATGTGATGCCGTTGGGGGCCAGGTATGTCTCAACGAGTTCATTCATGTGGGAATCGGTGCGCACGTCCTGTGCGGCGACGGCGCGTCCCTCTTTTAGTGCGGCAAAATAGGCGGGAAAGTCGGCGACGGCCAGCACTTGACCCGATTGGTGTACATCCTCGTCACGAAGATACATAGTGTGACAGCGTATCTCTGTTCCTTCATCGTCAAACAGCCATACACTCACACGTGCTATGTCTAGTATCTCGGCCACGGTTTCGGTCAAGATCCGTGCCGCGGTATCCACATCGCCAGTGATAAACGCCGGATGCAGTGACAGGGCACCCACAGCCGTTTGCTGTCGCTGTACGCGCTCAAGAAGCTGCTGTTGCGCTTGCTCAGTCTGCTTGCGTTCGGTGATGTCCACGACCAGCGCTCGCAAGCCGGTGACTTGTCCCTGAAGGACGATCGGTGAGGTATAGATAAGAACGGGAAGCGTGCTACCATCCTTGCGTAACGCGCAGTATTCGTGCCCCCTTTCCGTCATCGATCCAGTGATGGCTTCCTGAAAGGTATGCACGGCACGTTCGTGTTCTTCTGGGGCCAGCATTTGGAATATGTTAAGCCCTTGTTCGAGGTCTTGTGGCGTGTAACCAAACAGCTCAAAAGCCATACGGTTGGCATAGATCAGATTGCCATGGATGTCGGTTTCACTGACCACCTGGGGGAGCAAGTCGGCCAGTTCGTGGAAGCGTTCCTCGCTCTCACGCAGGGCTTGTTCCATACGCTTGCGCCCGCTGATATCGCGCAGGATGCCCTGGGTGGCGAATCCATCGCGGTAAGCGATATGTGAAACGGAGACCTCGACCTCAATTTCTTGTCCGGCGCGGGTAAGGGCGGTGAATTCGTAGCGTAGCGGCAATGCTTCGCCGGTCTGCAATTTTCTCTGTCGCTCGGCTACCAGCGGACGGCTTTGGGGTGCTACCAGGGACATTAAATCAAAGTCCGGGGCGTGGACTTCTTCCGCTGTGACCTCAAACAATGCTTCGAAGCGAGGGTTGATCATTTCAAATTGATTGCCGTAGAGCACGTAAATGGCGTCGTTGGAGTTCTCTATGAGCGTGCGATATTTTTCTTCGCTGGCGCGCAGCGCCTCCTCGGCCTGCTTGCGCTCGGTAATGTCCACATACGCGCCGATCAGTCCGGCGATTTGACCGGTTTCATCGTAGAAAGGGCCTTTGGCAAAGATCACGCTGTGGTCTACACTGTTTTTGTCGCGTATAACATACTCGTAGACCTGACGTTCGGGGCATTGCAGGATTTCACTGTCTTTTTGGTGGTAGAACTCGGCGTGCTCATTGGACCATAGGTCATAAGCAGTTTTGCCTTTTATCTCTGTTGCACTCACGCCCATTTGTTCTGTAAAGGCGTCGTTGCAACCTAGGTACCGTCCCTCTACATTTTTGAAAAAGACCGGTGTTGGTATGGCGGCGAGTAGTCCTTCAGTGAAGCGAAGTTGTCGTCCCAGGTCGACGTACGCATCAGCAAGTTGTGCTTCCAGCTCAGTTATACGTTGCTGTAGCGCTTCGCGTTCCACCAACCACTGTGCCCCTGCACCGGTTTCTGTTGTCTCTCTGCTCATTATCAGTTCCTTCCTTACAAGCAAACCAAACCGTAACCATCGTGTGAAAATCTTCTTCCGGGGTCAGACAAGTTTTGCCAGCGCCGCACGGACGGGCGGAAAATCAGCTAGTGCGCCGGGCTGTGCCGCACCCCACACCGTACATAGATGTCCCAACATCCGCTCGTCGCGATGCTGCTGCGCGTAATCGATCAGGCGCTCCGTGGCCTCGACATTGCGCCAACCACCCGGCAGCACGCGAAAGCCTTTCTCCAGGAACAGCGGAATTGAGGGATAGCTATCGCATAGCTCGTAGTGCCAATCGCAGATGATGATGTCGGTCGGGATCATATCGATGGCGGGATGCGTGCCGTTCGCGGCAGCTTCCCACACGCCATAGCCGGTGGCTTCGGCATCCAGTAACCGGTCGCCCCACAGCAGCATCTCGACGCCACGTTTGCCGACGAGGTGCGCGTGATAATCGTTGACCGCTTGCGCGAACAGGCGCGCCGGATCGTGTCCCTTGCAGCGCGGGCAGTACTCCGAAGCGATGAGAAAGACTTCATCCATGCCCACGTGCAGTGCGTCGGCCTCGAAAACGTCGATCAACTCATCGAACAGGTCGAAGATGATGGGGTTGATCTCCGGGTGCTGCGGACACCAACTGCGGCAGTAGATATCGGCGTTGTTGGCGAACTGGCCTGGTGTTTCATCGAATTGCGGATATTTGACCAGCAGCGGGAAGGTACTGGCTTTCCACGATTGGTGCCCCAGACATTGGAACTGCGGGATCAGCCGGACGTTGTGCTCGCGGCATATCTCGACCAGTGCGCGCACGTAGTCCTCCGTGAGAGGATCGTCGGTGCGCAGTTCCGGGTGGGAGACATAGGCGTAGCTGTAGTTGATCTCCGTCATGAGCACGTTGGTGCCCATCCCCGCCAAAGTCGGGACTTCGCCCGCCAGCGCCTCCATCTGCGCGTTGCTACCGACGATCAGATGGATACCGCGCCAGGGAATAGCCGTTTGTGACGTTACATTCATGGTGTTTTCCTCCTGCCTGAAAAGGTTCAATAGATTGATCGGATGGAACAAGATGAGTATAGCGCCAAGTTAGGCGGGGTCAAAACCGTAAGAGGGCCAAACAAAAACGGCCCGCCGGATGACGCGGGCCGCTTGTAGTACCCCTGCCGCGACTTGAACGCGGGCCACCGGCTTCGGAGGCCGATGCTCTATCCAACTGAGCTACAGGGGCAAGCTCTCTCGGGAGGATTCTACCACGAAAGTCCGAAAGCTCAAAATCGGCGAATCGGCGAATCAGCGAATGAGTGAATGAGTGAATGAGTGAATCAGCGAGTCAATTCAGGGCTTATCTCCCATTCTTCCATTCTCCATTCTCCATTCTGTTGTATAATGTCTATGTGGCGCTCAACTACCCGACTAGAGACTACCTGACTAAAGATTATCCGACTATTGCCGGAGGAGGTGCGAACGTGCGAATGCGATGGAGTCTGCTCTTGTTGCCAGTTATTTTGATTCTGGCAGGCTGTGCGAGAACTGCCGCGCCTTTCACAGATGATTTCTCCGATCCGGCGAGCGGGTGGGGTGCAGCCTCGCACGAGACGTACGTACGCGGCTACCAGCAAGGGCGCTATCTGATGCAGATCGATGCATCGCAGTGGTTCGTCTGGGCCGCGTCTGGTCGCACGTACCAGGATGCAGATGTGGACGTTAAGGTCCATTCCGAGGGCGTGGCAGACAATCACTACGGGGTCTTTTGCCGTTACACCGAGGGTGAGTTCTATTATTTCGCCATCAGTACCGATGGGTACTACGCCATCTTCCGCCGTGACGCCGAAGGAGAGCTACAACCATTGACTGGAGAAGGGATGTTGCGCTCATCGTTGATTCGCCTCGATGGCAGTGAGAATCGCATCCGGGCTGTCTGCGAAGGGAAGCAGCTCAGCCTGTACATCAATGGCGAGCGAGCGGCGCAGGTGGAGGATGATACGCTCGAACGTGGTGACGTCGGTATGGCCGCCGGCACATTGCGCCAGGGCGGTACGATTGTGTGGTTCGATGATCTGCAGGTGGGCAAGCCATGATCTGTAACCGTGGACGGCGACGCTGGCTGTTGGCTGTAACGTTGTGTGTTCTTGCCGTCATATTGCTTGCATGTGGGTCGCGTGAGCACGGTCATTGGAACGAGACATTCGATGACGCAGGTGACTGGCAATTGAGCGCCGACGCTGCGGCGTCTGTTGCGGTGACGGATGGCGTGCTGCGCATCCATATATTTGAGGTAGGGCAGGTGGCGTGGGCGGCGGCAAGTCGAAACTACAGCGATTTCCACCTCACCGTCGAAGCAACGCAGGTTTCTGGCCCAGATGATAATGAATATGGCGTTCTGGCGCGTATGGCCGGCGATCAGCAGTTCTACGTGTTCTCCATCAGCGGCGATGGATATGCGCGAGCGGCCCAGTACAGCAGTGGCTCGTGGAATCTCTTGGGCTCGGATTGGATGCCGAGTGATGCGATCCATCAGGGTGCGGCGACCAATGTGTTGGAGGTCGAAGCCCAAGGGGTAACCTTTGTTTTCAGTGTTAATGGGACGCAAGTGTTGCAAGTCGAAGACGCGCAGCTCACCAAAGGCGACATCGGCCTCTACGCCGGTGCATTTAATGAAGCCGATGTGGTCATTGATTTTGATAATCTGGAGGTTCAGCCGTTGCAGTAAGCGACACAGTGAGCGACGCAATAAGCGACGGCGAAAATGTATGGAAAAGTCATCTACCGATACCGAACAAAAACCTTATCGCTATCCCTGGGCACGCGCTTTGATGATCGTGGTGTTATACGGCGCGTTGTTGGTCTTCTTGTGGCATTTCCCCACGCCCGGCGGACGTGCTTTCTTTCAGGCATTGTTCAAGGGATTCTTGTATGTGATCGCGGGGCTGGGGCTGGTCGCCGTAACCGCTATTTTCTTCTTGTTTTTTCCCCTACCTCCGGTACCGGAGAAACAATTGGACGACTTCGGCGATGATGCCTATGTTGAGGGTGACGACTATTATACCGGTGCTGTTTTGTCGGCCCGTTCGTTGATGGTTCCTGCTTTCAAATCCCCCCAGTTTGAGTCCCACGTTTGGGAAACGCTGTATGCGTTTGAACGTGAATACCAACCTGAAAGTGATATTCTCGCCGATCCTTACACAGGCATCATCGCCATCAACGACGATGATGAGGAAGAAGCGCAGTACATCCTCAACGAGATCCGTTCCCGTCTGAAAGCCGCTGGTATCGCCGTTCGCAATCCGCGTTGATGCAGGTCTACCTGGAATCCCTGGGTTGCCGCCTGAACACGGCAGAAACGGAAATCCTGGCGCGGCGTTTTGCCGGGGCCGGTTATGACGTCGTCTCAGCACCCGAAACGGCAGACGTTATCGTGCTGAACTCGTGCGCGGTCACCGCGCAAGCGGCGCGCAAGAGCCGTCACCGCCTGCGCACACTTCATCGTCTCAGCCCTAAAGCCAACCTTGCCGTCATCGGGTGCTGGGTTACCGAAGACGTGACGCGCGCTGCCACGTTCCCAGGTGTGACGTGGGCTATCCCCAACGCCGACAAGGCTCGCACGGTGCAGATCATCACCGGCGTAGACGCCGTACCTGCTGCCTGGTCGCCGGGCCGCTGGGGGCACACCCGCGTTTTCCTCGCCGTGCAGGACGGGTGCGATCACGCCTGCACCTATTGCATCACGCGGGTGTTGCGTGGGCCAGCGCACAGCCGTTCGTTAGCTGATGCGGTGCAGGCCGCACGCGAACTGGTCGCGCAGGGGGCGCAGGAAATCGTGCTCACTGGCGTGAGCCTGGGCGCTTACGGTCACGATCTAGGGTTGGCAGCGGGGTTGGCGACGTTGGTAGAAGCTATTTTGCAGACAACTGACGTGCCACGTCTGCGGCTTTCTTCGGTCGAACCCTGGGACGTGGGTGACGCGCTGCTGCGGCAGTGGGAGAATCCGCGCCTGTGCCGCCAACTCCACATACCGCTGCAGTCCGGTTCGGATGCCGTACTCAAGCGCATGGGCCGTCGTATCGATACGCCGCAATTCGCGGCGCTGGTGGAGGCCGCACGCGCCGTTTCCCCCGACATTGCTATCACCACCGACATGATCTTGGGTTTCCCTGGCGAGACCGAGGCGGACTTCGCCGCGAGCCTGGATTTTGTGACGCGGATGGCGTTCGCCCGCCTGCATGTCTTCCCATACTCCGCGCGTCCGGGGACGCCGGCCGTTCGTCTGCCGGACCCTGTCCCCGCTGCGGTACGGACGGAGCGTGCCGCGCGGATGCGCGCGTTAGGGGAACAATTGGCGGCGGAATATCGTCTTAAATTCATCGGCCAAATGCTGCCTGTGTTATGGGAGCAGCGGGACGAGGCCGGTTATTGGCGCGGACTGACGGACAATTATCTTGAAGTGGTGACGCAATCGGAGGAGGATTTATACAACCGGATTACACTGGCGGAAGTCCTCTAAACACTTTCTGCGACCTCGGTAAGCCATAGTCTGTTTTCTAAAGTTGCGGATTGTGTCACCTATGGTATATATGATGCTGTGTTTTCCGTCTATGCCGCACTGAGCCGTGCCGAGACGTTCTCGCACGGCGATTTCCTTGCTAGAAAACAGAAACGCAAAGACAAATCGAAAGGAGTTTGATATGAATCAGCAATATGCGAAGAAGAGGCACGTATTTGTCCTGATGACGCTTGCTGGGGCCATCCTGCTGGGGTTGGTCTGGTTGGCAGGCGTTCATAGTGCGCGTGCCCAGGGGACGTTGCTGCTAAACACATCTTATAAGGATGCAAACCCACGTAACGTGGGAGCTGGTGGCACGGTAGATTATTTCATTGTCTTGAACAATGACAGCTTCAGCACGACAACGGATATTGAGGTGTATGATCCTCTGACCCCGGAGTTGAGCTATGTGAGTTTTAGCGCGCGGGTGATTCCGGAGGGCGCTGGTGTTGGTCTCCCTTCCGGAAGCGGCGTGGAATTCACCGTTAATCCTATCGCCGCTGGCGACACAGTGACGTTGTCTTTCCAGGCCACAGTGACCACCACCGTGTCTCCTGAAGACGTGATCACCAACACCGCGACCATCACCGAGGGCGGTCTCTCCTTCACGCGTTCTGCGGCCATCACCATAACGGATGCCCCCGTTGTGCAGATTCGCCAACCCGTCAGTGGGACGTTGATAACTGCAAACCCCGGCACCGACTTTGTCATCAGCGGTTACGCCTGGGATAGCAGCAACGATCCGGGATTCCCGGCGACGCCGGTGATTGACTCCATCAGTACCCCATCTGGCGGCAACTACTTCGTCAATTGGACTCAGGGAGTCGACGCGCTGGCCTACCATTTGCAGGAATCGACCAGTCCGTACTTTGACGAAAACCTGGTTGATTATACGCCTACCACGGCACTTGACTATCATTACGTCACCGGAAAAAGCCCTGGCACTTACTACTATCGCTTGCGCGCAGTCAATTCGCAGGGGACCAGCCGTTGGAGTGACGTCCACTCGGTGGTTGTCACACCGGCGTTGCTGGGGCAGTTAGCCGCAGGTTTCGAGCCGTCCACTACCGAGATGGCTTCGGCAGCGATTCCTTCCGTTTTTGTACGCATCAACGGTGGGGTATGGCAAGCTGCGACAGTGACGGAGAACGCTGGTGGCTATTGGGACTGGGACTATACCTGGTCTCTGCCGCAAGAGGATGACGCTGTCTACACCATCGAGGCGCGTTCACAGGATGCTGGCGGCAATTACGGTGAGATCGATACCATTCTTGTGACGATCCGCAACGGCACGCGCTACGTTTACCTGCCTTTGCTCATGCGGCGCTATCCGCCGATACCCTATCCGCCGACGCTCACCCTGCCCAGCAACGACACCTACGGCAATTACCAACTCAGTTGGAGCTATACTCCGGCCACCGATCCTTACAAGCCAACATCTTACACGTTCCAGGAAGCGACGAATGCGAGCTTCACATCGCCGACGGAACTGACTTTCCCGGCGACCACGCTCTCCCAGTTGTATACGGACAAAGCCGTGGGTACGTACTACTACCGCGTTCGAGGCAATAACGACTATGGTGCCGGTTCGTGGAGCAACGTGCAGACCGTCATCGTCAAAGCAAAGGGTTTCTACGACAATTTCTCCAATCCCAACAGTGGCTGGCCGAAGAAAGTCTACTACATAGACGGCAGAGGTGTGCTGGATGCGAACTATGATAGTGGTTACTATCGCATGAAAATCCTCTTGAATACATATGGCTTGAACAACCAACGTATGGGCTTGCTGCCCGCTCCGTATTCGCACGCCGACCGCAGCTATGATCTGGAGGTGACACATCGTTTCGTCAAGGCTGTGGACGAAGGGGGCTACTCGCCCGCGCAGGGGAAGGCCGGATTGGTCTTCCTCGGCACGCGCACGGACGGAGGGACAGGATATTTTGAGACCTTCCATGCCGTGGAGTGGAACTTCGAGGGGCGTTGCGCGATCAGCGGTTACACCAATTACACCACCGATTTTGGTCACCATCCCTATGTACCTGCCGCCTATCTGCCGCGTGGCGAGAATGACGAATTTGTGTATCGTAACTGGGGTGGCTGGAACGATCCCCCTTGCCCTGGCTTACAGGCTGGGTATGATAAAGATGTTACGGTTAGGGTTGAGGTGCGTAATACCCAATTCAGTGTCTTCTTTAACGGCTACTATATCGGCACCTACTCGTTCAAGAGTGGTTTGCCGGGCGAACCGCACGTCGGGTTGATCACAGGCTCCTGGGATATTACGCCAGTACAGTCACGCTTCGATAATTTCCGCGTAACTGATAAATAACGTTGTCAGTAATCTGAGGGAACAATCGTTGTGTGATGATTGTTCCCTCAGATATAGCTTGAAAACTTTTGGGAGAGGAGAAAGTATGTAGATGGCTATGCATAGAAGACGTTCATGGTTTTTGATAGGCTCTGTCGTTGTGAGTGTATTGTTGGGCTTGGGTTTCTATGGGTTCTTGCGAGCAAACTCGCAACCGGTTTATGGTCAAGCGGCAGCGCAACCTTTGTCGCCGATAGGGACGTCGGAAGGGGCTAAAGCTGCCGTGCTTTATCCGAGTGACACGGTTACTTTGCCGCAGCCGTTGGAGGTTTCCAAAAGCTACATGCCAGCGAAGCTCTACGCGGGCGATCCAGTAACTTTTGTCATCACGGTAAGTAATCCTAACACCACCACACTCGGCATCACGGTTACAGATCATCTCGTACCCTTGCTGACGATTGTTTGTGGCAGTGAACACGTCGATCCGGCAACAGCGATCCCTGCGTGCGACTCCCAACGGAATGTCATCACCTATCGTGCGCCAATCACGGCACAGACGGGGCTGACGCTCACGTTCCGGGCGATGATCAGTTCGACGATGTTGTTGGATCAGGACATCGCCAACACCGTCTGGGTCGATGACGGTGAGCGCATCATCTCGCGGACCGTTACGCTGGACATTGTCAACATTTCTTATGTCTATCTGCCGATTGTCGCGCGCCGCTGGCCGCCGGTGCCCTATCCGCCGACCAATTTCAGCGCGACCGAGCCTGATATACAAGGGAACTATACGCTTAGCTGGGATTATGCCGGTTATCCTGATCTGACAGCCCCGACCAGTTATGAGTTGCAGGAATCGTTGAATGCAGCCTTTAGCGATCCGGCAATCTACCTCACCACGCAAGGAACTTACACTTTTGCTGACAAACCCAGTGGCTTGTATTACTATCGTGTGCGCGGCAAGAATGCGTATGGCAACGGTGAATGGGCCAACCTACCTGGTTTGCGTGTGAATCGCGCGTTCTTCGACGGCTTTTCTGACCCCGCCAGTGGGTGGCTCACGGGCGACGCGGAGCGGTATAATTTCTGGGATGTCAATCATCCCGGTTGGGAGGTCGTCGCGAATCTCAATTATGTGGACGGCCATTACCAGATTTATGTTCCGCGCCATCGCGGATCTTATCCACCCGGAGAGGTGGATACCTTCTGGGTGTGGCCGGCGGTCGAAGCGCCGTTGCCGCCGGAAGCCTACCCGCTTCCCGACCGGTATTGTATCGAGGCCCGCGCGGCGATCGTCAATGCACCGGTCTGGGTGGCGCGATGGGGCATTGTCTTTGGTGCAAATGAAGAATTTAACGAGCTATATGCGTTTAATATCAATGACAACCGCAACCGCGCTGTCATCAATTACCACAAATACCTTTTTCCTGGCAATATCAATTGGCGTCATTGTGTGTACCTGGGGGATTGTGAGACCAACAAGAAGATTTTCCTGCTCCCGTGGTACGATGACGGCTATATGCATCCCGCCATCCATAGCGGCCCAGATTATAACACACTCAAGGTCGTGGTGCGAGGTTCGTCGGTGGACTCTTATGCGAACGGGGTATTGCTGGATTCGAGGTCCATTTCCTTTTTCCCGCGTCAGCACATCGGTTTGATGGGCGGTAGTTGGGAGGCGACGCCGGTGGATCTGCGGATCGATTACTTCCGCTATGATCCGGATTGCGCAGAGGCGCAACAGTGACGTCTCGCCGTCTCTGGGCGAGCCTGTTTCGTGTCGCCCTGAGTGCGACGGCACTCGCTTTGTTACTGCGCGAAGTTGGCGGCGCAGATGTTGTAGAAGTGCTAAAAGACGCCGCCCCCGGTTATGTGGGGGCGGCGTGCTTGTTTTTTCTCCTGGGGATCGTGATCCGTGTGTTTCGTTGGCGAGCATTGCTCCACGGTCTGGGCGTAACCCCGCCGTTGCGACTTCTGCTCAAGCTCTACCTCGTCGGCAACTTCTTCAACGCCGTGCTCCCCTCCGGCTTCGGCGGCGACGTGGTGCGGGTGGTCGAACTGGCGCAGCAAGAACAGCGCTCGGCTGCCATAGGAACCGTCATCGTGGACCGGCTCACGGGCATCCTTTCACTGATGGCGCTAGGGTTGGTTGTCTTGCCGTTTACCCGTGGTTTAGCGCCCTGGTTGGTGGGGACGTTTATCGTGGTCGCGGTGGGAGGCTTGCTCGGCGGCGCGTTGCTTCTGGAAGGCCGACTGTTACGGCGCCTCACCGCTCGAATGCCACCGGCACTGTCACTCGCCGGACAGGGCAAGCTGGCGGACATCTACGCTGCCGTCTCTGGCTCCGGTGCGCGGGCGATCTGGCAAGCGTTGGCGCTGTCTACGCTGTTCAACCTGGTGAACATCGCCGTCTATTGGCTGTGCGGCCTCGCTGTGGGCATCGACGTGCCGCTCGGCTTCTACTTTGTCTTTGTGCCGCTACTCTCACTGACGTTGCTCATCCCCATCTCCGTCGGTGGCCTGGGCGCGCGCGATTGGGTGGCGCAGCCTCTCTTCGGCTCCGTTGGCGTGCCTGCGGCTGCCGCTGCCGGGCTGACACTCGCGGTGTACGCGGTGATGCTGGCTATAGGATTGATCGGCCTGGCAATATACCTGGTGGAAGGCCTCGCCGGCCTGTGGAGACGAGAAGTAAGCGATGAAGCCTGATCGCATATTTGCAGGACTGCTGCTCGCTTTTGTGGCGCTGGCGGCGACGTTGAGTCTCGTCAACCCGCTGTTCGAAGCCCCGGACGAAATCCGCCACTACCGCTACGTCCGCAAACTGGTCACCGAGCATCAATTGCCCATCCAGGGGCAGGAGGAAGTGCGTTCACAAAGCCACCATCCGCCCCTCTATTACGCGCTGGCGGCACTGGCGAGCGCGTGGGTTCCTTCCCCCCACACCAGCACGTATGACCATCCCATCAATCCCTTTTGGGGCTATCGCAATTGGGAAGTGAGCGTGGACAACAAAGTGCAATACTGGCACGGCGACGCCGAACGCTTCCCCTTCCGCGAGGGCTTCCTGGCGGCGATGATCCCGCGCTGGGTCAACGTCCTGCTGGGCGCGCTTACCGTGGCCTTGACTTACCGGATCGGGCGGCGCGTGTGGCCGGATGCGCCGGGGTTGGCCCTGGGCGGCGCGGCGCTCGTCGCGTTTAATCCCCAGTTCATCTACACCAGCGCCGCCATCAACAACGACGTCGTCGCAGCCGCGTGTGGGGCGGCGGTGCTGCTCCTGTGCGTACGGATCGTCCAAAGCGGTGCGGACCGTCGCACGGTGATCACGCTGGGCGTCGTCTACGGCTGCGCGCTGCTGGCCAAGCTCCACTTGGCCGCGGCTGGGCTGCCGGTTGCCCTGGCGTTGTTGTGGGAAGCGTGGCAGGAAAAACCCCGGCTGCAAAGGCGCTGCGCGTGGGTGCGCCGTTGGATGAGCGGCCTGCTCGTGGTGAGCGGCATCGCTCTGTTGATGGCCGGGTGGTGGTTCGTCCGCAACTGGGTGCTCTACGGCGATCCGACCGGCATGCGCGTCGTCAACGAACTGTGGGCCGGGCGTTCGGCCCGCGACAACTGGTGGGCCATTGGGCAGGGTCTGCCGTACCTGTGGGCCAGTCTGTGGGGGCGCTTTGGCTACGGGCAAATCCCGCTGCCGCAAGGTGTGTATACCGCTATTTTGGTTGTCTGTGCTGTCGCTTTGCTCGGCTACGTGCTGCCCGGCCGGCGGCGGTTCGCCCCGGAGATCGCGTTCTTGTTGATCCTGACCACCGTCCTGTACAGCGCCATCGTCTTGTACTACATGCTCATCCAACCGGCCGGGGCGATGGGACGGTTTTTGTTTCCAGCGTTACCAGCCTTTGCGATCGTCGTTGTGGGAGGCCTGAGCGGCTGGCTGCGGACCCCGGCACGTACGGCTGTAATTATCGCTGCGTTGATGGTCCTCTTGCTCGGCATCGCGCTGGGCGGCTATCTCTGGCCTGCGGTGCGTTATCCGTCGCGCGCAGCAGTCTCCCGAACATCCGGAGATACCCCGATGGCACAGTTCGGTGATGTGGCCCGTATATTAGCGGTGGAGGTCAGCCCGGTGCAGGTGCGTCCCGGCGAACCGGTGTGGGTGCAGGTGACGTGGGAACCACTGCAACGCACCGCGCGCCCGTATGCCGTCTACATCCACTTGATCGACGAGGCTGGCGCAGTGGTGACGCAGCGCGATACCTGGCCGGGCTTGGGGCGCGCTCCGACCACGTC
This sequence comes from Anaerolineae bacterium, assembly GCA_049975385.1. Taxonomy (GTDB): domain Bacteria; phylum Chloroflexota; class Anaerolineae; order B4-G1; family SLSP01; genus DSWT01. The sequence continues at coordinate 14,555 of JBNGDO010000034.1, read as the reverse complement.
CTGGCGCGCCGGCCGTGCATTCGTCGATACTTACCGGCTCGACGTACCCGCATCGACCTACACGCCGAACCGGGCAACGGTGCATTTGGGCCTGTATGAGCCGGAGTGGGGACGCTTACCGTTGGTCGTGAATGGCGTCATCTTGCCCGATCAGGGGCTTGAGGCCGGTGAGGTGGAAATCGCAGCTTTGCCCGGAGAGTGGCCGAACGCGCAATTTGCGAACTTCGCCGGTGAGATCGCCTTCATCGGCTATACGCTCGAATCGCGCAGCCTGAGCGCAGGCGAAACCTTCACGGCGACGTTGTACTGGCAAGTGCTTGCCGAGCCGCGCCATGACTACGCCATCTTCGCCCAGGTCCTGGATGCCGCGTACCGCGTCTGGGGCAGTCACGATGGCGGAGGCATACTGTGGACGCCTGGTGAGGTGGTGACGGTAACCCGGCCCATCACGCTGCTTCCGGAGACGCCGCCCGGCAGCTATCCGTTACAGGTGGGACTGTTCCATTCGGAGACGGGACGCTTGCCGGTCATTGCCGAGGACGGGCATTATCTCGAAGAGCGGGTGCTTCTCGGCCCTATTTCCGTCGAAGCGCAATAATTGCGCCGATAAGCAGCAGCAACGTCAACCCGGTGATGCCCGCGCCGATCTTCAGCAGCGGTGGGTCATAGACGAGCGTGACCTCGTGGTCGCCTGCGGGGACGCAGAGCGCGCGCAACACGTAGTCGGCGCGGATCAGCGGGACGGCGTTTCCATCGACGAACGCGCGCCAGCCCGGGTAGTCCACCTCGCTGAAAATGAGCATCCCGCCGCCGCCCTGCACCCGCGCTTCGATGCGGTTGCCGGTGTCGCCGATGACATCCGCTTGTCCCGGTTCGCCGGTGCTCGCACACGTTGTCGGGGTCGCCATCAACGCCGTCGTGCGAGGATCGAAGTCCGCCGCGTGAATCCGGGCGAGGATACGGGCGTCGTCGAGCACTTCCGTCTGTGTCGTCACCCACGCGCGGGGGAGTGCGGTGGGGCGCTCGTAAATCCACACGCCGGATTCCTCGTGCAGAAGGCGTGGGGATTCCGGTGTGTCCGGGAAGGCTTGCGGGGCCGTCGTCACCAGATAACCGGCGTTCAGCAGATCGAACGTGCGCGCGGTAGGATCGTTGCGTGAGTGGATGAAGGCCTGGTAGCGTTCGAGCATCAGCGGATCGTAGCCGGTGATGCTGCGCAGGCCGTAGGGCATCCCGCCGTTCTGGTCGAAGTCGCCCAACTCCCAGGGGAGCACCCGCGCGGCCTGCGGATCGGGGATGGCGTGCGCCACGATGCGCCAGTAGGCGTTCTCCGGCGCGCTTTTCACCGTGACGATGCTGCCACCGAAGGTCCACAAATCCACCAGCGCCAGGACAATTGCCGCGCCGGCCAATAGGCGTTTGCCGGGCGCGACGGCCTGGCGCAGCCAGGCCGTCGCAGGGATGAGCAACAGCACGAATAACACGATCTGGTTGGCCGTGTGCCACAGCCGTCCGGCGGCTGGATTGGCTTCGCGTCCCCAGGCGAAGGCGGCAAAGCCAACCATCGCCAGCAGCACCGCCGCGCCCGTCACCGGCCAAACCCACGACCATTTCAGCGGGCCGAGGAGCCGCGCGCGTTCTTCGGCAGCGTTGAGCGCCGTCAATGCGAGCCCGGCGAGGGCGGCGGCAGCCAAGGTGAAGAGGAACCCCGCCCGTGCCGGTGCCCGCATCATGCTGAACAATGGCACGAAGCGGTAGAACAGCGGGTGCAGCACGCCATATTGTCCGAGCGCCAGCAGCAGCGCGCCCAGGCCGAGCGCGACCAGGAACGGCGTCAGGCGATGGCGTGTCCGCGCACCCAGCGCCGCCAGCAGCAGCGGCAGCAGGCCCACGTAGAAGATGACCTCGTCGTAGACGCCGTCGCCCCAGTAGCCGGTGCGCGCGGGCTCGCCGAAGAAGTTGGGGATGAGGAGGGTGAGCACGTAGCCCGGCGGCCACGAGAAACGGGCGGCGAAGGCGTAATCCACCGTTTGGCGGTTGGAGTGCAGGGTCAACTCGGCCAGAGGGAGCAGTTGGATTGCACCCAGTCCCAGGCCCACGACGGTCATCAGCGCCAGAGGCGGCAGCAGGATTTTGAGTATCGTCCGCAGGTCAGGCGCGGCGCGCCAGGCGCAGAACGCCAGGTAGAGGGCGAGCGTCAGGCCGACGTAGATGAATGTCGCGGTGTGCCCGGCGAGAAAGGCCATTCCTACCGGCAACCCGCCGAGGATCGCCCAGCGCCACGAGCGACGGCCTATGGCGCGCTTTCCCATCCACAAAATCAGCGGCAACCACGCCCCCGTATTGAACAACCCCACGTGCCCGGCCTGGATGCGGGTGAAGGTGTAGCCGCTGAAGGCGAACACCACCGCGCCCAGGAACGCCCCGGTCTCGGAGGCCGCTTCGGAGCGCATCCAGACGACCATCCCCACTCCGGCCAGCCAGACGTGGAACACGAGGCTCAACGCCAGCGCGCGCGCCGGCGATAGCAGCAACGCCAGCCATGTGGGGGGATAGAACAGCGCGGGCTGCGGATTGGCGACGAAGGGTGTGCCGGAGAACAGGGTGGGGTTCCACAGTGGCAATCGTCCTTGCTGTATCGACGTCTTCACGAAGTGCAGCCAGGGCACGAACATGTTGGTCAGGTCGTTGCCGCCGAGGGCGTATCCCTCCGGCAGCCAGAGTGCGTCCCAGAAAAAGGCAGCGCACAGCAACGCCAGCAGCGCGGCGGGAAGTGCGTACCGCCGGAACCAGCGGGCTGGTTTGGGGGAAAGGCGTGATTCTGTTTTGTCGCTCGTCGTCATAACGCCGCCATTCTACTCCGATTTGTGATTTGAGACAACAGGACTTACGCGAGCGAAGGGGTATTTACCGCAGAGCACGCAGAGATCGCCGAGAATTTAAGATGCCTAACACTCATGGCGCGCGCACTTCCAACGCCGCCAGCTGAATCACGTCGCCGACCGGCGCGCTATCCACACGCACCGGCAGGCGCGTCATATCGGATCGCCGGTACACGCCGACGACCAGCGTTAGTGTCTCCGGGTTCGCACTGCCCGGCAGCGCGAACCGGTGGATCTGCACCACCACGTCGCCGGTTTGCCAGCTCCAGGCGGGCCCGTCCAGGCGGTCGTCCTGACCGGCGATAGTCCCCGCTACGTCGAGCGCGTGCGTGAAGAACACCAGGTCTTGCTCGGCGTTCGACAGGTCTCGGGGCTGCACGCGCGTCGGATCGGTCACTTGCCAAAGTGTGATCAGCTCAACCGTCTGCTCCGGCGCGACGACGGGGGTGCGCAGGTCGTAGCCGAGCAACGAGAGCGCGCCGTCCAGGTCGACCGGCAGCGCCAGATCGAGCAATGTGCCCTGGGCGCGGTCGAGCAGCGCCTCGCGCGTGACCGGCGGCGTCCAGTCATAGACGTCGAAGAACGGGTTCAGATCGTCGGGCCGTATGGACACACGTTCGCGGAAGGCCAATCCCGGCAGATCTGCGAAGTACGGATCGAGCGGCGCGACGGCAGGCGCGATGAGGCGCGCTGTTGGGGCGTTGGGCACGATCAGCCCGCCTTGCCCGTTGAACCAGCGCATTGACAAGTCCGAGCGGCGCAGGCTGGCGTCGAACACGTAGGGGTCGTGTGGCGCGAGGGGGAGGGCCGTCGATAGGGCGACAAGGCTGGACTCGGGCGCTGCGTCGAGGTACTCGGCGGTCTGTACCAGGGTGTGCATATAGGCTGCGCGTACCTCTGGCAGGCGTCCCCACGCGTGGTAGTCCCGTGCGCCCAGTATGCCGTTGGCGATGACGAACACGATCACCACACCGGTCGTGACGCGTTCAACCAGGCGACGCCAACGTGTCTGTGTTTCATCGTTCTTGCTCTTTGTGCTTCGAGCGGATCGCCAGATCCCCGTTGGTCGTACCGATACGATCCCCCGCGCGCCTGTCATAACGGCGATGGCCGGAAAGAGAAACGTTGCCGGCAGTGCCGTGATGCTGCGCGTCGTGCTGGCGGCTGCGCCTGTGACGAGCGAGGGCGAGATGCTGACGGCAAACCACAGCAGCGCCATCGCATATCCGGAGTGGCGCATGCGGATCAGGCAAATCACTACACCGGCGAGGAATAGCCCACCCGTGATCGGGTCGAGGAACGGGCGGCCCGGCGTGTTGTAGGCCAGGAAGTCGTCGCCCTGCCCCGGGACGACAAACGCCGCCAGGCAACTCGCGGCACGCTTGAGCACGACCGAGAAATCTCCGGCGGCGAGTGCCCGCAACGGCTCATCGAGCATATCCAGGCGTTGTTCGAGGCCTGGATTGGCGTGCAGATAGAGAAACAATGGCGCCGACAGCAGAAGCCCGGCACCAATCGCGACGAGTGCCGGTATGGCGATCCGGCGGAAGGCCGGTCGATGGTAGAGCGCCAGGTAGATCAGAAAAGCAGGGAACAGCAGCCACACCACCCGCGCCGGGATGTAAGTGTACAGCGTCGCGCCAAGCAGCAGTGTAAACAGCATCAATGCCCACGGTTTACGCGACTTATCGCCCGAGGCTTCGCGCGGATCGTCAGTTCCGCGCGTTGTTGGAGACGGATAGACAGCGCGCCAGAAAAGATACAGCGCGACGGCAAACAATGGAAGCAGCAGGCTGGAACGCAGTGCCTGCCGGCTCACCGCCAGCGACCAGAACGAGGCGGCCTGTAGAGCCGTGGCGAGTAGCGCGGTGGGGCCGTCGAAGGCCTCGCGCGTCCAGAGGAACGTGACGGCCAGGGTAATCAGGCTCGCCACCACGGAGAGCAAACGGAGTGAGGTAACAGCCGGGATGCCGATTGCAATCAAACCAGCGCCCAGGTAATCGTAGAGCGGTTCGCGGCCATACCCTACCGTCTGGTAGATGGGCCGCGCGCCGCCAGCGATAGCGGTCGCGTCGTGGACGTGCCCGGCCTCGTCGTGAGTCAGCCCGGGTGGGACGGCGTCGAGGCGGTAGAGGCGTAAAAATGCCGCCGCGAGCAGGATAACGACTAGCACGGCCCACTCCCACCGCTTGCCATTTGCCATTCGCCATTCGCCATTCGCCATGTGTTATTCGCCTACTGTAAACCGCCCTACCACATAGTAATCACCGACCGCCTGTCCATTTGCATCCAGCACGGCTAGCCGTTCCATAGTTCCCAAGAGATACCATCCTATGATGACCTGGTATTCGCCCGGCGGCGCATCCGGCGCGAGGTTCAACTGGTATGGATCATTGATCTCTTCCCCGCTGCGCCAGCCGCCGGTGGGACGGGTGCCGTAGACGGGCCAGCTATCCACTTGCCCGTAGAGCTTGCCTTCTGGGCCGACGATCTGTGCGAACACGGTGTAGTTCTCGGTGAGCGCGCGCAACGCCCGCCAGCGCAGCATGAGTGGAAGCGTTGCGCCGGGCGCGGGATTCGCGGCGTCGAGCGCGGCATCGACCAGCATCACTTGCCCGCCGAAGTTCGCCAATCCTGTCGCCGAAGGCCCTACGGTGATATTGCCTAGCGCGCACTGAACGTCCGGGCGCGCTAACCACCTGCATCGCGCGGTAAGCGGTCTGCCCGCCGCGCTCCATCCCACCCAAAGGCGATACTGTCCCGGCAACCACTGTGGGTTGACGGTATAGCGTTGTTGCACAGGCTGGTTTTCCGGCCAGATGTTGGGTGGTAACGACTCCGGTATGATAGGCGGTTCCCACCGGGCATTGTCCAGCGGCATCCAATAGAAGTGCGGCTGAGCGTCCTCCGGTAGGTCGCCAGTCCCTAGCCAGGTGAGTGTGAATATGAGTGGACTATCCGCCGCGACCTCACCGGGCAGATCGTAGCCCTCTAGCCAGAGTGCGCCATAGAAAAGCGCGGGTTGCGTTGAGCCGCGTGGCGCGACGGCCCAAGGAAGCGCGAGTTTGTCCAGTGCAACCCAACCCGGCGCGAGTAGATCGGTGCTGAAGCGTGGCGCGAGAGCCATCTCCAGGCGATAGTCGCCGCCGGGTACCCAGTCAGGCCAGGCCAGCGCGTAGTAGTCGTCGATGCGCTGGCTAGCACGCCACGCCTGGGTGGTCGAGTAGCCATTGACCGGGCGCTGACCGCCGCTGCTCCAGGCGATCTTGCCATCGGGGGTGAGCAAGCGCAGTTGCACGATCAGATCTTGCGTCACGGGCGCGGCAGGTTCCCACGTGAGCGTGAGGTGGTGCATCCGGCGTTCTTGCGGGTCAATCTCTAGCTTGTGAGTTATCAGGGCCAGGGTGTCGTCGAACATCATAGGTGTGGCAGGTGCGAGTGCGACCTTTTCCGGCGGCGCGATCTCCACCAGCGGCCCCACGGCGCTCACACCGTAAGCGTCCATGCCCGGCAGGTAACGCGCCAGGTAGACGCGCTGTCCGGCAGCGAGCCGCGTGTGCAATTCCTCGACATAACCGGCCTCATCGAAGCGCATCACCATGTCCAGGTCGGGGCGCATGCCCTCGGCCTGTTGCAGATAGTAGAGCGGTGGAAATTTCTCACTGTCGGCCAGGATGGCGGCATTGGAAGCCAACGGCTGCGCCAGCACGTACCGTCCCCAGGCTTCGTCTGCCTCTCCCTCAGCGCGCGCGTTGTGCAGCGGTAGATTGCGCCACAACAGGCTGAGCGGCAGTAAGGCTAGGAGGGGGATGAGCACGGGATATGTGATGCGTGATACGTGATGCGTAATTCGTGATGCGCCATTCGCTATTTGTGCTGTGCCTATCCCTATCCACACCGCCAGCAGAAGATGGGCGGGGATGATGAACACGTCGATGTCGGGCACCAGGTAGACGAGCGCGTAAAAGCCATAGGGGAGGAACGCGGCGAGGCTCACCAGCGCGATCCGCCACTGTTTGACGGTGAGGTGCAGCAGCCCTATCGCCGCCAACGCCAGCCCAACCACGCCGAAAGGTCCGCGCAGCAGCCGCCAGAGGATGGCGTAGCGCGTGGGGTCGCGCAGCAGCCCCAGTTGCAGCGCGCCGCCGAACTGCCGCCCGGTGATGTAGGCCAGGAATTCGGGCAGGCTCATCCATTGCCCATCGTGGAGCGCTGGCCAGCGCAGGGGGATGTAGGCGTAGACCGCCAATCCCAACGCGAAAAGCCCCGCTGCTTTGAGCCAATCGTTCAGGCGCAGACGAGGCCAGCGCAGCAGACAGGCCAATCCTAATGCGGGGATGAGCATCACCATCGTGATGTGATTGGTGAGTGAAAGGCCCATGAGCAACGCTGCGCGCCAGAGTGTGGCGGGCATGGAACGCTCTTCGAGGATGTCCAGGATAAGCCAGAGCGCGCCAGCGACGAAAAGCAGATTCAACGCGTAGACTTCGGCGATGACGGCCTGTGACCAAACGGTGGAGGACCAGGCCAGCGCCAGTGCAGCCAACACGGCGATGGTGGAATGTCGTGTTATCCGGTAGATGAGCAGATAGACGAGTCCTGTGGCCCCGGCGGCGCAAACGGCAGAGGTGAGGTTGACCTTCCACGCCAGCGTGCCTAAGGGTAGCAGCGTGAAGAGTTTGCCCAGCAGCACGTAAAGCGGGTAGCCGGTGGGATGGGCGATGCCCAGCCGCAACGCCGTCACCTGGAACTCGAAGGTATCGGCGCGCCCGACGTAGGGGGAAAGACCGGTCAGGTAGACGAGCAGCGGCAGCGCCACGGCGATGACGAAGCCGGCACGATGAGAGAGGCTATGTCGCTTTGCGGGGACGCGCCGTGTATTGAGCAGTGTCAGCGCCAGACCGCCGAGCAGCAAGACTGGCCCGCGCCATGGCTGGAATGTTCCGCTGAACACATCCACTGCGGGGAGGAGCAACGGCAGATACCCAATCGCAAGATCCCACCCCGCCGTGTCACGGCTGACGGCTGAAAGCTGACGGCTGACCGCTATCACCACCGCTGCGCCGAGAAGACTCATCACCCCTACGCCGACGGTGCCGAAGAAAAACGCGCGCCTATCCGGTGAGGTGAGTAATTCTAGCGCCAGTGTGCGCGCCAGACCCGCGCCCCAAATGCCGCCGCACAGCCCGATGCAGAACCAGGGCAGCCCACGCGCGAAAATTCGCGGCGCGAATTTTCGCGATACAGCCCGGCGGACGTTCAGGGTGCCGCCTCCGTAGGCGTCGTCTCGAGAGACGCGTCGCCTTCCGGCTGGTCCAGAAGTCCCAGACTGCGTCTGAAGTAGAAGTCCAGGATATCATGGACGACCGGTGCAGCCCGCGTGGAACCTTCACCGCCGTCGTAGATCCAGGCGACCACGACAATCTCCGGCGCTTCGAAGGGCGCGTAGGCTGCAAACCAGGCGTGCGTGGGCAGCGTCCGTCCTTCTGCGACGTCGCAGCGGCCGGCTTTTAGGGCGATGTCGTCGCAGTACTCGGCGGTTCCCGTTTTGCCAGCGACGTTGATGCCTAGTTCGGGGATGTCCGCCCGTTTCCCGGTTCCTTCCTCTGAAACGGCAAGGTCCAACCCCTCCCGCACGATCTGCCACACTGATTCGGCGATGTCCAGCGTGTCGATGACTTTCGGCGTGAAATCGCGGATAATGTTGCCCTCGGTATCGGCGACGTGGTGGATGAGTTGCGGGGCATAGAGAGTGCCGCCGTTGGCGACGATGGCGAACGCATTGGTCATTTGCAGCGGCGTTGCCAGCAAATTCCCCTGACCGATGCCGGTAATGTACGTGTCGCCGGTGGTCCACGTCTCCTGGTAGGTTTGGCGCTTCCAGGCCGGCGTTGGCACCAGACCCGTGGCTTCTCCGGGGATGTCGATTTGTGTAAGCGCGCCCAGCCCAAACATCTGCGCGTAGGCTGCCAAACGGTCGATGCCCAGACCCTCGAACTTGGTCTCCTCGTAACCGCCCGCAACCTGGTAGAAAAACGTGTCGCACGATTGCGCCAGCGCATCCACAACGTTCATCGGTCCGTGACCTGTACCGTATTGTAGATAAATCCAACAGTAGAAAGGTTGTGCCAGTTCAGGATTGTCAGGTGCGAATTTGTTAGGCAGGTAGAACATGCCTGGATCGTTGATGATCGTATAGCGGTTGATAACGCCTTCCTGCAACGCGGCGGTGGCAGGGATGATCTTGAAGATCGAACCTGGCGGAACCTGATCGGCAATCGCGTGGTTGATAAGCGGATAGTGTGGGTCGCTCAACAGGGCACGGTAGGCGTCCATGTCTAATCTTCCACTGAACATGTTGTTGTCGTAAGTGGGTAAACTTACTATCGAGAGGACTTGCCCATCGCGTGGATCCAAAATCACGACTACCCCCCGTCGTGAACCAGCACCTTCCAGCCCAGCGCGCAGGGCGTCTTCGGCAACCTTCTGTAATTCCATATCCAGGGTGAGGTAGACGTTGTCACCTGGGCTGGGTGGCGTTTCGCTGATGATTTGCAATTCCTGTCCCAGAACATCTTTTTCCACCATCCGTTGTCCCGGTGTGCCACGCAGGAATTCTTCCATCTGCGCTTCTACACCGGCATACCCGATGCGATCCGTGTTTGGATTGTAACCTTTACCTTCATACTCGGCGACTTGATCTGAAGGAATCGGCTGCAAAAAGCCGAGTATTTGTGACGTTTGCGGGCCGTAGATATAGTTGCGGCGCGGGGTGATTTCGATCCCCACACCGGGCATGGTGACACTGCCCTCTTGTGCGATGAGCAAAGCGAGGTCGCGGTCGATGTTTTGTTCCACGACGATGGGGCTGTAAGGTTCCAACCAGCGTACCTTCTCCACCATTTCCAGCAACCCCTCCGCAGGGCTTTCGCCGTAGGGAGGGAATGTTGCACGCCCTACGGTCCGCAATTCGCCTTGATATTCGGGGATGTCCAACCCCTGAGTGGTGCTGTAGGGGACATCGAGGAGCTGCGCGAGACGCATGAGCACGGAGCGCTCACGCTCCGCGTCTTCGGGCAACAAGCCCGGCGTGATGGTGACGTTGTACGCAGGAATATTGCGCACCAGGATTTCGCCGCTGCGATCGTAGATGACGCCGCGCGAAGGGGAAACGGTGTCGAGACGGCTTTGCTGTCTCTCGGCACGGGTTTGCCAGGCGCCGCCTTCCAGAAATTGCAATTGCCACAGGCGAATGAGATACAGTCCTAATACAAGTAGAATGACCCATCCGACGACTGCCACACGCGGCGCGCGTTGGATCCACGGCGGGCGCGATGCCTCGCTGTCGCTCTCTCTGTGTTTACGCAATCCCCGCTTGTGCAGGCCGTTGACGGGTGTTCCGTTGTCATTCAGATAGCTCATTGGGCAAATCCTCCCAGACGTGGCTGCGTGCGTTTGTGGAACCAGACCAGGAAGGTGAAGGCAAAGGGGGAGAGCAGGAAGTTAAGCAATGCCGCCGGCCCCGCAACCGTCTGCACGGCGCGACCGAGGTCGATGCTGTACCCCAGTACCGCCATCGTGCCCAGCAGGATACCGTGCCCGAACAACGTGCCGAGTGCCGACATCAGCGCCAGCCGGATAAGCGTCGGCCCCAGGGCATGCACCCAGGGCTGTCCCGTGAGAAAACCAACGGCGGTCAATGCTAGCGTCCAGAGGCCAAAAGCGCCGCCAGAAAGCAGGTCGCAGAAGATGCCTCCGACGAATCCCCAGACCGCGCCTTCGTTAGCTCCGCGGATAATGGCCCACGTCACGGTCAAGAGCAGCACCAGGTCGGGTCGCCCGCCCAGGATTTGTATGCCTTCTACCCACACGCTCTGGAGGACAGCCGCCGCCATCAGTATGGGAATTCCAAAGTACAAGCTCATTGTCGTTAAGCCTTATTCTTCCTCTAATTCTTGTAAATCGACGCGCTCAAAATCCGTGATCACCAACACCATTTCCAGGCGTCTGAAATCAATGGCCGGGCGGATCACGGCGCGCTGGAAGAGGTCGGATTCCAGGTATGAAACGCTTTCCACCTGGCCCAGGATCAACCCTCTGGGCAGCAACCCACCCGCTGCAGACGTGATGACGGTTTCGCCGCCAGCCACCTCTTCGTCGGGCAGGATGTCGACCATGCTCAAGCCTCCTTCTATCGTCCCGATCACCATACCGGTGACGCGGGTTTCCTGAAGCATGGCTGCAATCTGGCTTTGCGGGTCGTTGATGAGCTGGATGTAGGCGAGGTTGGGCGAGACGCGCGCGACACGCCCAACCAAAACTGCGCCACTGGTGACGACCGGCATGCCGACGGCGACACCTTGCCGCGTGCCCGTGTTGATGATCAGGTACTGGAGATAGGGATTGGTATCTTCTCCTACCAGTGTGCCGCAGGGATATGTATCACATCCGCGCTCGACGACGTCGGCGCCGATGTAGCTGTAGGTGGGGTTTTCCTGTGCAAAGTTGAGGATGCGCCGCAGTTCTTCGTTTTCGGCCTTGAACTCGCGCAGACGGAAATTTTCCTGGATTAGTGTGTCGTTCGCGCTTTGGAGTGTCTCAATTTCCTCTTGAAGCTGTTGAACATCCTGAGCCGTTTGCCCCAGGTCGCCGAGTGTATCGAGGATACCATCCACACCGCGCGCTACGGGAGCAATGACCTGTCCTAACAGGCTTTCCAAAGGACTGAATGTACCGGCTCCGATCAAGATCAGGAAGAGCAGCGCCACAACCAACAATACCCAGGGTAGCCACTGTCCGCTTTCCCGTCGCATGGTCTATCCTTTTCTACTGCCGCGCATGCTCTGTCCTGCAGTACGCGCTACGAAGCTGAGCCTCCGGGATGGCGTCGGTCGTCGCTGGAAAGGGTGGAGCGGAGTACTTCGAGGTTCTCCAGCACCTTACCCGCGCCTCGGGCGACGCATGTTAGTGGATCTTGTGCAACCCAGGCTCGGATGTGGGTTTCTTCGGCGATGCGCTCGGCCAGGCCTTTCAACAGTCCTCCGCCGCCGGCAAGACAGATACCGGTTTCCATCAAGTCTGAAACCAATTCCGGGGGCGTCTCATCCAACGTATCGCGGACCAAATCCACGATGATGTTGGTCGAGCGGCTTAACGCTTCGCGGATTTCGATGCTGCTGATTTCGATTTCTTCGGGTAGGCCAGTAATCAGGTTGCGCCCGCGCATTGCCATCGTGCGCTCTTCGGGCAGAGGATAAGCTGATCCGATGTTAATTTTGACGCGTTCGGCTGTGCGCTCACTAATCGCCAGGTTGTACTTCTGCCGCGCGTACTGCACGATGTCATCGTCCAGTTCATCTCCAGCGATGCGGAGGCTTTTGCTCACAACGATGCCTTTGAGCGCGAACACGGCAACTTCCGTCGTTCCGCCCCCGACATCGACGACCATACTGCCTTGTGCTTCAGTCACAGGCAATCCGGCCCCAATCGCCGCTGCCATTGGTTCTTCGATCAGATAGGCTTCACGTGCACCGGCTTCCAGGGCTGCATCGCGCACGGCGCGCTTTTCCACCTCGGTCACGCCACTAGGGATGCCGACCACGACACGCGGGCGGGGGAAAGGGATGAACAACTGACGGTGCGCCTGTTTGATGAAATGCCGCAGCATTGCCTCGGTGATGTCGAATTCGGAGATCACCCCGTCGCGGAGCGGGCGAATAGCAACGATGTTGGGTGGTGTTTTCCCCACCATTTCCTTCGCTTCCGCGCCTACAGCAAGTACGTAGTCGCGGCGGTTGCTATCGACGGCGACCCACGAAGGTTCGTTGCTGATGATACCCTTACCACGCACGTAAACCAGCGTGTTGGCTGTGCCTAGGTCGATGCCTATGTCTAGGGAGAATAATCCTAGTAGTGCGTCTATCGGATTAAACAAGCGCGTCCTCGATCCATGTCTTCATTTGTTAAGCCCACGTTTTGATTATACCATAGCATACCACAGCCGCAATTAGAAATGGCAAATGGCAAATGGCGAATGGCAAATGGCGAATGAGCGAATGAGCGAATCGGCGAATTGGCGAGGATGAATTCGATTTCCCTACTCCCTACTCCCTATTTGTGCTTCAAGCCCCGCCAACGTGGTGATCGGGCCGAGGGTATGCAGGAATTCGCGCGGTGTCGCGCTAAGTGCCCACGCCTGACGCACTGCCGGTCCTATGGGGTCCGCGCCGGACGCGCCCGGCGTGCTGGCGTAAGCGCCGTGGAAAGCGAAGTAGGCCTGATTCAAGCGCCGTATCCGGTAGCCGTTGGCTACAAAGTAGCGCCGTCGTTCCTCCATATACGCCTCCGCCTCCTCGATTTTTCCATCGGCCAGCAGTTTGTCCACAGTGACGCGGGTGAGGTGCATCTCTGCGCCGTAGTCGAAGTATGCTTGGCTCACCGCTGTCTCTTCTTCAGTGAGCGTGAGAGGATTAGGAAGGTGTTTGGGGCGATTTAAATAGGATGCGTAGAAGCGCAGAATGATTTCCTGGCCGGCCCACTCGCCCATCAACGATGCTGCCGTCTCGTTCAGAGTGCGTGTTTCGCCCGATCTGTCGTAGTAAAAACCCAGTGGGTGAAAGACGAGATAGTGATGTGACCATTCGTGTGCGATGGTATCGCTCACCCAGTCGATGGAACTGCTTTCCAACAGCATTGCAGGATAGGCCGCCAACCCGCCGATGCCGGTGACGTAGGCGGATTTATCGGGAAACATGCTTTCGAGCCTTTGCTCGATGGCATCCTGCTCTGCTGCGGTCAGTCCGGTAACCAGGGGGCGTTGGTATAGGCTCTGGATGACCTCGCGGGGTGAGATGATCAGCAGATAGGGTAGCGGGGTGAATGTGCTGCTGACCGGCGGCAGGATTTGCGCCAGCATCCCGAATCCGCCGCTGCGCAAGACTGTACTCACCTGTTCGCCCAGGATGGCTTCAGCGATCAGACCGCTGCGCTGCATCTGCGCGCGCAGATCGTCCAGTGTATTCTGCTGCGTCAGCGTCGCTGCTGCCGGGTCGTCGATTTCTGGATTGCTATAGGCATGGCTGATCTCGTTGGCTAATCGCGACGCTTCTCGTACTTGGTCGAGATAGCTGAGTACAAACCGGGCGCGCTGGTCTGCGTCCATAAACCGCTGTGGATTGAGGGCGCCAAAGGCCAGTTTGCGAGCGATAGTCTTGACTTCCCACGTGAAGAAGTTAAAGGCCCGGTGTGTGGTGGCGATGTTCAGCCGGAATTTGATGTCTTGCGGCGGCGCCCCCTCTCCGCGCACCAAGAGCAGCACGCCCAACAACAGCAACGCGATGCTGACGGCTCTGGCCCAGTGTTCCCACGAATAACTTTTCATCTTTTCAAGTGTAACCGGAACGTGCGAAAAATCAAGAAGAAACTATACTTTATTTACATAGACTGCAAAAGTCTCGGCATGTACTGCGACCTATAGACCGGATGCGCGATGCAGATAGATCGTAGACTAAGCCGAAGCCAGACTACAAAAGTCTCATAAGACGCCTACTTGAGCCAATACGCACGCTAAACACCAGATCTACACTGCTCAGTACGCGCTGAGACTTTTGTAGTCTCGTTCACTTGCTAAAACCGCACACATCCCTTATATTTAGAGGGCAACTTCTACATTTT
>JBNGDO010000033.1:0-38384 GCA_049975385.1 Anaerolineae bacterium | reverse complement strand
TAGGATACCACAAGCTCGCTTTTCTTTTAACTAAAATTTCGATCTACTGAGACTATACTTGGTAGCGGCGCTCGTCATTTTGCTTGTTACCCTCGCGCGCATTCAATACAAAGCTTTGTTTCAGGGAGCACAGCCAGACGATCGGGATGAATGGGTTTCCCACAACGCTCGCAAATGCCGTAAGTCCCTTTGTGTAAGTTCGCAAGAGCTTCTTGTAAGATTCCAGCGCGATCCTCAAGTTGTTTCAGTAATGCCCGATCGAGTTCCCAACTGCTGATCCTAGGATCGCCTACACCGAGTGCATAGTCAGGCTTCTCATCAAGGCTTGACTTTAGTATGTCGATCTGATCTTCTAACTTCTCAAGCTCTTGTTCTAGCGTTTTCCCTGCTGTCGGCAAGTTCCTGCCTCTCTTTCACTCAACCACGATATCGTTCGATCACTATCACGGCTTAGAAGCTGCTGAGGTCTACTGGCAAAATGAACGCTTTCGCGCGATTACACCAGAAACACCCTTGGCCCAATCGAGGCAGATCTACAAATTCCCCACCAACTCAGGGGGCAGCAGATGCTTCCGACTCAGTGAAATGCGTTCTCGCTCTCGGTCCACGTCAAGCACGTAAACCTCCACTTCATCCCCTACATTCAGTACATCACGGGGATGTTCTACGAAATCCCAGGAGAGTTCGGAAATGTGCAACAACCCGTCTATACCACCCAGGTCGATAAACGCACCATAGTTAGTTAGGTTTCGGACAGTTCCAGTGCGGATCGCCCCCTCGTGCAATTCCTCAAGCAGAGCCTTGCGCCGCTGACGTTGAGCCACACGCTCGGACAAAACCAAACGGCGGCGACTCGGCTGAACTTCGAGCACAACCACACACAGGGTTTCGCCGATCAAGGCAATTTTCTCCGCCTGCCGCTTTTTACCTCGCATACCACGTGGCACTGCGACCAGGTGCGAGTTGGGAACGAAGCCCCGTAGTCCGCCCAACGCGACTATCAGACCACCACGGTTGACTTCGAGGACTTCAACTTCGACTATCTCCTGACTCTCTTGCAAAGCCTTGACCTGCATCCACTCTTGTTGTTTCAACCCTTGCTTCAGTGAGACCAAAATGGCGCTCCGGTCGTAGGGCACCCTTACAATGCGGACGGGAATGCGCCCCCCGATCTCCAATTCTGCTAGGTAAGCGTCATCTACCTCCCCCAAATCCTCGCGTTGGATCAACCCATCTCGCTTACCCGCTAATTCAACAATGATATCGTGCTCGCCGATGGAGAGGATCGTAGCCTCACAAATATCCCCACGTCGTGGCCGTTTGCTAAGGTATTCACCTTTAAGCAATGTTTGCCACCACTGGGGTTTCACTTCAGATTGTTGTAGAGTCATTACAGTCAAATAAGCCTCACCGTTTTATTATGTCAAGTTCAAGATAAGTACTCACGAAGTTTGTAGCTGATGGTTGGATGGCGCAATTTTCTCAAGGCACGCTGCTCGATCTGCCGCACACGTTCCCGACTGACTTCTAAATCACCAGCAACTGCGCTCAGTGTTTGCGGTTCGCCACCACCAAAACCAAAACGTCGCCGTAAAACCTCGAGTTCGCGCGGTGAGAGCACGCGATCCATCAGTGTTTCGATGTCCTCTTGCAGCAGATGCTTTTGCACTTGTTGTGATGGTGTTGGTGTCCCCTCATCCTCAATAAAACTCGTCAACTCGCTTGTACCATCTCCGCCATCTACCGGCGCGTTCAGTGAAAGGGTGCGTTGCCCGATCCTCAACAAACGGCGCACCTTCCGAACGTTCTCGATTCCCATGGCAGCGGCAACCTCCTCCGGTGTAGGCGGATAACCGAAAGTTTTTTCCAATTTCCGTGCCGTACGTTCAAACCTTTGCATACGTTGGCGCATGTGGGCAGGAAGACGGATTGTATATCCCTGGTTCGTCAATGTCCGACGAATAGATTGGCGGATCCACCATATCGCATACGTGCTGAACTTATTCCCCATGCTATAATCAAAGCGATCCACAGCCTTGATCAATCCAATGTTTCCTGCCTGGATCAAATCCAAAAAGCTCAACCCGCTGCCGCGATAGCGCTTGGCTTCACTTACCACGAGCCGGGTATTCGCTTCGATAAAATGCTGCCGGGCTTGCTCCCCCTCTTCAACCTGACGTTTGAGTTCTGCAATCTTATCACAAGTAAGCTCCGATTCCACCTGAGCCTTTAGTTGCTCTTGAGCCTGTTGACCGCATTCTATTTTCTTTGCCAGAACGACTTCCTCTTCTTGTGACAGAAGCGGCAGCTCCCCCATTTGATTCAGGTATAGGCTGAGGCTATCATCTGGCATCAAAACATCGCTATCAGTATGAGCATCCACAGGAAACGCATCCTCCAACTCGAAATGAGTCAGTAAGTCCTCCAGCTCTGTCCAATCTTTTTCGCTTCCGTCGCCGGATTTATGCATAGGCAACGCGTCCTTTTGGTCAGCATTTTCTTTGATGGTATCCAGTGCTTTCTGAGATTGTACAATCACGTTTCCTTTGTCTCCCATTCTCTACACTACTGTGTTAGATTCGCCTTATCCTTTTAACAGAGTTTATAGCCATTAGCTGACCACCCTTTCCCGAATAATGATGTCTTTCAAAATGACAACGATTAATGGTGCTGAGCAGCCAGGTAATCTGCTATAGGCGCATGCGGGCTGAGCCGGCGGATTTTCGCAATGATCCGTTCACGTTCCCGCAGATCTTTTGCTTTTGACAACCGACGCCGCCAGTAGCGCAACTTGTACTTACGTCTCTGTCGACGGCGTAACTTTTTTATCTTTGCATTGGGCATATACTTTTCCTCCTTAGGCTACCATTTGCCCTCGATAGCCTTTATCTGTTTGTACCTGTGAATGTGTGACTGCGTCGCGTTCAGATTACATTCCTCGCGGCTTGCCGCGATAATGGGTTCAGGGCTTGCCCTGGGGTTCATACCTATGATTGACTCACAGGTTTTCATACTGCTAGGCCTTTGCATTTAAAGTCGTCTACTGTGCTAGCCATAAAAAACTACTGATCCGGTCATAAAGAACTAAAGCTATTCGGTATCTCACAGACGTAAAAGCGTTTAGCAAATTACGTCTGGATCAGTAAAGCGATTCAAGCCCCTTGTAAACGTATGAGCGTTTAGCATAATACAGCCGGCTCAGTGATTATTCGATAAGCTCCAGACTGATGCGTTTCCCCATCTTCCCACCCAGAACCCTAGCCAAAGCGCGCATAGCGTTGATATGACGTCCACCTCTTCCAATGATACGCCCCATATCCTCATCTGCGACTTTGAGTTCCAGCATCACGACACTCTCACCCACAACTTCATCAACCTCGACAAGCTCTGGTTTGTTGGCCAGGGCTTTACTGATATAGCTAACCACCTGTTTAATGGCCGTCATCTTTCCTCTCCTTGATCTGGCGCCTCGAAAAACACGCGGATTCCGATAACTTTCAGGGGATTATCATAAAACCAAAGTAGATTGCATTGACGGACAAAAGCCCGTCTAAAGTTTATCAAAAAACACTGTTGTAAACCGCTGGATAAGGTTGGAAATAAGCAGGAGATGGGTTGGAAAAGTTGGGATTGCGTTGGACATTTGATCGAGTGTGCCGTTCTCGGCACAGCATCCCTTTGAGAAACAAGCGAATATGTTCCTCACCGTCCACAATCAGGGCACACTCACTTCGCCATGACTTCTCTACATCGCATGCTTTGGCTAAATAGTCCACCATCTCTGCGGCTTTCACGACTATATTACACCCTTTTCCCCCATTCTCAAATTGGAACTCAACGGCGGAGCAATATACTGCATCGCTGGTGAGATTTTTGAGCAACTGTTTTGCTGTTTTGCACTACGGAAAAGAGATGAAATAGTAACCATCTATAAACAGGGAGCGCAAACGCAAGCATGGGATAGCGAAGTTGACGTCAGGTGAGCAGCACTGACAGCAGTGCACGGTACTCGTTCTCGTTTCTCTTACTGGAGACGAACTTCAGGCTCCCGGATGCCTTGCTCAAGAATCAAGTGGAAGCCTGGGGGATAACGGCATCGTCGAAAATAGCCTGGAAGCGCGCGTTGCTGGTGCGCAGTGTGGGCGTGTATTGCTCTGCACAGATCGCTAATGTCCCGGCCAGCCACGGCGCTCCCGATTTTTCTCCAGCTATGGCATCACGCAGGCGTCGAAGTCAATGCCCTTGCCCAGAACATCGTGAACGATGATCATCCACTCGCTAATAGGAATAGACTGCGGGCACTTATCTTCGCACTCGCGGCATTGGATGCAGGCGCTGGCCTTCTCTTCGTCGGACATCCGTGCGTAACGACGGCGCGCCTCGTCGAACTTGTTATACATCGTGGCTCGGTTCAGGATGTCGAAGAGGTTGGGAATTTTGAGACCGACGGTGCAGGGCAAGCAGTATTCGCACTTCGTGCAGGGGATAGGGCACAGCTCTTCGTATTTCGCGCGGACGCGATCCACGATGGCCAACTCTTCAGCCGTCAGTGTGCCCACGCCGGAGTTGGCTGCGCTTTCGACGTTCTCTGTCACGTGCTGCATGGTGCTCATCCCGCTGAGCACGACTGAAACCTCGGGTTGGTTCCACAGCCATTGCAGCGCCCAGTCGGCAGGCTTGCGTTGGACAGGCGCGCTATCCCAGATGTCCTGCACGGGCTGCGGGGGATTCACCAAGCGCCCGCCCAGAATCGGCTCCATAATCACGACCGCCAGCCCCTTGGAAGCGGCATACTGTACTCCTCGGCGTCCTGCTTGATTATGAATATCGACGTAATTATATTGAACCTGACAGAAGGTCCAAAGATCAGTTGCATCGATGATCATCTTGAAAGCATCGAAGTCGTCGTGGAACGAGAACCCCAGATGGCGGATGCGCCCATCGGCAAGTGCTTTCTCCGCCCAGGTGAGCACATCGAACTCTTGCACGGTCTCCCAGCGTGATCTGCGCAGGCCGTGGAACAGGTAGAAGTCTACGTGATCGGTTTGCAGCTTTTCGAGTTGCTCGTTGAGAATACGGTCGGGCGCGTCCGCCGTATCGATGTTCCACATCGGTAGTTTCGTCGCCAAACGTACTTTCTCGCGGTAGCCATCCTGGAGCACGCGCCCGACAAAGCGCTCGCTCTCCCCGCTGTGATAGGGATATGCCGTATCGACGTAATTCACGCCGTGATCGATGGCATAGCGTACCATCTGCGTGGCTAAGTCTTCGTCGATGCTGGTGCGGTCCTCAGGGTCCGTGGTGGGCAAGCGCATACAGCCAAAGCCCAATGCTGAAGGTTTCCAGTCCAGCTTTCCAAATTTCCGGTATTGCATCATTTGCCTCCTTAAGTATTTTTAGCCGATTCTACTTCGTTAGATTCTACCAACCTGAGCGGTTTTTGGCAAACGCACCCATACTGGATATACCCATTCGCCATTTTCTGAAGAGCGTGCTATACTGCATATCAACCACGACAGATAAGAAAAGCGGATAATTGAAAGCTGAGAGCTAACCATGGCTAAAAAGGAAGAATCCAATCCCACCATCAAGCGTTTCTCATGGATCCTCTGGGGCGGATTAGCGGTGCTGATTATCGTGCTGGCTTCCGCCTTCTCTCGTGCGTGGACGATGAACCAGACGTTGAATAACGAAATCGCCACACTCGCGCCGATGCTCACCGCTGCGTTGGAAGAGCAAGCCACGTTGCAGGCCCGGCTCGATTACGTGCAGAGCGACGCCTACGTCGCCGAATGGTCGCAAACCCATGCCGGGATGACGTTGCCTGAAGAGACGCTGGTTGTTCCGATTGTGCCCACCTCCACACCTACGCCCATCCCCACCTCTACGGCAGTTCCCACCCCTACCCCCACCCCGCTCCCCTTTTGGCAGAAATGGTGGCGCGCACTGACAGGCGAAGAATGAGACAACCTTGCGAAGGTTCCAAGGATTTTGATATGAAAAACGATCATGGACAGCAAGAGGGTGTATGATGCATTCCTCTACGCAACCTTCGCAAGGATGGTTGACTGCTGCCATCACCATCGCCCGCGAAGCCGGTACCGTCGTGCGTCAGGGGTTTGGGGATGTGAAACGGTTGGACTTCAAAGGTGCGGTGAATCCTGTCACCGAGACCGACACCGCCGCTGAGACGCTCATCCTCTCCCGGTTGCGCGCTGCTTTTCCCGATCACGCGATCCTGGGGGAAGAAACGGGCGGCAGCCCGTGGGATGTCCCCGGCCCAATCTGGCTCGTCGATCCTCTGGACGGAACGAACAACTTCGCGCATGGTTTCCCGCATTTCTGCGTCTCCATAGGGATGATGATCGACGGTGAACTCCAGGTTGGCGTGGTCTACGATCCACTGCGGGACGAACTGTTCGCTGCACAGCGCAGCCATGGCGCGACGCTCAACAACCGTTCCATCCATGTGACGTCCGTAGCGCACTTGGCGGACGCGTTCCTGGCAACCGGCTTTGGCTACAATCGCCGCGTCGCTGCTGATAACAACACGCACCGTTTGGACGATTTCCTGAGACGCTCGCAAGGCGTGCGCCGGGCTGGCTCGGCGGCGCTGGATATGGCTTACGTTGCCTGCGGACGCTTCGATGGCTACTGGGAATCGTATCTCAGTCCCTGGGACCTGGCAGCGGGCGTGTTGCTGGTGCAAGAGGCTGGGGGGCAGTGCTCCGACTACACCAGCGGATCAGCGCAGTTGTACTCCGGGCACGAAGTCCTCGTTAGCAATGGATTGATCCATGCCGAGATGCTGCGCGTGCTGCGAGAAGGCCCCGCTGCACCGCACCCCGATTTTCCAGAACTGTCAGATCAGTAGTATCCTCGCGATTTTTCTATCGGCCACCGACATCGGCAGTGCCGCGATTTCCTCAGGTATCGCCCAGCGAAAGTCGTCGCACTCGAGGCATTGTGGTGGGGGGCTTCCCACTGCCAGATGGCAGGCAAACGTGTGGAGCGTGATGCGGAAGTGCGTGTAAGCATGCTTGACCACGATCAGCGGCTCTTCTACCGTCACCTCAATCTCGACGCCCAGTTCTTCGCACATCTCACGGCGCAGGGCGGCGGTCAATGTCTCGCCATCCTCACACTTTCCACCGGGGAACTCCCACAGCCCGCCGAGCATATCCTCCTGACGGCGACGCGCCACCAAAATGCGACCATCTTCACGCCGGGTTACAGCGGCGACAACATCGTAATGTGGGATCGGCTTGCGAGGTTTCGGCAGGGGGAAGGCTTCCGGCTGACCTAAAGCACACGCGGAACAAATGTCGCGCCACGGGCAGAGAAGGCATTGCGGTGATTTTGGACGGCAGAGTGTGGCGCCCAATTCCATCAACGCCTCGGTAAAGGCGCCAAGCATAGCTGGCGTGCCAGGCGCATTGGTAGGTAGCCATACACGCACAGCGGCTTCAAGATCGGCGGGTTTGGGTGTAGGCCATGCCAACATCCGCGCCATCACACGCCGGACATTGCCATCCACCGCCGGGGCCGGGATGCCAAAGGCGATGCTCGCAACCGCACCGGCCGTGTATGGACCAATGCCGGGCAACCGGCGCAGCGCGTCTACATCGGCAGGGAGGTCACCGTTGTGCTCAGCGATGATCATCTGCGCGGCGCGATGCAATGCCCGGGCCCGGCTGTAATAGCCAAGCCCTTCCCACAACTTGAGCACATCCTCGAGCGAGGCCTCCGCCAACATGGCGATAGTGGGGAAACGGGCGATGAAGCGCTCGTAATAATCGCGCACCTTCTCTACCTGCGTCTGTTGGAGCATCACTTCGGCGACCCACACCCGGTAGGGCGTGCGGTTGTGCCGCCAGGGTAAATCGCGCGCGTGTTGCGCAAACCATGCCAAAAGGCTCTCTTGCGCCGCAGCGCGATGCATCTCTAGAAAAGCGAGGTGTTCTTCATTCACAGGAAGCAATCACCAAATCTTCAATTTCCAAATTTTCAATTCTCCTCCTGTTTCTCTTTCTCCAACCGCTCGAAATGCTCACGGATTTGCGTCGCCAGCACCTTGGAGATGCCCGGTACGGTCATCAGCGTTTCGAGACTAGCCTTCTGGATCGCATCCAGCGAGCCTAAATGCGTGAGCAGCGCGCGCCGTTTCACCGGACCGATGCCGGGGATTTCGTCGATCTGCGAGGCCAAACCGCGTTTGGCACGTCTCTTCCGGTGATAGGTGATGGCGAAACGGTGCGCCTCGTCGCGAATGCGGCGCAGCAGCAGAATGGCGGGCGCGGCAGGGTCGAAGCGGATTGAGGTGGAACGTCCTGGTTTGAAGACCTCCTCCTCGCGTTTTGCCAGGCCCACCACGGGTACTTTCTCATGCAAATCGAACGCCTTTAGCACCTCCACCGCCATCCCCAATTGGCCTTTGCCACCGTCCACCACCACCAGATCGGGGAGCTTGGCCCACGCCTGGCTGCCGCGCGTCCCCTTCAGCTCGCCGCTCTCCATACGTCGCCAGCGATCGAAGCGGCGCGTGAGGACCTCGCGCATGCTGGCAAAGTCATCCTGTCCTTCAACGGTGCGAATCTTGAAGCGACGGTAATTGCTCTTCTTGGCAACACCGTGTTCAAACACCACCATGCTACCTACGACTTCGACGCCTTGCGTGGTGGAAATGTCATAGCACTCCATACGCACGGGAGGCGCCGGCAAGCCGAGTTCCGTTTGCAATTCGGCCAGCGCTTGCTCGCTACGATGTTTGTCCAGCTCCCATTGTGCCTTGAGCGTGCGCAGCGTCTCCGTGGCGTTGGTCGTTGCCAGATCGAGCAGATCGCACTCCGGACCTTCGTGAGGAACATTGAGGTAAACGACGTCCCCGCGCTTGGTGCGCAGCCACGATTCGAGCACGGCAGCCTCGGCGACCTGGGCGGGCAGCAGGATTTCCGGCGGCACCATCGCCGCGTCGGTGTAAAATTGTTGGAGGAACGCCGCCACAATCGCCTGCTCGTCCTCCTCCTTGCCGCCTTCCATCAAGAAGAACTCGCGGCCCAACAGCTTGCCGTTGCGCACGAAAAACACTTCCACACAAACATTGCCATCGTCGCGCGCGAGGGCGATAACATCCTGGTTTGTAGAAGCGGTGGTGATAACGCGCTGGCGCTCCATCACCTGCTGTAACGCCTGAAAACGGTCGCGCAGTTGTGCAGCCCGCTCGAATTTCAACGATTCCGCTGCTTCCTGGACCTGATGCTTGAGGTCGTCCATCACCGCTTCGGTTTCGCCACTCATAAAGCGCACTAACTGCTCGATGGTCTCCATATATTGCGCGTGATCGACGGCACCGACGCACGGAGCAGAGCAAAGCTTCAGGTCGTGATAGAGGCATGCGCGCCGGTCCGTCCCGGTGATCTCTCGGTTACACGTACGATAGGGGAAAAGGCGGCGCAGCAAATCCAATGTTTCGCGCAGCGCGCTGGTGGAGGTGTACGGACCGAAATAGCGCCCGTCGTCGCGGCGCATCCGGCGCGTGATGAGGACTTTGGGGAATTCGTCGTTTGTGACCTTGAGATACGGGTAGCGCTTGTCGTCCTTGAGACGGACATTGAAGCGCGGGCGATGTTTCTTGATGAGGTTGGCTTCCAGGATCAACGCCTCGACCTCCGACTCGGTGATGATCCACTCCAGGTCGGCAATTTCCGCGACGAGGCGGCGCGTTTTGGCATTTTCCTGAGCCGAGGCGTGGAAATACGAGCGCACGCGGTTGGCGAGGTTGATCGCCTTGCCCACGTAAATCACCTGCCCCCGGATGTTGTGCATCAGATACACGCCGGGACTGCTGGGCAGCGTGGCGAGTTTTTGGCGGAGTTTCGCTTGAATTTTCTCTGAGCGTTCCACGCTCTTATTATACAGCAAACTCCCCAGGCTTGGATATGGCCTGGGGAGTGATCGGAACTACAAAAGTCTCACACAGTACCCAAGATCAAATAGGCACCTGCGCTGGACAAAAACCCCTCAAGTGCAAACGCACACTTGCCTCTTATAGTCTTGGTGCATATTTTAGGCGAACGCGAGCAGGCTTATACCTAACTCCCACAGAATTTCGTCCAGATTGGCCAGAATCAAGCCGACGGGCAGGACGCAGCAGCAACACAGGAACAACAACACTGCCACGACGATCAACACAATGATCAACGTCTGGTTGTCCTTCTCAGGCGTGGCCTGTTCGGCGGGGCTCATCTCCACCGGCTCCGGCGCGGGCGTGACAGGTGGTGGCGCAGCGGCGTCCGATGACGACGAACCGAAGGTGATAGGTTGCTGCGATGGCGACTCCACCGGTTCGGGTGCAGGGGTTTCGAACGGTGGCGTGCCCAAAACCTCTGTTTCGGCAAGCGCCTCTGGCAGTGGTGGTGCGACCTCTTCTACTTCGGGGGACGCTTCCTCAATCACAACATCTGGCAACGGTGGTGGCGCAACGGGTTCCTCGGCAGCGGCCTCCTCCACGTCCTCTGGCAACGGTGGCACTTCAGATTCGCTGAATGGCGATGGTAATTCGGCTTCGGGTTCAGCCGGTTCTGTCTCCGACGGGTCGGGTTTCTCAAAGTCTTCAGTCATGGATTTTCCCCTTTCAGTTGATCAATGCGGACATCACATTGAGGCCCAATTCGTACATAATCTGGTCGCCATAAGTCCAGAGCGCCCAGATTGCCCCGGCTGCGCAACAACACAGCAGCAGCAGAACGACAACCACGATGATAATAATGACGGTATTGTTCTTTTTCTTCGGCGGCGGCGCTTGCGGGGCTGAATAATACGACGATGAATCCGGTTCATAAAATGGGTCCTGGGTCATCATAACCTCCTTGCCAAAACAGTCTAAGCACGAAGACTCGCGCGTCCTTCGTCACGTAGTCCGATAACTCCAATAGATGATTTACCATTATCAGCGTTGCTCAAAACGTGCAGCGCGTGTCGAAGTAGCCGCACGCGCCTCGGCGCGCTGTCGCCGCCAGCGCACGACCAGATAGATCAACAATACCAGCAGGAAGAACCAAGCCAGAATCAGGTAGGGGAAGATGATGGCGGCCAACGAAACCAGGGTCGCCACAGCCTCCTCGATCGTACTCACGATGGGATTGCCGACGCCGCCCGTCGTCGCCGTGACCACGGGACGTCCACCTGATTTCGCCAAATGCACGCCACCTGCCAACACCACGCCACAGGCGAAGGCCAGCACGGGGTGCAGGTTGATGGTGTTTTGCGTTGTTGCGGCGAACACAATCGCCCCGGCCGTGGGGCGGACAAGCGTTTGGATGACGTCGTTCGCAGTGTCGACGGCGGGGATTTTGTCGGCCAACACATCTAAAGTCAGCAGAACCACCAACAGGCCGATGATCCACCAACTCGTCAAGGCCGACCACGGCTCATTCAGTTCGACCAGCCCGGTGAAGCGCGCCAGAAGTGCCAGCACCAGCATCGGAATGTACGCATTCAAGCCCGCCGATGTGGATAGCCCAAAGGCTGACGCGAGATCCAAAAGCCCTTCAATCATGATACTCCTCACGTATTACATTCAGACAGGATCGCAGAATGGCGAAATCGTAATTACTGCCATTATATGGATGTTACGCAAAATAGGCAAATAGGTTGCGTGAAGCGCGACTAAGCAGCGCGGTCGATATTGAGGCAGGCTTTGATCACCTGCAGCACTTCGTCGGGATCGAATGGTTTGACGATACAGCGATCTGCGCCTAAAGCCAGTGCACGTTCTTCATTCTTCACGTTGGCCCAGGCGGAGATGGCGATGATCGGCGTGTCCGCGGTGGTCGGGGTATTTCTAAGCGCCGTGATGGCCTCAAACCCGTCCATCCGTGGCATACGCAAATCCATCAGGATCACGTCCGGTTGCCAACTTTGTGCGCACTCCAAACCCTCAATCCCATTGCTGGCAAACTTGATTTGGCAATCTTGCAGCTCCATTTCCAGTAACCGTTGCATCAATTCGCGCTGCGTTGCATTATCTTCTACATGAAGGACCTTGACCATAGATAAATCACCCCTACCACAAAATTTCCCACATCTACTTTAAGTATAATTCAGGGTTGCTGAAATTCCAAGCGCATTTTCATCATTTCTTCATCATCTCTTCATAAAACCCTGGTAAACTATGATGTATAACGTAGGAGGAATGAAAATGAACAAAGTTACATTGAACTATTGGGTGGATGTATTGATCGCCGTGGCCTTTATTTTTTCTGCAATAACGGGCCTCGCTTTCCTGGTGATGGGATCGGGCGGATACCAGGGTGGACGCAATCCTCAATTTATGACGGCGTTTCTGGGCCTTGATCGTGAACAATGGAGCGACTTGCACACATTGGGTAGCCTGGTGATGATCGGTGGGGTCTTCATGCACCTGGTGCTGCATTGGAATTGGATCGTCTGCGTGACCCGGCGCATGATCGCTCGCCCGGTGCGCCCTGCCCGTGAGGCTGCTTGCGAAGTCACGGCTTAGGGCCGGGAATTCAGGAGAATCAAAATGCTAAAGAAGATAGTGGGTTATGGTGTTGTGGGCTTGTTGGCGCTTGCCCTCATCGGGGGCACAGTCTACATTGTGCTCAGCCCATCAGGTACACGCGCAGACCAGGGCCAGAGTCGCGCAGTGGCGGCACCGGCAGAGAGTGTGCCCGTACAAGAGCGCGGACGCGCGCAAATTGACACAGCCGGGACCGGCTATCGCGGCGGCCAGAGTGATACGACGGCGAGCGGCAGAGGCACGCCGGTCGATAGCGCGTGGCTCACCGTGCGTGGCATAGCAACAAACGTTGACAACGATCTCATTCTACGCACCGAATCCGGTGAACTTCTCGTTGGGTTGGGGCCAGCGCATTACCGTGAGCAAGCCGGTTTTGCTATCAGCGTTGGTGATGAATTGGAGATCAGTGGTTTCAACGAGAATGATGAATTCAAAGCAGCCAGCGTCCAGAATCTCACTAACGGCCTGAGCATCGTTCTGCGCGATGGTGACGGCCGCCCAATGTGGGCTGGTCAAGGCAACCTGCGTAACCAACCTTAGCACACCTCTCTTTTCCTGTGCGGCCGGCCGGTGATGCAACCATCACTGGCCGATTTTTCATGGATTCCCAGACAAGGTGTATAATACTGGACATTTGATCGTATATATCGCAAAAATTTCTTAGTACCCGTATCTTTTCCCACATCTTCACGTCGTAAAGGATAGGAAACACGTGTGAAAACCGCTGACGCTTTGTTGCAACGGGCACGACAATGGGATGAGACAGCTCTGGCGCACATTTACGATACCTACGCGCCAGCCATCTATCGCTACGTCTACCGGCGCACGGGACATACGAACACAGCCGAAGAGATCACAGCGGAGACGTTTCACCGTTTCCTGGTTGCTTTGAAGCAGGGCGGCGGCCCAACAGAGTATCTCTCAGCCTGGCTCTACCGCGTCGCGCACAATCTGATCGTCGATTTCTACCGTCGCCAGCCGGCACAAGAACCGGTAACGTTGGAAGATGTCGTTCTGGCTGATGGTGATCACGGTGTAGAGCATCTGGAACACCGAACGCGGGTAGAACGAGCACGTGGCGCACTACGGCAGTTGACGCCGTTGCAGCAACAGGTCATTACCTTGCGGTTTCTGGAAGAAATGAGCAACGAGGAGGTCGCACGCGTAGTCGAGCGTACGGTGGGCGCAGTCAAAGCACTACAGCACCGCGCGCTCAATAGCCTGCGTCGCCTATTGGAGGGAGAAGATGAAGTTTAAACGTACATCACCACAAGAGACGCTGCCACCATCGGTGGCTGCCGCTATGGATGCCTTGCGTCCAGTGCCCACGCCAAACGCTGGGGCATGGGAAGCGCGTCGCCAGGCATTTTTGGACGAAGCGCGACAGTATGCTCCCCAGGCCGTAACCCCGGTACCGGTTTTGCGTCGTAAATCATGGAAGAACCTATTCGCAGTTAACCTTAAGGAGGCTCCCATGATGGCATTTGTGAAAGTCCTAGTTGCTTTGGCTCTTATCTTCGGCGCGACGGCCGGAACGGTCAGCGCGTCACAGGAGAGCTTACCGGGATCAGTACTCTATCCAGTGAAGACGGGATATGAAGACGTACGTCTGTCGTTGACACAAGATTCTGAAGCAAAAGCGCTGTTGGCGATGGGGTATGCAGAAGAGCGCATTGACGAGGCTGTGCAACTGATCGAAAGTGGTGACGAAGTCCCCGAACCGCTGGCAGCACGGTATCAGCTCCAGGTGGGGATGGCCATGCAAACAATGGAAGGGCTTGGAGAAGCCCAGCAGCTTCAACTCCGTGCGCATTTCTCAGGCACGCTGCAAAACCAGGTCCGCGTGATGGAGCAGACGATGGCACGTCTGCACCAGGGCGAGAATGCGGAACACCCTGAGCCCACGCAGACTATGCTCAGAACCATGCTACAGGCCCAACAGGCACTTGGCAACACTGGGCATCACGAAGGCGGTAACGAAACACCGGGTAACGATAATGAGCCGGGACCGAATCCCAACGATAATGGTAATGGCCAGGATAACGGCAACGGACAAGACAACGGCGGCGGCCAGGATAACGGTGGTGGACAAGATAACGGCGGCGGCCAGGATAACGGCAACGGACAAGACAATGGTGGTGGCCAAGACAAGGGCAACAAGGCGCAACATAGCGGAGAAAACACTAACAAGCCCAGCGATAAAGGCCAGAACGGCGAGGGTGGACGGCAGGGTGACGGCGGAAACGGCGACAGCGGAAATCCCGATGCCGGCGGCAATGGCGAGCCGAACAACGGCGGAAGCGACGGCGGAGGTAATAGTGACGGCGGCTCTGACAATGGCGGCAACGGTGGTAATAGTGGCGGCAATGGCGGAAGCGGCGGTAGCGGTAATGGTGGCGGCAATGGCGGCGGTGGTGGCAACTAGCCCCAAGTCGCAGCCTTCCTCACGTCCCTCCCCTGATGTAAAATCAGGGGAGGGCTTTTTTCGCCCAAACTGGACAAAATGCAAATATAGGGTATACTTTGACTTCGTATTAAGAATTAGCTAGAAGTTTTGGAGGAATAAGCGTGGCAAATACCCAATCGGCCAAGAAACATGTTCGTAGTTCTTATCGCAAGTGGTTGCGCAATCGTTATGTCAAAGGGAAAGTTCGCGGGGCACTGCAAATGGTAAATACAGCCATCGCCGCCGGTGATGCGGAACAAGCTCTGACATTGATGCCCAATGCTGCCAGGCAATTGGATAAAGCAGCCCGGAAAAACGTGATTCATCACAAAAAAGCTGCGCGTCTCAAGTCGCGGCTGATGCACAAGATTAACGCTTTGCAGGCGGAGTAGTTGCGCCGGCAGGCGTGCCCAATGGCGCGCCATTAAGGGCGTGGCCCTTTGGGGCATCTGGACATTCGACGTTCAGCGCGACCATTATTGTGATTTTATCGAAGCAGCGGGGAGATTTTTCCCCGCTGCTTTTCTGCGTTATACGGCGAATTACTCTTTATCTCGCCCCAATTCTGCCGACCGAACGTAAGCGGCCCATATCGCGCGTGAGAGTACGGTACGAAAGCCACCTTTTTCCAGATGGTAGAGCGCCTCAGCCGTCGTGCCACCCGGCGACGTGACCTGGTTGCGCAGCGTTGCCAGATGCATATCCGATTGCTGCGCGAAGTTCGCTGCACCGACCACAGTCTGGAAAACGAGCTTCTGGGCGATGTGGCGCGAGAATCCCAGATGCACCCCCGCATCGACCAGGGCTTCCATAAAGAGGTACACATAGGCCGGGCCGGTGCCGGAGAGCGCCGTCGCCATATCGAGATAGTGCTCGTCATCGACGTAAATCTCATCGCCTAACGCACCGAGAATCGTCAATGCGTGCTGGCGTTGTTCGTCGGTCACGGCGGCGGTGGCCGTCCACACGGTGATGCCCTGCCCGATTTGCGCGGGCGTGTTTGGCATTGCGCGGATCACGCTCTCCACGCCCGTTCCCTGGCAGATCGACTTGACCGGCACTCCCGCCGCGATGGAGAAAATCAGCGCCTCAGGTTTGATGTGGCCGCGAATTTCGTCGAGCACCGTGTTCATCACCTGTGGCTTGATCGAGAGGAACACGATGTCGGCGGCTTCCGTCGCGGGCACATTGTCCGCCGATATGCGGATCTGATAGCGCGCCTCGAGTAGCTCCAGCCGTTCGTGCCACGGATCGGTCCCAATAATATTTTGCGGTTCGATCAACGATTGGCGCAGCAACCCCTTGATCAACGCTTCCCCCATCGTCCCGGAGCCAATCACGGCTATTGTAGGTAATGTCATCTCATCCTCCTCAGTATAAACTCCTGCGAATCAGCAGCCAGCTCCCCAATCAGCCATCATCGATATGGGCCAAAAATAGCGCGCCCAACCCGTACGAGCGTTGCGCCTTCCTCGACAGCGACCTCGAAGTCGTCCGTCATCCCCATCGAGAGATGTGGCAAGGGCAAGCTAGGGAAACGTTCACGAAATACGTCGCGCAAGGCGCGTAGCGAAGCAAACACCGGGCGCACCGCCTCGGCATCGTCGACAAGCGGCGCCATCGTCATCAAGCCGTCGAGGCGCAGGCCGGGGAGTGCCAGGATCGCGCTCATTTCTTCGTACAGACGCTCGCGGATGGCGGTGTCACGCTCCCAGCCGGCGGCCTGATAACCATACTTGCTCGCCTCGCCGGAGACGTTGCACTCCAACAGCACAGGAAGCTCGCGTCCGGCTTGAACCGCCAACGCACTCAATTTTTTCGCCACTGCCAATCGATCGATGGAATGGATCGCATCGAAGTGTTCTACAACAAGCTGTGCCTTGCGCCGCTGGATATGGCCGATCATATGCCAGATTGGCTTCTCGCCTTCCGGCGAGAGACGTGACGCAACTTCGGGGATCTTCTGCGATCCCTCTTCGGGACGGTTTTCGCCAAAATCGCGCTGTCCGCTATCCCACGCGGCAAGGATAGCATCTACCGGAAAGGTTTTGGTGACCGCAACCAAGCGCACGTCAGAGGGTTTCCGTCCAACCCGCAATGCCGCCTCAGCGATACGGGAACGGATGTTTTCAAGGTTTGTCGCAATGGTCATCTCAATTCCTAGAAATCATCGCGCCAGTAGCGGCTGCCATCGTAGTAGTGCGTGGGTGGCGCAGGAGGCTGTTTTTGGCGGAAGAGCGGCATCAGGATCATGCCGACGACGAATCCGCCGATGTGTGCCCACCACGCCACGCCGCCAGTTTGCACATTGACGTTGATCGATGCTATGCCGTTGAGGAACTGCACCAGGAACCAGCCACCAAGCACGACCACTGCTGGCAGATAGACGGTGGTATATATGAAGATCAGCGGTATCAACGTGCGCACCCGCGCGCGTGGGAAGAGCAGCAGATACGCGCCCAGCACACCGGCAATTGCACCGCTCGCACCGATGGCGGGAATGCGTGAGGTAGGCATGGCCAGCACTTGCGCCAACCCAGAGACCAACCCACACAGCGTGTAGAAGATGAAGAACCGTCCATGTCCCATGCGATCTTCTACGTTGTCGCCGAAGATCCACAGGTAGATCATATTGCCGATGAGGTGTGCCCAGCCGCCATGCAAGTACATCGCCGTGAAAAGCGTCGCCAGGGTTATGGGGTTTGTCCAGTCTGAAACAATACGGGTAGGGACAGCGCCGAAAGTTTGGACGAGTTCGTTGGCCACAGGCTCGAACAAAAACTCACCCAGAAATATAATCGTATTGACCACGATCAACCCAAACGTGACCTTGGGAAAACGTCTCGACGGTATGTTGTCACCTAGCGGAATCATAGTCCCCTCCAACTATTCCGGACGAACTAGAACCGAAAGAGTCTGCACCGCCTGTCTTTTGCTCATTGTGCAAGGAGGTGCGTGGTTAGGCCCTTACGTACCTGGATTGTAGTCCTAATCTGCCTGACTGCAAAAGCGTCCACCCGAGCAAATCGATCAGGACGAAACCAAAGATCAATCCCAGACAACTTTTCACGTTTTTATCCATAGTTGGCATCTCCCACGATATAAGCTCAACCTCGCGCCATTTTGTAAACCGCCAATGCCCGTTGACGCGCCCAGCTATGCTCGACAATGGGTGCAGGGTAATCCGTACCGATAACACAACCAGTTTCGCGCTGCACATCATCGGGCATCGTCCAGGGATGGTGTAGGTGTGCAAGAGGCACGTGTGCCAATTCAGAAACCCATTGCCGTACGTAATTTCCCTCGGGATCGTGCTTTTCGCCCTGCAATATAGGGTTGAAGATGCGGAAATACGGCGCGGCATCCGTGCCGGTCCCCGCACTCCACTGCCAGCCACCGTTATTCGCCGCTGGATCGCCGTCGATGAGGTGTTGCACAAAGTACTGCTCGCCCCAGCGCCAGTCGATGAGCAGGTGCTTGGTGAGGAAGGAGGCGACGATCATCCGCGCGCGGTTGTGCATCCAGCCGGTCGCCAGGAGTTGGCGCATCCCCGCATCGACGACGGGATAACCGGTGCGGCCTTCTTGCCAGGCGCGAAAGGCGTCTGTGTCGTTGTCCCATCTAATATTCCGTAGATTCTCGCGAAAGCTCTCACGGCGGACATTGGGGAAGTGATAGAGCACGCTCATGTAGAATTCGCGCCAGATCAACTCGCCGAGCCAGACCTCTGCCCCTGATTGCGCGCCGTCACCTGCCTTCAACGCCGCGCCGACAGCCTGCCGCGCCGAAAGCATCCCAAAGCGCAGATAAGGCGAAAGCCCCGACGTTCCTGCCTGCGCCATCAAATCGCGCCTCGTAGCGTAACTGGCGATCCCATCCGCCACAAAGTCCCGCAAGCGGCGCTGTGCCTCTGCTTCTCCGGGCAGAAAGGGGACGCTTTCCGGCAAACCCGGCGCATCGGGCAGTGTAGCGCTGCGGATGTCCGGCAGAGTGGGCATGGTCTCCGGCGCGGGAATGAGTTCCCGCGCATCCGGCAGCGACAAGGCACGCCACGCCCGGCTGTAGGGCGTGTACACGGTGTAGACGCCGCCATCGCGCTTGCGCACGGCTTCCGGCGGGTGGATGGTCAATCCGCCAGCGAGGTGCAGTGGCAGTTTTGCTGCTACCCGTGCATCGCGGCGACGAGCATACGGGGAGACGTCTGCTTCCGCAAAAACAGTCTCGGCCCCGGTTTCAGCGCGCAGGCGTGCTAGTTGGTCTTCCGGGTGGCCGTGGCGCACGATCAGACGGCTGCCGCGCTCGTGCAGGTCAGCAGCCAGCGCGCACAATCCGCCGAGTAAGAACGCACGTCGTTTGTCGCCGGCGTAGTTCGAATGCCATAACGCCGGATCGAGCACGAACACGGGGAGCACATAGCGACTCTGCGTCAGAGCTGCGTGCAGGGCCTGGTTATCGCTCAAGCGCAGGTCGCGCCGTATCCACCAAATTGCTGTATGCATCGGTATATAACTGGTTAGTGGCGACTTTATTCGCTACCGCACATAAAAACAACGGAAGTCATCACTACACCGTTATTAGTTGACTGCCAGGCTCAATTCGTCCAGCGCGGCGACTTCGTCATCCGTGAGTCGCCAGCCGAGCGCGCCTGCATTCGAGAGCACCTGGCGGGTGTTCTTCGCTCCGGGGATCGGGACTGCGCCTTTGCAGATCGTCCAGTTGAGGGCCACCTGGGCGGGGCTTTTGCCATCGTGCGCCTCGCCGAAATTGCGCAACATCTCGATCAGCGGCTGTACTTTGTGAAGATACTCGCGGTTGTAAATACGCCTGCGTGGGCCGGTTGGTGGATTGTCGGGTGTGTATTTGCCGGTGAGGATGCCCTTCTCTAGCGGACTGTAGGCGATCACTGTGACATTGAGGTCTTTGCAAAGCTGAGCCACGCCGTTAAACTCTGGATCGCGGTGGAGCAGGCTGTAGAAGACTTGGTTGGAGGCCAGGGGGATGCCGTGTTTTGCCAGGACATTGTGTGCACGACCCATCTGCTTCATATCGTAGTTAGAGACGCCAACGGCGCGTACCGATCCTGCCTCAACGGCCTCGACCATCGCTTCCATCCACCTCTCAATCGGTACTGGCGGAAGAGGGAAGTGCATCTGGTAGAGATCCACACGCGCCATCCCCAGACGCCTGAGACTGTGACGCAGTGCCCGGCGGAGCGCGTTTTTCGTCAACCAAAAGGGGAACGGCATGAACTTGGTCGCCACTACGACGGCCTGTCCAGCCTCGCGGACGAATTGGCCGAGCAGACGCTCCGAACGCCCCAATCCGTAGACTTCCGCCGTGTCGAAGAAGTTGATGCCTGCCCCCACCGTTGCATCGAAGGCGGCGTGAACATCGGCATCGGTGTAACTCTTGCCGTAGCCCCACATCACCGGATCGCCCCAGGCCCACGTGCCGATGCCCATCGGGGAAATGTCGATGTCGGTATTGCCCAATTTCACCCGTTCCACGGTTTGTTGTGTCATTTGTCCTCCGAGAATAGTCTTATCGTCGTTCGTCAGATTGTCGGATAGCTGTCAGTCCAGATCGATCCAGATGCTGCCTTCGGCGATGCGGGTTGGGAAAACCCGCAGGGCCTTCTCGCGGGAGATCGATCCCAACATTTTCCCAACGACGGGAGGCCAGGTCGACCACGCTTTCACATCGCCGGTTTGGAGATCAAAAGCACTGTGATGGAACGGACAGACGATGGCTGCACTGCTTCCAATTTCGTCCTCGGTAATTTCACCGCCTTTGAGTGGCAGTCGCATGTGCGGGCACGCGCTGAGCATCGCGTAGACTTTGCCATTTTCGTGGATGAGCAGGATCGAATGATCCTGTACGTTCACCACCTGGCGTGTCCCCTCAGGTAGTTCTGTTTCGGGTAAAACTTTGATCCAGTTCATAAGCACCTCCGGTTGGAATCAATGATTGGAACATTTACACATTATGTCTGAAGAGATCGTATAGAGCGGCATCGAGTGTGGGAAAGCGGAATGCAAATCCCATCTGCTGCAATTTGATCGGGAGGGCGTGTTGCCCGTTGAGGAGTATAGTCGCCATCTCTCCGAAAAGCAATCGCAGCGCGAATCCCGGCACCGGCAGCCACGCAGGGCGGTGCATAGCGCGCCCCAAGGCACGGCTGAATTCGGCATTGGTCTGCATCTGCGGCGCGGTGAGGTTGAACGGACCGTGCGCGTCTTCACGGTCGATCAGAAAGCGAATTGCCGCAACTTCATCGGCTAAATGAATCCACGGCAAACCTTGTTGTCCGCGCCCCACCGGTCCACCAACGAAAAAACGAAATGGCAGTGCCATTTTGGGTAGCGCGCCACCGTCCAATGTCAATACGATGCCGGTGCGCAGGAGGACGTGACGCACGCCGGCCTCCGCGACCGGGCGTGTGGCGGCTTCCCAATCCACGGCAACCCGCGAGAGCCAATCTGTTCCGGGCGGAGATGCCTCACCGAGTGCCTCTTCACCGCGCGGCCCGTAGTAGCCCACCGCCGAAGCCTGGAGAAATGCGCGCGGTTGATTTTTTGCAGCGTTGACCGCATCCACCAGGGCTTGCCCGGTTTCCATCCGGCTTTGCACAATGCGCGCCTTGCGTTCTGCCGTCCATCGCCCGGCTGAGATATTCTCCCCTGCCAGGTTGACGATGACGTCGATGCTGTTGACCAGCGGCCCCCATCCGGCGACACTGCGCGCGTCCCACGGCTGCACCGCAACGGTAGGTGAGAATGCGGGCGCACGTGTGGGATGGCGGCTGAGTACGACGACCTCGTGGCCCTCACGGGCCAAATCGGCCACCAGCGCCCGGCCAATCAATCCGGTTCCTCCAGCTACAAGCACACGCATGTTTATTGTCCTCTCTGCTTGTCGTTACTTCCTAAAAAAATGATAACACAAAAGGTGGTTTTGTCAATATTTTGACATTGTTTTGTGTACATATAGTTGACAAAAAGGCGTTTTTATGATAGGATACGATTAAAATCAGTCGTTGAATTTTAAGGAAATAACGATGAGCTACGATGAGAAAATTTATACCATTGGGGTCGTAGAACGTATGACCGACATACCAGCAGCCACTTTGCGCGTCTGGGAACGCCGCTACGATTTCCCGGATTCCGACCGTACTGAAGGCGGGCATCGTCTCTATTCGGAAAAAGAAGTCCAACGCTTACGCTGGGTCAAGGCCCAAATTGATGCGGGGATGCATACCCGGCAGGCGGTCAAAGCATTGCGCTTGATGGAAGCAGAAGGCGGTACACAGATGGAGACGCAACTGTCGGGTGTGATCACGATGGCCGCCCCCGACGCGGAATCTGGCGACGCCGGCAACGTTCACATCAGCGCCCTGCAGACAAAGCTTTTCTCTGCCCTGCTTGCCCACGATACCGGCCAAGCGGATCAGATTTTCAACGACGCATTTGCCCTTTACACACCGGAGAATCTGATTGTAAATTTGATCGCCCCTTCGCTGCGCGACATTGGAACAGGATGGGAGCAGGGTGAGATCGATGTTGCAACGGAGCATTTGGCGACCAACTACTTGCGCCAGCATCTGCTTGCGTGGATGCGCACTGGACCACCGCCCTACGCCGTAGCGCCCGTCGTGTTGGCCTGCGCTCCAGGCGAATGGCATGAGGGCGGCTTGCTTATGTTTGGCGCGCTGTTACGTCGCCGCCGTTGGCCGATTGCCTACCTCGGTCAATCCATCCCTTTGCCAGAGGTGGCCAAGTTCGTCCAGAAAGCAAAGCCCCCGGCCGTGGTGCTGACCGCAGTGACCAAAGAGCCAGCTCTGGCGCTGGCGGAATGGCCCACATGGCTGCCTGAAGCTGCCAAAACGGGCGATCCGGTCGTTAGCTATGGCGGATTGATATTCAACGAACAGCCTGAGATACGGACCAAAGTCCAGGGGCTCTTTTTGGGGACTACGATTCAAGAAGGTGTGGAAACGCTGGAACGCGTCCTGCAAAGCAAAGTTCTGCCGGCAATTCTGCGGTCTTCTCCTACTCGACAGGAATCATAGGTATTAACCTCAAGGCAAGCCCTGGGCCCGTTATCGCGGCAAGCCGCGAGGAGAATTAACCCGAACGCGACTCTGTCGCGCATTAACAGAGCTGTAAGGATAGAAAAATCTTTCCATCTTGTTTATCGGGTAAATCCCGTTCAACAACCGGAATGTAACTACAACAGCGTTTTGGGATCGGGTAACTGTCCGGGCTGGAGAAGAGCAACGGCTTCGGCGTAGCCTGGGGCCGCCATCGCAAAGAAATTCGCGGCCCGTACCCGGGCGATGGCCTCATCCGGCGCCACCGAGTGGTAGAGGACGAGATAACCGGATAGGATCAACCCGGTGCGATCGGCTCCGGCATGGCAGTGGACCAACACTGGTGTCCCGGCCTCGACCCGCTTATGGATGAAGTCCCACACCGGCAAGGCTTCGTGGATGAATGCCTTGCGCATTCCCACCGAATAGAGATACACCGGGGGAAACGCGGCCCGGTAGTGCTCCAGGCCGTACTGGCTTAGATCTTCCACTGGCTCTTCCGCCGCCAGGGAGACAACCGTGCGAATCCCGCCAGCATAGAGAGCTTGCGGATCCCATGGCTTGCGGACCGGCCCGGGGCGTCCGCCCAGAATTTTCTCGATGATCCAGTAGACGTGTCGCATAAATCCCATTGTACCACATTGGATGTGCTGTCAAAATGATCGGTTGCCAAAATGCTCTTGTAAGGTATAGTTACAGGCAAATGTCGTGAAGGCAGGAAACATGTATGAACGAAGTTAACGATACTGCGCCGGACGAAAGCCAGGCGTGGTCTGATGAAATGGAGACGTGGCTGGATGAACACCAGGAAGCACTTGATGACGCACAGGGCGAACTTTACATGAACGCGGAATCCGAAGCTGCGAAAAAACAAGAAAACACCGGGCTGAAGAACCCCATCGGCATTCGCTTTCAGCCGGCGGGCAAGGTATACCATTTCGCCGCTCCAGCAGAAATGGAGCTGGAGCGAGAAGATTGGGTCGTGGTAGAGACGGTCTACGGTGAACAGGCCGGTCAGGTCAGCGAGACGGACGCCAAACTCCCTGACGGCGTTTCGCCCAAGCGGCTCAAGCCGGTCTTGCGGCGGGCCAGCGGCCTGGATATGGCGCGCTTTCAGCTCATGTGTGAACGCGCCGAGCGTATGGTTGAGGTCGCCGGGGAAGAGATCGAGGCTCACAAACTGGATATGAAGGTTTTCTCGGCGGAATTCGCGCTAGATGGCAACAGCGCTATTGTGCTCTGTACGGGCAATTTCAACAAGCGGGACTTGAATAACTTCCGGCGGCGAATTGCAAGTCGGATGAAATGCCGCGTTGAGGTTCGCACCGTCGGGCCGCGCGATCACGCCAAGGCGCTGGGCGGTTACGGTGTTTGTGGAGAACTACGCTGTTGCTGTCGCTTCCTCACTGATTTCAAGCCGGTATCCATCAGAATGGCGAAGGATCAGGCCATCTCTATGGCCCCCAGTGACATCACCGGCATGTGCGGTCGGTTGCGCTGCTGCCTGGCCTACGAGCACGCGGTCTACAAAGAGGAAGCCAAGAATTTACCAAAGATCAAGGCTCGCGTGCAGACGGAAAAGGGCCTGGGGCGCGTCATCGATCTGGATATTCTCAAGGGCGAGGTCGTCGTAGAAATACCTCCCCATGGTCCCCGGATCGAACGGGAACGCTTCCGCTTCTCCGCCGAAGAGGTTGAGGTCGTTCAGCGAAAATCGTAGTCTCAGTAGATCGAAATTTCGTAAAGGTACGGCTTGACACAAGATACACAGCCTGCTCAAACTGTCATTCTGAGCGTAGCGAAGAATCTCGTTGCCCCAGGAACGAGACCCCTCACTGCGTTCGGGGTGACAATTTGTGATCTACTGAGTCTTAGGGAGTTCCAGGATTTAAACCAGGCTACATCAGGGGACGATTGGCAAAACTAAATTTGCATTGCCGTTGGCCGCGAGGTAGTCGCCGTTTTCCTGGCGATAGAAGCCTATGCGCAGGCGGTAATCGCCCGCCGGGATCTCGTCCGGCACAGCCAGTGTGTGGCGGTCGGCCACGACTTCTCCTGCCATCCACAATGATGTGGGGTAGCTTCCCTGCTGCGGCCCTTCATCCACTTGCGTGACGATGGCGCCGCCTTCATCCAGCACGTGCACGAAGACGAGATAATCTTCATCTAGCTCAGCCAGAGATTGCCAGTAAAGCGTCACCGTCATAGGCTGCCCCGCCTGGAGCGTCCCCACGTCGTAACCGAGCAGGCGGATGCGCGCGCCAAAGTCTACCTCGAAGGGGTGCGCTATCTCCGGCGGCGCAAAGATACGCGTCACGCTCTGCACCTCCACGCTCCCTAACGTCGCCACAGGTGTATCCCCCACGGATAATGCCAGCGCGTACTGCCCGGCCGCGGTCTCCCGTGGCAGGCGCAACGAGTAACGGTCCTCAATGATGTCACCAGGCCGCCACTGCGCAAAGGCATAGCCGCTGGCAGGTGCGCCCCTATAGAGTACGTGCGTCTTTGACGCGTGCGTCTCCGGGCCGGTCAGCGTCAGGATGACGTTGCCTTCCGGCAGCGCATCGCCTGTCGCTTGCCAGCACAACCGGAGGTTCAGCGATTCGCCGGGACGCAGGCTCTCGGGCAGCGATGTGACGCCAGCCAGCCGCAGGTCGCCGAGCATAGCATCGATGTCGCGTGGAATTCCGGGGCAGGCCTCACCGGACTGTGATGCGTCAGGCGCAGACACCATTGACAGCAGCGTCCCCGTCAGTGGGAAGCGCGCTTCCAGCCCCGCGAAACGTTCCGCGTCCAGTTGGGGCAGCACCTCGCCGGCGTCGGGATTGAAGAAGCTCACACCGATCTCGTAGCCGTCCACAGGCGGGATACCTACCGGCGGGGTAAGCGCGAACTGGTCGAAAGCGACATCGCCCACGGCCCACTGCTCCGGCGGATAGTGGAAGGCCGTTACGCGCGCCCACTCGTCAGTCTCCGGGTGCAACAGACGCACCACCGGCTGGAGTGTGGTATACGGCGCGTTGACCTCCCATGTGATGAGGATCGGACACGGTTCCGCAACGCGACACGCGCCTTCTGGCCGCGCGTCGTGTAGAAAGATCACGTGTGCAAAGTCGACGACGGAACTGGCGGAGGATTCCGTAGCAGATGTTTCTGCGCGCAGCGCCGCGATGTCGCTCTCGCTAAGGCGGCGAACCCACAAGGCCGGTTCGCCGGTAGGATCGCCGAGGGCGGTGATGCGCCATTTCTCGGTGATTGTCTCCGGCCAGGAGACCGGCGGCGTGAGCGAGCGCGGCCACAGATAGAGAGCGCCTCCGGTCGGTGGGAGCACGAGCGTTGCGCCACCAGTGAGCCATTTGGCCTGGGCATAGTGTCGTGCCAGGGCCGCTACCGTGGGATGGCGATAGTGTTCGCTGGCGATGTAGACCGTGGTCTGTGACAGGTCTGTCGTGTCTAGCGCCTCCGCAGCCAGCGTCATCTCGCCGTCGGCGGCGTAAAACAGCGCACTGGACGTGGCCCATTGGCGATACGCGTGAGCGGTGGCTGCCCCGCCGAGTACAAGAAGAAGCAAGAGGCAGGAAGCAAGGGGCAAGAAGCAAGAGGCAGGAGGCAGAAGACGGCTTTTTGCATGTGTGCCTTTGGCTCGTAGATAGCCTGTAAGCGTATTGACAATCACGACAACGGCATAGGCCGGGAGAACGGCAATGAAGGGGAATAGCCCGACCAGGCGCAGGTTGCTCGGCGTGATCTCCGAAGTCGCCAGCGCGCTGGGGAGCAGCATCGTCGCCAGCACCGCGACAATGAAGATTCGTCCGGCGCGGTGCAGGGCGTCGCCCTGGGTGGAAATGCACAAATGCGCCAGCCCGATCAAAGCCAACACGGCCGAGATGGCATCCAGCACCGGCTTGCCGGGCACGTTGAAGCGGATGTAGGGATCGCCGGTGCCGGGCCAAACCACCGCGCGCACGCAGCGCCACAAGCCGCGCAGTGCAGCCTGCCACGTTGGAGCGGCGACCTGGGTGATGCGGGTGATGAAAGCGTCGGGGTTGCGCAGAAAGTAGAAGCCCAGCGGAGCAAAGACGATCATCGCTGCGAGCAACACGATGCCCAATTGACCTAGACGCCGCCACGCTTCCCGTGGTGAACGGAGAAGCAGCCAGCCGAGGGCAAAGGTCAACGGCAGTGGAAAAAGGCGTGCCGCCAGGTAGGTATACCCGGTGAAGCCGAGGCACGCGCCACCCGCAACGAGCCAGCGGCGTTTGCCGGTACGCAGGCCACGCCAGAGCGTGGCAACCGTCAAGGCCTGAAGCAGTGGCTGTGAGATGGCGCGGAAGCCGTAGCGGCTTAAGAGCACGTGCGGGAAGGCCACCGCGACCCATCCTGCCGCCAGCAGAGCAATGGAGCGGGAATGTTTCCCCGGGCCGAGCAGCGCGCGGGTCGCAGCATAGGTCGCCGCGACGGTGAGCACGCCGAGCATTGCCGCGCCCAGACGCAGGCCCCACGGCGCGCCACCGGTCGCCCATACCCAGAACGCGCCAGCGTAGAAAAAGAGCACTTCCTTGCCGGTGTACGCGCGGATGAAGACCGGCCGATACTCGCCAGAGGCGATCTGCCGCGCGAGGACGACGTTGGCGGCTTCGTCGTAGTGCAGGCCCACAGGCGTATCGGGCAGTGCGCCCAGACGCAGCGCTGCCGCAACCAGAAGCACGAGTGTCATACCGAAAACATAGGGACGTTTCATCGAAACTGATTATACTGTAGTGCGGAGACTTTTGTAGTCTCAGTTTGATGGTATGGTATAATCTCACATGGCCCGGAATGATCCGGATTGCTAATCTGACCCAAGGACTTGCCGGACAATGATCCAACATTTTAAAGAACTGTGGGCGTATCGCGACCTGGTCTACAATCTCGTGGTGCGCG
This sequence comes from Anaerolineae bacterium, assembly GCA_049975385.1. Taxonomy (GTDB): domain Bacteria; phylum Chloroflexota; class Anaerolineae; order B4-G1; family SLSP01; genus DSWT01. Next base: position 10,385 of record JBNGDO010000033.1, on the reverse strand, counting down.
ATCTTAAGGTGCGTTACAAAAACTCACTGCTCGGCGTCTTGTGGTCGTGGCTGAACCCGCTACTGATGATGCTGATCTTCACGTTCGTGTTCGGCTATATGTGGCGCAACCGGGCCATCGACAATCCACACATCCTCTTCTTGAGCGCGCTGCTACCGTGGAACTTCTTTACCGGCTCGGTGATGGGCGGGATTCCAAGCATCGTGGGGAACAGCCACCTCGTGAAGAAGGTTTACTTCCCCAGGGAGGCGTTGCCCATCGCGGTGGTGCTATCCAATCTGGTCAATTTCTTGATCTCGCTGCCGGTGCTGCTGTTGTTGGTCGTCATTTCGGGCGTGCCATTGACGGGGTGGTTGCTGTTCCTGCCCATCCCCATTCTGATCCAGGTGATGTTTGCACTGGGCATCGTGCTGTTCCTTTCGACGTTGGAGGTCTTCTATCGGGACACGCATATGATGATGAACGTGGGCATGCAGGCGTGGTTTTTCTTGACGCCGATTGTGTACACCTTCCGCGATCTACCGGAGAAATTCACGCTTTTGGGCCTCACCTTCAATCCGCAGGTGTGGCTTTTCCGGCTCAATCCGATGGCGTCGATCATCAACACGTACCAGGACATTCTGTATAACGGCACGCTCACGCGGTTGGACTTTTTGTCGCGCACGGCGGTGACGGCGTTCATCATCCTGGTTTTTGGGTATTGGTTTTTCTTGAGGTTTAGTCGCCGCTTCGGTGAGGTGGCGTAATCGTTCGTAGTAGCGACTTCAATCGCAGTCGCTCAAACGCGCGAAAACGACTGCGGTCGTTACCACAGCCGTCACTACGCGTGTTTTGCAGATATGGAGGTTAGCGTATGGAAGATGCATTCGATCTGTTCGAAATTCCCAAAGCTAAAGAGATGTATATGCTGGCTGGCTGGCACCAGTGGGCCGATGCCGGCTCGATTTCGTCGGGGTTGCCACAATACCTGATCGAAAAGTTGGAAGCGCGGCGCGTCGGTGAGATGGCTTCGGAGGACTACTACCTGTTCCAGATCCCCGGCACGCATCACTTTTTGCGACCGCAGATCAAGCTCGAAGAGGGGTATCGCCTGGCGATGTCCACGCGCGACAACGAGTTCTTCTACTCCGGTGACGAAGAGAAGGGGCTGGTCATCTTCCTGGGGGAGGAGCCGCACCTGCGTGCCGAGCGCTATGCCGACACGTTCTTCGACGTCGTAGAGGCCCTGAACGTCAAGCGGGTGGTGGCTGTCGGCGGTGTGTACGGAGCCGTGCCATACGACAAGGACCGGGAAGTCTCGTGCATCTACAGCCTCAAGGAAATGCAGGATGAACTGACGCGTTACGCCGTCCGCTTCTCCGACTACGAGGGTGGTACGACGATCGGTGCGTTTATGGCGGATCAGGCGGAGCGGCGGGGCGTTGAGTTCGTCGTCTTCTATGCCTTCGTGCCGGCTTATGATTTTTCGCAGATTTCCGAGACGGTGCACGGCTTCAGCATCGAGAACGATTTCAAGGCCTGGTACGATTTGCTCAAGCGGTCCAATCACATGTTCAACCTCACCCTGGATTTGACGGAACTGGAATCCGAGAGCGAGCGGCTCATTACCTCCATCGAAGTCGAGATTAACCGGCTGGAAGAGGATACGCCGGAACTACGCATCCGCGACTACATCGAGAGCCTGTCGGAAGACTTCACAGAGAAGCGTTTTGTCCCGCTTGGTGATATGTGGACGCGAGGCTTGCGCGACCTGCTTGATGGCGATGGAGGGCAGCAAGTTTGACAATCCCTTCAGTTGTGGTAAACTCCCTAGGTCGTGGGAGCCGCGCGGTTGTTGCGGGGCTGTAGCTCAGTCGGGAGAGCGCTACAATCGCACTGTAGAGGTCAGGGGTTCGAGTCCCCTCAGCTCCATAGGGGTCTTATCGGGGCCTGATGTTGGCCGTTCACGGCCAGAAATTACAAAGTTAAAGCAAGTTTTTGGGCCTGTAGCGCAGCTGGGAGCGCACCACAATGGCATTGTGGGGGTCGAGGGTTCGAGTCCCTCCAGGTCCATAGATTAGGAGTTGGTGGGCTGCGTTGCAGCCCACCATTTTTTGTGTAGATCCCGCGCGAACTTTCCTCCCGGAAATCCTACCCCTGCGCTTTGTGCAAGGGAAAGCGACAGCTTTTCCATTAAGTTTTGACTTTGACTGCCCTCCTTCCTGCGCACGCGAGGGCGCGCGTTTTTCTTTACCCTGCCAGTGGCATCCAACAAGAAGCATAGTAGGCATTTTTTGCCGCCTACGACCAGCGTACCATTGACATCCCCTTCCGCCTTTGTTAGACTAGCTTTGAAAAAATAACGGCACAAAAGGAGAACCATGCCCGCAACTACGCCAACATCTGTTCAAGAAAAACCCACGATCGTCTGCATCGACGACGAACCCGAAATGCTCCGCCTCATCCGGCTCACCCTCGGACGCCGGAACTTCGAACTGGTCACCGCCGAGGGCGGGCGTGAAGGCCTGGATCTCGTGCGCAGGCTCAAGCCACAACTCGTCCTGCTCGACCTGATGCTGCCCGACCTTGATGGTTGGGCCGTCTACCAGCAGATGAAGATCGATGAAGAGCTGCAACACATCCCCGTCATCGTCGTCACCGCCAAAGACCAGAGTATCGACAAACTCCTCGGTCTCCACATCGCTAAAGTGGACGACTACATCACCAAACCCTTCGGCCCTGAGGAACTTATCAACAGTATCAACAAAGCCCTGGGGGTTGAAGCTTAGCACCTCCCTTTGTCCCCCCTTCCCACGTAGGAAGAGGTAAATTGTGTTTTTTGGACGCGCAAAAAACCCCCACCGCGCGAAGCGCAGACCTGCGCAGAGCGCAGGGGGAGGGGGCAATGTTTTCGCTCGAGAGCTTATACTTTTACGAACCCTTAAGGAAGGTGGACTCTTGAAACGAGACGGGAAGATGTCTTTGGTACTTGCTCTCTATGTGCTTGTCGTGATCTTCGTGTCCCTGCTCCCAAGTAAAGGGATTTCACTCTGGAATATTGACAAGATGGGGCATTTCCTGGCATACGCGGGGATGGCCATCCTTGCGCTGATGACTTTCAACTCGGAAACTACCCGGATTTTGGCTCTGCTTTCCGCTATCGCTCTGGGGGCTGCGCTAGAATGGGCACAGTCTTTCGTGCCGGGTCGTGATATGTCACTCATCGATGGCATTGCGAATACATTGGGAATTCTTTCCGGCACGCTGCTGTTTCATCTTCGTGGCCAATATCTTACGGAGCGCTTTGATCGATTTATGTAGGAGAAACCGAGAATGAAAAAGCGATTGGCGATCAGATACAAATGCAGCCTAAAGGCCGGGTAGTGAAGGGGTCTCAGTAGTCGTGCTTTCTCCCAATAATTTGTCCTATACCCGACAGCGTGGTAGAATCTTGTCCATTAGGCAACAACCCAAAATGGAGGTTCAGATATGGTAGAACGTGAACAGCGTGACTGGTCACACTTTGCTCTTCTTCTCGTCGATGTTCAGCGGAGCTTCTGGCCGGCGGGTGGCAAGCCGGGCTTCCCCGACTTCCCCGCGAACGTAGCGCGCCTGTTGGCGCTGTGCCGCAGCGAAGGGCTGGAAGTGGTCCACGTGCATTCAAGATTCAAGCCGGACAAGTCCGATTGGATGCCTATGTACCGCCTGCGCGTTCCCGTCAGCCATCACCCATGCGTAGCCGGGCAGGAGGGAGAAGAGCCCGTGGCCTTTGCCGTCGAGGAACCTGGGGAGCTGGTGATCTTCAAGCAGACATTCAATGCATTTCACACGCCGAATCTGCTTCCCTATCTGCGCGAGAACGACAAGCGGTTCATCCTGGTGGCAGGGCTGCTGACGTCGGTCTGCGTCTTGTTCACAGCAGTATCGGCTGCCCAACTTGGTTTCCTCGCAGCCGTGGTGGAGGACTGCTGTGCCGACCGCCCGGAAAAGCACGAACGCACGCTGGATGACTATCAGTTCATCTTCGACCGAACGACCACGGATACCATCGGCGAGCAGCACGCCAATTGGCTCGCAACTTTGGCGGAGCTTGATGGGTGTTGAAACGAGTTTAGATAGGAGATGATCAGATCTGGTATCTTTTAGATACCAGCGCAGATATAACGATGGACAGCCCTTAGCCATTGGTGATCCAAAATTCTGATATTGAGAAGCCTATTTGTGCAAAATCGGCGCCGCCCTCCCCGCTCCCTCGTGGACCGGGGGGCTTCCCTTTACCAGCCCCACACCCCCTCGCCTCCGCGCCTGCCATCCCTCTGATGATAAGCCCGCCGGGCCGTCCCCCTGCACTTGAGTCGCGCCCACGCCGCACCCTGCACCTTGCTCGCCCACCATCGTCCATTTCTCCCATCCGTGGTTTCGCTTGACCCTTTCCCATCCCGCCCTATACTTACCCCTGGAACAAAGAAACGCCCCGCAGTGCGCGAACACCTTGGGGCACCCTTTGGGCCTTAGCCTAACCTTTGGGCCACAGCCCAAAGGCGGCACTCTCGGCGACTTGACCGCCGGAGTGGGCACAGAATACCACACCCGCCCCCGCGCGTCAATGCGGCTCAGAAGCCGTGCTCAGAAGCCGTCGCCGCCGCCGGGGGCGTTTTATATACTCGATTTCTCTATAGAGCCTAACCACGCAAATTCTTGCCCAACGAGCAAGAAACGGGCGTCGCAGGCCCTTTTTAGTTCCGGTTTATCCGGGTTAGGAGCTTACATGCCAGTCAGCAACCACACCCACCTGGAAAACGACCTCTGGGCCGCCGCCGACGAATTGCGCGCCAACTCCAAACTGCGCGCGTCGGACTACTCCCTGCCCGTTCTGGGGCTGATCTTCCTCAAGTACGCCGATCACAAATTCACCCACGCGACGGAGCAATTCGAGGCGGAAGCGAAGCAGCGGCCGCAAGGCCGGCGCCGCCGCGATCCACTCTCCCCCGACCGCTACAAGGCCGCCGGGTTGCTCTACCTGCCCGACGAGGCGCGCTACGCGACGTTGGTCGCGCTGCCGGAAGGCGAAAACGCCGGGCGCGCCATCAACGACGCGATGAAGGCCATCGAGGCCCACAACGAGGCGCTCACCGACGTGCTGCCCAAGACCTACATCCGCTTCGAGAACCGCATCCTGCGCGCGCTCCTGCGCATCTTCAACGGCATCCCAATGGACATCGAGGGCGACGTCTTCGGCAAGATTTACGAGTACTTCCTCGGCAACTTCGCGATGGCGGAGGGCCAGCGGGGCGGCGAGTTCTTCACGCCGACCGCCCTCGTGCGCCTGATCGTCGAGATCATCGAACCGTTCAACGGGCGCGTTGGCGACCTGGCGTGCGGCTCCGGCGGCATGTTCGTGCAGAGCGCGCGTTTCGTGCGCCGTCACCAGGGACAGACCGGCAGCGTGAGCGTGTACGGGCAGGAGCGCGTGGCCGATACGGTGCGCCTGTGCAAGATGAACCTCGCCGTCCACGGGCTGGAAGGCGACATCCGCCAGGCCAACAGCTACTACGAAGACCTCATCCACTGTACCGGGCAAATGGACTTCGTGATGGCGAATCCCCCCTTCAACGTCAACCGCGTGGACAAAGAACGCCTCAAGAACGACACCGCCCGCTATCCCCTGGGAATGCCCAGCGTGGACAACGCCAACTACCTGTGGATTCAGTTGTTCTACAGCGCGCTGAACGCCACGGGCCGGGCGGGCTTCGTGATGGCGAACTCCGCCAGCGACGCGCGCGGCTCGGAGCTGGAACTGCGCAAGAAGCTGATCCAAACGTGCCACGTGGATGTGATGGTGGCGGTCGGCTCCAACTTCTTCTACACCGTGACGCTGCCGTGCACGCTGTGGTTCCTCGACAAGGGCAAGACGGCCCCCTCGCCCTCTGGGAGAGGGAGCCAACCGCAGACGGTTGGTGGGGTGAGGGCAAACACCGTTCTCTTTATCGACGCCCGGCGGATTTACACACAAGTGGACCGGGCGCACCGCGAGTTCACGCCCGCGCAGATCGAGTTCCTGGCGAACATCGCGCGGCTGTACCGGGGCGAGGCACCGGAGACCGGCCGGGGCAGCGCGGACTTGATGGCGGAACATTTCCCGGAGGGCGTGTACCAGGACGTGCCCGGCCTGTGCAAGGTAGCCACGCTGGACGAGATCGAGGCGCAGGGCTGGAGCCTGAACCCGGGCCGCTACGTGGGCGTGCCGGAGCGCGAGGAAGACCCCGACTTCGACTTCGAGGCAGCGCTGACCGAACTCAACGAGGAATTGGAGGTTTTGAACGTTGAGGCGCACGAGCTAGAGGCGCGGATTGGGGAAAATGTGACTCAGATACTATGCAAGGTGTAAAAGTTACGGTATAGTGAAGACAAGAAGGAGGTACAGAACATGGAAGCTATTGAATTGGAAACGGCTATCAGTAAAGATGGCACAATGCAATTGCCGCGCCGATATCACCGCATCTACGGGAAGCGCGCCCGCATCGTGATTCTGTTGCAGGATGCGCCCGCGTTGGCTGCCAAACAAATGGACCCTATGAAGTACAGTAACACACTGGATTGGCCGATTGACGGAATGGTTTATCAACAACAGGCGCGGGCTGAATGGCGATGACAGTTCCAGCCGTGACGATACCTCAAAATGCCATTGCCACGTTTTGTCGCCAATGGAAAGTTCAGGAATTGGCGCTGTTCGGTTCGGCGCTACGCGAGGATTTTCGCCCTGATAGCGACGTGGATGTGCTGGTCTCCTTTCTCCCAGAAGCGCAGTGGAGTCTCTTCGATATCGTCAGGATGCAGTTACAGTTGCAAACCCTATTCGGGCGCGCGGTGGATTTGGTGGAGCGCACCGCCATCGAGCAAAGCGAGAATTACATCCGCCGCAAGAGCATCTTGAGCCATCTGGAGGTGATTTATGCGGCGCGATGACGCTTATTTGCTGGACATGCTGATCGCCGCGCAGAAAGCGCGGGCGTTTGTGGAAGGGATGACCTGGGAGGACTTCACGCGCAGCGAGCTGCATCAAAATGCCGTTATGCGCCCATTGGAGATCATCGGCGAAGCGGCTGCGCGCATCTCCCAGGAGACCCGCGACGCGCATCCTGAAATCCCCTGGGCGCAAATCATCGGGATGCGCAACCGCCTGGCGCACGAATACTTCCGTGTGAACCTCTCCGTCGTATGGCAAACCCTGCAACGCGATTTGGTGGAACTCAGCGCGCTGCTCGAACCTCTCGTGCCGCCGGAAGATAGGCTTGAAGCATAGCGACATCACTCTGCGACCCGGCGTCTTTGCGTTTTAGCGTTAAAAAAGAAACGCAAAGGCGCCAAGACGCAAAGGTTTTTTAGGGACAAATTTTGAGGACACGCGGATGAAACTATACAAGGAATTGGAAGTGCTCAACGCCGAGGCGCACGAGTTGGAGGCGCGGATTGGGGAGAATGTGGTGGAGATTTTAAACACTTTGGTAATTGAACCGTGAACTCAACTTGGCTTACTAGAAAAATCGCAGAACTTCCCATTGACATAATTGATGGCGATCGTTCTAAACGTTATCCTAAACGTTCGGAGTTTCAGGATTCAGGTATTCCATTCCTCAATTCGACGAATATTGATAATGGCCGTCTCGACCTCGGTCAGTTGAACTTCATTTCGCCTGAAAAGTATGCCCAGATTAAGAAGGGGCGGCTTCGACCCATGGACATAATAATGACCACCAGAGGTAGTATAGGGAAAGTTGTCTTGTTCAATGATCCTCAATACACTCAGGGTCTTATCAATGCACAAATGCTGGTAATTCGAGCCGATGGCGAGGTGATTGATCAGGAATTCCTATTTTTCTATCTGTGCAGCGATATATTCCAGAAGTTAGTATCCAATTTCGCCTCCGGATCCGCACAACCACAAATCCCAATTCGAGATCTCCAAGATATTCCTGTTGTTTATCCCTCACTCCCCACCCAGCGCAAAATCGCGGCGATCCTCTCCGCCTACGACGACCTGATCGAGAACAACACGCGCCGCATCGCGCTGCTGGAGCGGATGGCGCAGCTCCTCTACCGCGAGTGGTTCGTCCGCTTCCGTTTCCCCGGCCACGCGTCCGTGCGGATGGTCGCGTCGGCGTTGGGGGAGATCCCGGAGGGGTGGGAAGTCGTTAAATTAGGCGATGTCATTGAACTAGCCTACGGTAAAGGACTCCGCAGAAAAGACCGTATTCAAGGTGCATATCCTGTTTATGGCTCCAGTGGCATTATTGATTATCATAATGAGCCCCTTGTCGAAGGCCCGGGCATTATTGTGGGACGCAAGGGGAACGTCGGCAGTGTTTTCTGGTCTGATGCAGGATTCTACCCCATTGATACTGTCTTCTACGTTGTAACTAACGTCAATCTACGTTATGTTTTCTACAATCTTCAGGCACAGAATTTTCTTAGCACAGATACAGCAGTGCCTGGATTGAGCCGCAATCAAGCATATCTGCAACCCTTCTTGCTTCCTGAAGAGGCGATGATGCAGAAGTTTGAATATTTTGTTAAGCCCATCTTCGATCAAGCACATAACCTGACTGAGAGAAACGAAGTTCTCCGCCGCACCCGCGACCTGCTGCTACCGCGCCTCATCTCCGGCGAGGTGGATGTGGCGGAGCTGGCGATTGGCGGCCTCGAATGAGGCCTGGCCCTTCACGATACCTGGTTCCCTAAGGAGGACACGTATGACCATTGATTTTTCCGTTCCACGCGAGCTTATCCCCTGGCAGGGTGAGGGCGATCCGGGCCCATGTCCAAAGTGCGGCGCGCCGCTTAAGCAGCACAACGCCACGTATATGGTGCTGACACGACACGGCGATAAACTGGCCGATTCCTTTATGACCGGCAGCGATAAAGGCTGGTTCTGCACCCAATGTCCCGCGCTGCTCCTCAATACCCAAGAAGTTGCCGAACCTTTGGCGTTTGGCCTGCGCGATTGGGACATCGGGGACCAATATGCCGTCGTAGGGATCGTCGACTTGAATGCAGTTCCACCTGAAAAGCACCATCTGCCCATCGGTGCGCCCGGCAATCCCGTGCCGCTCGTCGAATTCAGCAACGTCGGGGCGCCCCACGCAGCGCGCGGCAGAAGTGGTAGCAGCCGGCATCCCGGTTCCAAAAAACGGCGCAAAAAGCGCCGCCGCCGGCATTAGCGCCCCCGCCGCGTAGCGGCGTTTGAGGAGTAGGCAGGCCATTGATGGCTTGCCGGGCGAGCATTCAGGCCTGGCGCTGAAGCACCAGGCGACGTTCAAACGTCCCGATGGGACGCGGGACCCCCGCCGCGTAGCGGCGTTTGAGGAGTAGGCAGGCCATTGATGGCTTGCCGGGCGAGCATTCAGGCCTGGCGCTGAAGCACCAGGCGACGTTCAAACGTCCCGATGGGACGTGGGACCCCGCCGCGTAGCGGCGCTTGAGGAGTAGGCAGGCCATTGATGGCTTGCCGATAGTCATCCAAATGTATTCCCGTCCCGTCCCGTAGGGACGGATGAAGATTGGCAGGTCATTTATGGCCTGCCAGATAGGAGACACCAATGGCCAATACCTACACCGCGCTGCACTACCATTTGGTCTACAGCACCAAAAATCGTTTCCCCTACCTGACACAAGATATCGAAGCGCGCGTATGGACCTACATCGGCGGCGTGGCGCGGAAGCACGGCATGGTGGCGCTGCAAATCGGCGGGTTCGATGACCACATCCACGCGCTGGTATCGGCCCCGCCGACGCTGTCCCCCAGCCAGATCGCCCAACATCTCAAAGGCGCTTCGTCCAAATGGATTCACGAGACGTTCCCGGAGTTGCGAGCGTTCGCCTGGCAAAAAGGCTATGGGGCCTTCACCGTCAGCAAGTCGAAGCTGGATGCGGTGGCGCGCTATATTCGGGGTCAACGCGAGCATCACCAGCAAAGGCATTTTCAGGAAGAGTATCGCGACTTCTTGCAAAAGCACGGCGTTGAGTATGATGAGCAGTATGTGTGGGGGTGAGGCCATCCGGCAGGCGCTGAAGCCCGCCGAAGTTCAGCCGTCCCTACGGGACGGGAGAGAGGGGCTGCGCAGGGGCAGACCGTGAACGGCCTGCTTAGGTTCAAACGCCGCTACGCGGCGAAGACATCCGCGTCCCGTAGGGACGCTTGAAAGTCGCCCGGTACTTTAGGGTTCGTATCGCAAGCCGTGAACGGCCTGCTTAGGTTCAAACGCCGCTACGCGGCGAAGACATCCGCGTCCTGTAGGGACGCTTGAGTGTCGCCTGGTACTTTAGGGTTCGTATCGCAAGCCGTGAACGGCCTGCTTAGGGGTCGTCCATTAATAACTTCGCACTTTCGTGTATAATGCCCCTGCAAA
>JBNGDO010000032.1:0-39163 GCA_049975385.1 Anaerolineae bacterium | reverse complement strand
CCACGGCGACGGCACCGCCACGCTTTCCGGCACCCCGGCGACGGGCACGGGCGGCGTATATGCTTTGACCTTCACGGCGAGCAATGGCGTGGCGCCGGATGCAAGCCAGGCGTTCACGCTGACGGTCTATGAATTGTCGCAAGCAGGCGTTGTTCTCACACCGGATCACACCGTGCAGGCGCAGCCTGGCGAGGTGCTCGCGTTCACGCACGTGCTCACCAACACCGGCAACATCATCGATACCTTTGATCTGACCATCGCCGGTTGGGGTGTCCTGCTCACATCCACACCACTCACACTGACGCAGAGTGCGACGGCTACCGTGCAAGTGGAAATCGCCGTCCCGGGGGACGCGACCGGCGGCACGGTCAACACCACCATCATTACCGCAACCTCGTGGTTGGATAGCGCCGCTTTCGCTACTGCGCAGAATGTGATCACAATCCACGGCGAAGATCACTTTTTTGTTTTCCTCCCTCTCGTTCTTCGCAACAACTAACCTTTCTCTGCTCTATGACGGGGCGGCTACATCGCAGCCGCCCCGTTTTTGTCACTTTTTCATAGCTTCCCGGAGTTGTGCCACGCTAAGATGCTTGACGAATTCACAATATCCGTTAGAATGTACGTGATTATGAGGCTGGATAGCGATGTTTGAATCTTTACGTGAGAAGCTACAAGGCATTTTTGATCGTCTGGGGAAGCGCGGCATTTTGCGCGAGGAAGACGTCAAAGCTGTCCTACGCGAGATCCGGCTGGCACTTTTAGAAGCGGACGTCAACTATAAGGTCGTCAAGGATTTCATCGGACGCGTGCGTGAGGAAGCGGTGGGCGAGGAACTTTCCCGCGCCCTCAATCCCGCGCAGCAAGTGATCAAGATTGTCCACCAGGAATTGGTAACGACGCTCGGCGAACCCGGGCGCCTGGAGTTGAAGGGCCGCGCACCTTACGTCATCATGTTGGTGGGGTTGCAAGGGTCCGGCAAGACGACGATGATCGCCAAGCTGGCGTTGCATCTACGCTCGCAAGGCCATTTCCCGTTGATGGTGGCTGCTGATACATACCGTCCCGCAGCGATCACCCAATTGGAAGTGCTTGGACGGCAGATCAACATCCCGGTCTACAGCGACAGCATGGCCAAACCGCCGGAGATTTGCGCGCGCAGCCTGGAAGATGCCCGCGCGCGCGGCTCCGATATCGTGTTGTTGGATACTGCCGGGCGCTTGCAAATCGACGACGTGATGATGACAGAGTTGACCGCCATCCGTGAGCGTGTGCATCCGGTGGAGATTCTTCTTGTCGCCGATGCGATGACCGGGCAAGAGGCCGTCAATATTGCGCAAGGTTTCCACGAGCGCGTAGGGCTGACGGGGCTGATCCTCACCAAAGTGGACGGTGACGCACGCGGCGGTGCAGCCATCAGCATGCGCGAGGTGACCGGTGTGCCCATCAAGTTCCTGGGTACCGGCGAGAAGACCAACGCGTTGGAGGCTTTTCACCCAGAACGACTTGCCAGTCGCATCTTGGGCATGGGGGATATGCTCTCCCTGATCGAGCGCGCGGAAACGGCTTTCGATGAGGCCCAGGCCGCTGAAATGGAGAAGAAACTCCGTAAGGGTGACTTCGACCTGGAAGATTTTCTGGATCAGTTGCGCCAGGTTCGCAAGATGGGGCCGTTGAATGAGCTGTTGGGTATGATTCCCGGATTAGGCAAAGCACTCAAGGGCGTCGATCTTGAAAAACTTGAGGCCGAGAAAAGCATCAGGTATGTGGAGGCGATCATCCTTTCGATGACGCCTGAGGAACGTCGCAATCCGCGTATCCTCAACGCCAGTCGCAAGCGCCGCATTGCTGCGGGCAGCGGCACGGACGTTCAGCAGATCAATCAGTTGCTTCGCCAGCATCGTCAGATGCAGAATATGATGAAACGCCTGGGCCAGGGGAAGATGCGTGGATTGCCAAATCTTTTCTAGAGCTAAGACGTGACGATAGTTACGCGCATTAAACGAATTTTTATACTATGATCACCTTTGTAAGAGGACAGGAGGCTTATGCTAAGGATTAGATTGCGTCGTGTTGGCGGTAAGAAACAGCCCAGTTACCGCATCGTTATAGCAGAATCTACAGCCCCGCGTGACGGGAAGTTTGTAGAGTTGGTTGGGTTTCACAACCCGCGTACGGAACCTGAGACCGTCAAGATCAAAGAAGAGCGGGTGTTGTATTGGCTTTCTGTGGGAGCACAGCCGAGCGATGCGGTAGCGCGCCTGTTGAAGAAGACAGGGACGCTAGCGCGATTTGAGCGCTTGAAGGCCGGTGAATCCCTGGAAGCGTTGGTGGAAGAGGCCACGGCAGTGGAGCAGACGGTGGAGCAGACGGCAAGCCCAGAAACGGATGATAGCCAGGGGGAGCCTCCCACTACTGAAGACGTAGAATCTACTGAAGACGTAGAACCTACTCCAGACGTAGAACCCACTCCAGACGTAGAACCTACTCAAGACGTAGAACCTGTGACTGAGGGCGACGACAGCGAGTAATTGCGGCAATTAATTTAATTGCCGCGGCAGATTGCCGCGCTCTGCGGGATTTCGCCTCGGTTGCTAGGTCCTTGTAACTAACCGCGTCAATATGGCGCAATGGCTTTCACAAACTCAAGGAGGCGTAACGATGTCTGCAGTCAAAGACTTGGTCGAGTACATAACGAAAGCTCTGGCAGATGTGCCAGATGCGGTGAATCTTTCAGAGATTGAGGGTGAAACCTCCATTATGCTGGAGCTGCGGGTATCTCCAGAGGATATGGGGAGAATGATCGGCCGTGAAGGGCGGACCATCAATGCTATGCGCTCGCTCTCACGTGTTCTTGGCGCGAAGATGGGTAAGAAGGTCACGCTGGAGATCGTATAGCTATGACCGTCGGGACCGCAGCCGTTACGACGGCTGTATTTCGGAAAGTCAAGGGGCTCAGGGATGCTTGAGAAGCAACCTGAGCCTCGTTATTTAGCCATTGGGCGCATCGTGCGCCCCCATGGCGTGCGCGGAGAACTCCGCGCTGAAATCCTCACTGATTACCCGGATCGCTTGCAAACCGTGTTTGCCCAGCATTTGCGCACGTTATATGTGGGCAAGGCGCACCGGCCTTTCACTCTCACCGGGGTGCGTTTTCACCAGGGCGCAATGCTGTTGACTTTCAAGGAGTGTACGACACGAGACGAGGCTGATGCTCTGCGCGGAGCCTTGGTAGAAATTACACTAGAAGATGCCGTTCCTCTAGAGGAAGACGAATATTACCATTTCGAACTCATCGGCATGCATGTGGAAACCGACGAGGGGGATGCACTCGGCGACATTGTCGATGTGTTCACCGCGCCGGGAGCGAACGATGTGTTTGTGGTCCACGGCTCACGGGGTGAAATTTTGATTCCCGCGATTGAAGATGTGGTGATGAGTCTGGATGTCGAAGCCGGTCGGGTAGTGATCCACCCATTACCCGGTCTACTGGATATGGTGTAGAATTCTTGTAAAGGGTCATCATCTATTCTGCCGCACTCTCAAGAGGGCGTACCTCTCAGATTGATGGCGACCAGACTGACGACGAACTGATTATTCTCTAAGGAGCAAGGGATAAAGCATAAGGGTGGGCGTAAGGTATACGCTTTGTGCTTTATCCCTTGTTGTTCATGATCCAGCGATAGATGCAGATGGAAACGCTACGTTATTGGCTCGGTTTTAACCTGGTACGCGGTATCGGACCAGTGCGGCTACGCATGCTACTGGACTTCTTCGGTGATATTCAGTCGGCGTGGGAGGCTCCCGAGCGAGCCTTGCGGGAGGTCAAACTTGACCGGCGCTCTCTGAGGAATTTTCTTAAGCTGCGCCATCAAGTGGACCTGGACGAAGTGCTGCGGCAAGTCGAACGTGCGGGTGCGCAGGTATTGACCTGGGACACTCCCGACTATCCCAGCTTGCTGCGTCAGATTGATGGTGCGCCTCCGGTGCTTTTCGTGCGTGGGACACTCACCCCTGCCGACGAATGGTCCGTGGCGATGGTGGGCACGCGCAAGGCCACCGTTTACGGGCGCGAGGTGGCCCATCGTTTGGCGACCGACCTGGTGCAAAACCGGGTCACACTGGTCAGCGGCCTGGCCCGGGGTATTGACAGCATTGCGCATAAGGCTGCCCTGGAAGCCGGTGGGCGCACGCTGGCGGTCCTCGGCTCCGGCGTGGACTACATTTATCCTCCAGAACATCGCAAGTTGGCAGAAGCCATCGTCGAGAACGGCGCGTTGATCAGCGATTACCCGTTGGGGACGCGCCCTGAAGCAGCAAATTTCCCTGCCCGCAATCGTATTATCAGTGGTCTGAGTCTGGGTGTGGTTGTGGTGGAGGCCGGTATGAAGAGTGGCGCGCTGATCACGGCGGATTTCGCCCTTGATCACGGTCGCGACGTCTTTGCTGTGCCTGGTAGTATCCTCAGCCCAGCGTCGGCGGGCTGCAATCGCCTTCTACGCGATGGCGCGAACATCGCCACTGAGATTAGCGACATTTTGGAGCCGCTGCACCTGGATCAGGTTTCAGAGAAGCAACTGGCACGAGAGATTTTGCCAGCGAATGCGACGGAGGCGGCTATTTTGGAGCGTCTTACCGCGGAGCCACGCCATCTCGACGAACTTTCGCGCGAGATCGAACTGCCAGTGGAGACGATCAGCAGCACGCTGGTGATGATGGAGCTCAAAGGTATGACACGTCAGGTCGCGCCATTGCAGTACGTCGTGGCCCGTGAACCGGACGAACCATACGAACTGGGTGTTCATGCGGATGATTCTCAATACGGAGACACAGAGACGGTTTAGGGTGCTCTTGGTGTCCTCTGTGTCTCTATGTTTGGTTGAGTAG
Source organism: Anaerolineae bacterium (assembly GCA_049975385.1). GTDB lineage: Bacteria > Chloroflexota > Anaerolineae > B4-G1 > SLSP01 > DSWT01. The sequence goes on along the minus strand of JBNGDO010000032.1, from coordinate 34,276 downwards.
GAGGTGAAATGACCGAATCGTTGTATGCTCTGATTATGGCCGGGGGTGGGGGAACCCGTTTGTGGCCGTTGAGCCGCGGCGCGCATCCCAAGCAGACGTTGAAGCTTTTCGGGGAACGCACGATGTTCCAGTTATCGGTGGATCGATTGCTGCCGTTGTTACCGCCAGAACGCATTTTTGTCGTCACGGCGGGGGAGCAGGTGGAGCCACTGGCTGCACAGTATCCCGAATTACCACACGAGAACTTCATCGTCGAGCCGATGGGGCGAGGGACGGCGCCCTGCATTGGTTTGGCGGCGATGGTATTGCACCATCACGATCCCAATGCCGTTATGGCTGTCCTCACCGCCGATCACTTCATCGGCTTGCCCGACGCTTTCCGCGCCGTTCTGCGTGCAGCACAGCAAGTGGCAGAACAGGGGTACCTGGTCACGCTTGGTATCGCACCCAGGTTCCCATCTACCGGCTACGGCTATATCCGCCGGAGCACATCGTTGGGCCAGGTGGATGGCGACCATATTCATGGCTTCGAGTATTATCGAGTGGAACGTTTCACTGAAAAACCTGATGCACCGACGGCGGAGGCCTTCGTGCAGGAAGGCGTGTATGCCTGGAATAGCGGCATGTTCATCTGGCGCGCCGATCGTATCCTCGAAGAGATAGGCCGCTGGATGCCGGATTTGAGTGCGACCCTGACGGCATTGGCTGAGGTTTGGGGAACGCCGGCTTATACGGAGACGCTGGCGCGCCTGTGGCCTGCGCTGCGCAAGGAGACGATTGACTATGGCATTATGGAAAAGGCTGCCCAAGTCGCAGTGATTCCGGCAGATTTGGAGTGGTCGGATATCGGCGCGTGGTCTTCGGTGATGGATTTGCATCCCCACGACGCCGACGGCAATGTGCTGCTTGGTGACGTCATCAACATCGATGGAGTGAATACGATGGTTTTTTCGCAGGGCGAGCGGTTGATCGTCACCATCGGTGTGGAGGATCTCATCGTCGTCGATACACCGGACACGGTGATGATCACCCGTCGAAATCAGTCAGAACGGGTGCGCGAAGTGGTTGAGCAGTTGAGGACTGCCCACCGAGACGACAAATTGTAAAGCCCTGCGCTTGACACTTCGCCAACTTTCCTTTATGATTCTGTGCCGTAAAACCCTTTACTTTTATATCGATAGGTAGAATTTGGATTTTCTGGAGTGTTATGATCAAACAGACGAGCGACCATAAGTTGCACATTGAAGCATATTGTGTGAAGTGCAAGGAAAAACGGGAGATGGTAAAACCAACTCCCGTCTTTACTGCTAGGGCGCAGGCCGCGGTGCAGGGTCTGTGCCCGGTGTGCGGGACGAAGATGTTCCGTATGGGGCGAACCCCGCTACACGAGGGGCTGACGCCACCCGAGAAACCTGCTCCCCCCAAACCTACCGGCAAGCTCGTCATCGTGGAGTCGCCAGCGAAGGCCCGTACGGTCGGGCGCTTCTTGGGGAAGGGCTATACGGTCAAAGCCTCTGTAGGCCATATCCGCGACCTTTTGCGCTCGAAAATCTCCGTGGATGTGGAGAATGATTTCGCGCCCAGATATCGCGTCCCGAACGATAAACGTGCCGTTGTCAAGGATTTGAAAAAAGCGGTGAAGAAATCCGGAACCGTTTACCTTGCTACTGACCCAGACCGCGAGGGAGAGGCCATTGCCTGGCATCTGAGCGAGGTATTGGACCTAAAACCGGAACAGACAAAGCGGGTGGTGTTCCATGAGATCACCAAAAAAGCTGTGGGTGACGCGTTTGCTCATCCCCATACCATCGATATGAGCCTGGTGGATGCACAGCAAGCGCGGCGTATTCTGGATCGCCTGGTTGGCTACAACCTGAGCCCGTTGCTCTGGCGGAAGGTGCGCAGCCGGCTCTCGGCTGGGCGGGTGCAGTCGGTGGCGTTGCGCCTGATCGTGGAGCGCGAGAGGGAGATCGAGAACTTCGTCCCGGAAGAGTACTGGACACTGGAAGCTGAGCTGGCCCAGCAGCATCACGAGGCACGCAAGAAGCGTCACACGTTCAAGGCGGGCTTGGTGCGAATTCGCGGCAAAGAGCCGGTGCTGGGTTGTGAAGACGACGTCAAACCGCTGCTTAAAGAGTTGGAGCGCGCCATCTACGTTGTTTCAAAGATTAAAGAGGGGCAGCGTACCCGTAGACCTGCCGCGCCCTACATCACCAGCACAATGCAACAAGAAGCGTCGCGTAAGCTCAACTTTATGGCGCGCAAGGCTATGCGGATTGCGCAGCAGCTTTATGAGGGTATCGATGTGGGCGATGAAGAGGTGGGACTCATCACCTATATGCGCACCGACAGTACCAACGTCGCGCAACCGGCGCAGGACGAAGCCCGGCGCTTCGTCACCGAAAACTATGGCGCCGAGTTTCTACCCGCTGAGCCGCCCGTGTATAAGACACGCGCCAAGGGCGCGCAGGAGGCGCACGAGGCCATTCGCCCTACCAGCGTGCTACGCACGCCCGAAAAGATGAAGTCGCATTTGAGCCGCGATCAATACCGGCTCTACGATCTGATCTGGCGGCGCTTTGTCGCTAGCCAGATGGCACCAGCGCTGTACGATACCATCAGCGTTGAGATATCGGCAGGGACGGAGGCAGAAAAGCCATACCTGTTCCGTGCTTCCGGTTCGACACTGCGCTTTCCCGGCTTCCTCGTCGTCTACGAAGAGACCCCTGCGAGAAATGGCGACCAGGAAAAGGGGCAGCAAGCTGCCCAACAAATTCCCTCGCTCACCGTGGATGAGATCCTGGACTTGATCCGCCTGTGGCCCGAACAGCACTTCACCAAACCGCCACCGCGCTACTCCGATGCGACGCTCATCCGCACGTTGGAAGACTATGGCATCGGGCGACCTTCGACGTATGCCGCCATTCTATCCACCATCGAGCAGCGGGGATACGTGCGCCGCGAGCGGCGGCGTTACTCTCCCACCGAAACTGGTATCATCGTCAACGATATGCTGGTAGATAATTTCCCTGACCTGATCAGTGTGGATTTCACCGCGCAGATGGAATCGGAATTGGATGAGGTCGCCGAAGGTGAGCGGGACTGGGTTGCGTTGATGCGGGAGTTCTATGATCCTTTTGCCAAAGCGCTGGCCGTCGCAGAAAAAGCGACGCCCGCTGTCGAGCAGATTGAATATGTGGGGCGCGCGTGCCCTGAGTGTGATGATGGGCAGTTGCTTGTGCGCTGGGGCCGTTACGGCAAGTTCATTGGATGTTCCAATTTCCCCAAATGCCGCTATACGGAACCGTGGTTGGAGAAGATCGGTGTCAAGTGCCCGAGCTGCAAGGATGGCGATATCGTCGAGAAAAGGACCAAGAAGCGGCGGATTTTTTACGGCTGCTCCAATTGGCCGAAGTGCGAGTTTACGTCGTGGAAACGTCCCCTGGCGACGCCATGCCCTGCATGTGGCGGCATGTTGGTCATCGCGCGCAAGGATGTGGCCAAGTGCCTGACCTGCAAAGAGGAGTTTCCCCTCGAAACCGTGGAAGCTGAATCGGGCGCTGAGGTGGTTGTGCCATCATAGCGCTTTGCCTGGACCGAACCATGAGCGCCGCGCCGGGAAGACTCCCATGCGGCGTTTTATTTACCGTCGTGGTATAATATCCCCGTTACTTCCAATGTAGGGAAAGGAGATCGTATGGGACTGCTAGATCTGCTCATCATTTTTGTAGCTGTAGGCGTCGTCGCTTTCTTGACCTATCAACGGATGTTACGCGTACTCTTCTCATTGGCTGTCTTGTGGACGGCTACGCTGTTGAGTGCGCTGTTATACGAAGAGGCAGCCTATCGCTTTAAGGCGATTACCGGATCCAATCCTTCGCTTGCTGAGGGCGCTTTTTTTATTGGGTTGTTCCTCCTCTTCTTTGTCATAGGTTACGTTGTGATTTATCTTTCTTTCCCGGTCACAAAACTGCCCAAGCTCGGATTTTTGGACTACGTGCTAGGCTTTTTCCTAAGCCTTATTGTGGCTGCTGTGATCGCGGCACTGCTGCACAATGCGGTCGGCGTGATGGTGAGCGGGCGATGGCCGGATCATGTCGCGTGGGTGAAGATGCGGAATAATTTCTACGCGTCGCAGTTGCTGCCGTTTTCGCGGACAGTGCTGAGTCTCTACCGGTGGCTATTTGTGCCCTTTTTGCGCCCGTTGCCGCCCGCACTGACTCCGCTCTAGGCTTTGATTGATTATTATCTGGGAGTGTTGATGAATCGCCATTGGATTACCCTCGAATATCCTGCAATCTTGAAGCGTCTGGCGCAGTACACGGACTTCTCCGGTGGCGCTGAACTGGCACTGGCGCTGTTGCCTACCTCCGACTATCGCGAGGCCCGGGAGCGCCTGGCGTTGACGCGCGAAGCCCGCCAGCTACTGCAGTCGCGCCCGGACTTCGCGCTTGGTGGCGTGCATGACATCCGGCCGCTTGCGGAACGCGCGGAGCACGGTGTGACTGTGCAGCCCGGCGATTTCCTGCAGGCTCGGGATACGCTGGCAGGCGCGGCCCATGTGCGGCGTGCCCTTACACAGTTGGAGGCGCAGTTTCCTGGGCTGGCCGATATTGCCTGGCGCATTCATCCCCTCGCCAATCTCGTGGAGGCGATTGTGCGTGTGCTGGATGACCGGGGCGAGATCCGCGACAACGCCTCGCCAGAACTGGCGCGCATCCGGCGAAATCTGCGCGTCGCTCAGGACCGTATCCAGGATCGATTGCGACGCCTGATTGCCTCTCCAGAAGTCGCGCGATACCTTCAGGAATCGCTGATTACGCGGCGTGAGGGCCGCTTTGTTATTCCCGTGCAGTCCGATTTCCGCGGGCACGTCCAGGGGATTGTGCACGATCGTTCGTCAAGCGGTGCGACACTGTTTATGGAACCCACACAGATTGTCGAACTAAATAATTCCCTGCGTGAATTGAGCATTGCCGAGGAAGAGGAGGTCTACCGTCTGCTGCGGGAGCTGTCGGCGCAGGTTGCGCAAAACAGCGATGAGATCACCGCAACGGTGGACGCGCTTGCGGAGATTGATCTGACGTTTGCTAAGGCGCGTTATGCCGAGGAGACGCAAGCCGTCGAGCCGGAACTGGTGCCTGTCGCCGACGCACCCCCTGCCCCCAAGGACGATAACGTGCATCCTGGCACGGTCGTCCATTTGCCCGGGGCACGCCATCCACTGCTCGATCCGGAAACCGTGGTGCCGGTCAATGTGGAATTGGACGATGAGACGCACGTGTTGGTCATCACCGGCCCGAATACCGGTGGTAAGACAGTCTCGTTGAAGACGGTGGGCTTGCTCACGTTGATGGCGCAGGCTGGGTTGCACCTGCCGGCAGATCCGGGCGTGAAGCTCTCGTGTTTTGAGACGGTGGTGGCTGATATCGGCGATGAACAGTCCATCGAGCAGAGCCTCTCAACCTTTTCGTCTCACCTCACCAACATCATCTCCTTTTTGGGGGAGGTAGACCATCACGCACTGGTGCTTCTGGACGAACTGGGCGCGGGCACGGACCCCGCCGAGGGGTCTGCGCTGGCGCGCTCGCTGCTGGATACGTTCCGGCAGCGTCGTTGCACGGTATTTGTAGCGACGCATTATCCGGAACTGAAGCTGTATGCACACAGCATACCCGGTGTGCGCAATGCCTCGATGGAGTTCGACGTCGAAACGCTTGCGCCGACATACCGCCTCGTTATCGGCCTTCCGGGTCGCTCGAACGCTTTTGCGATTGCCCGCCGCCTGGGACTGCCCGAAGAGATTGTGAAAGACGCGCGCAAGATGGTCTCCGGCGAGGAACTTCGCGCCGACGACATGCTTCAAGATTTGCACAACCTGCGTATCCAAACGGTCCGGGCGCGTGATCAGGCACGTCTTACGCACCAGGAATCCGAGACGCTTGCCCGGGATTTGCGTAAGCGCCTGCTCAATATTGAAGACGAGCGGCAGGAGATCCTGACCCAGGCCGAGCATGAGGCGCAGGAGGAAGTCGAGGCGCTGCGCGCCGAGATTCGCACGCTGCGTCAACGTTTGCTCACGACGCCGTGGCGTGAAGCGCCACCGGTGGTTGAGGAAGTCGTTGACGCGCTGGACAACCTGGAGATCACGTTGCCCGAGGCACCGCCGCTAGTTGAGGAGGTACTGGCTGCCCCCGACGTTGAAGCGCCTTCCGGACCGCTCTGCGAGGGTGATACCGTGAAATTGACGGCGTTGGGTGTGCAAGGGACGGTGTTGGCGGTGGAAGGGGCGGAAGTTATGGTGCAGGCCGGTCCTTTGCGCACGCGCGTCGGCGTCGAAGAAGTGGAGTTGCTGCGCCGCGCGCAACCGGCCGCCGCGGCGGCATCGGCGTCTGCCAGGGTGAAGGTGCCTTCACGCGCACCGTCTCCGGGCATCCAGATCGATCTACGCGGGTTGACGGTGGAAGAGGCGGTAGAGCGCCTGGATCGTTACCTGGACGACGCAACGATGGCGGCGCTGCCTTGGGTGCGGATCATCCACGGTAAGGGCACCGGCAAGCTGCGTCGCGAAATTCGCAATTTTATGGCAAACCACCCGCTCGTGGTTTCCTATGAATCTGCCCCTCAGAATGAAGGCGGCAGCGGCGCCACGGTCGTGCACCTGGTGCATTCTGAATAACGGACTGTTTTTACCAAGAAGGCAACGAGCCACCAGGGCTAGTATTATTTTCCTTCGTGTCTTCGTGGTAAATTTACCTCTCGCTTACGTTGCCGAAGTCTAAATGCACAAGGGCCTAGCGCGCGCTAGGCTCTTGTGAGTGTGGAATGGTTAATGGTTCCGTTTATGCTTTGGCTTTTGTGCCTTCGCCGCTGGTGGTAGCAGTATCCGCTTTGGCGTTCTCTGTCGCAGGTTTTTCGTCGGCGGACTTCTCGTCTGTCTTACGGCTGCCGGGTACGGCGGTAGGAGATTTGGAGCGATTGTCGGTGACGTAGAAACCGGATCCTTTGAAAATAATGCCGGCGGGTTGAATCAAGCGCACGACAGGCCCCTGGCACTCCGGGCATACTGTAACTGGCTTGTCGTCGAAGTGCTGACGACGCTCGAAGCGCAATCCACACTCTTGACATTGGTATTCGTATAATGGCATACTTTTTACCTCCCCTGCAATAACTGCTTTATTATACGCATTTTGCACGTGTTGACAAGTTTCTTGACAAACCATCGCTTTCCGTTACCATAGAGTCTGTAGTGTGTGAGGACGATGCTCGATGGGGGCTGAAGGTTGGGTCCTGCGCGGCGGAAGCCTTCGAACCCCGCCAGGTCCGGGAGGAAGCAACGGTAAGGAGGATTTTCCGGGCGCCGCAGGGGCGCCTGGTCTTCAGTCCCTCTCGGGCATCGTCTGTGTTTCAGAATCCTTGCGAAGGTGTGCGCAGCAGACTGCACCTGAACCTTCGCAAGGGTAAGGATGTGGATTTTTTTACACTCGAGGTATGACGGAGTGAATTGGCAGACTAAATTATTGGGTCTTGTGCTGGCGTTACTGGCGGTCTTGGTCTTGACCGCCGGATACCGTGCGACACTGACCCCGGTGACGTTGATCATTGATGGCGAAAGTCGTGAGGTCAGGACGCACCAACCAACTGTAGAATTGCTCATGGCCGATCTGGGCCTGAGCCTGCGCCCCGAAGATCACCTTTCTCCCAAATTGAGCACGGCCCTAGCTCCTGGATTAGAGGTGCGGATCGCGCGCGCAAAGCCCGTCGTGGTGGTTGTGGATGGGCGTGAGCGCCAGATTTACGCGCATCAGGAAAATCCCGCCGACCTTTTGGCACAACTCGATGTGCAGTTAGACAGCCATGATACCATTCAGATTCGCCCCGCCCTGGCGACCGACCCGCCGGAGACTCGCTTCCGTATCGTTGTGGAGCGAGCGGTGCAGATCATTTTGGAAGACGGTGGGGTGCGCGCGACGCTGTACTCCAGCGCTGCGACGGTTGGGGCAGCGTTGTATCAGGCCGGCATCCAACTGTACCGTGCGGATCGTGTCTATCCCAATCCGGCTACGCCCCTGCAAAACGGCCTGCACATTCGTACCGAGCGTTCGAGTCCTGTATCGGTGCGTGTGGATGGGCACGTCTTGCGAACACGGACCCATCGCAGCCGGGTGGGGGAGGTGTTAGCCGATCTGGGGGTGACGCTCAACGGTCAGGACTACACGGCCCCATCCCTGGAAGCGCCTTTGAACGATGTCGACGAAATCCGTGTCTACCGTGTGACCGAAAGCGTGATCGTGGAGCAGAGCCCGATCCCGTTTGATTCTGTTTGGCAGGCTGACCCCGATTCTGAAATCGATACGCAGAGCTTGCTGCAAGAAGGTGAGCCGGGGGTGCTGGAACGCCGTATCCGTCTGCGCTATGAAGATGGTCAAGTCGTGGAACGTCGCGTGGAAGGGGAAAGCGTGGTGCTGGCCCCGGTGAACCGCGTGATGGGCTACGGTACGAAGATCATCGTACGGCAACTGGCGACGGAGAGTGGGACGGTGGAGTATTGGCGGGTGTTTCGCATGTTGGCGACCTCGTACAGTGCGGGGACGGCGGGCGTTTCTTCCTCGTCGCCGTATTACGGGCGCACGGCCACCGGTATGACGATGCGCCACGGCATTGTGGCCGTAGACCCTAACGTGATCTCACTGCGAACCGAGGTGTATGTGCCAGGTTACGGTATTGGCTATGCTGGTGATACCGGCGGCGCGATCAAAGGGCGGCGTATCGATCTGGGATACGATGATGCCAACCTGAAACTCTGGTATAGTTGGGTGGATGTTTACCTGCTCACGCCTGTCCCCGACAACATCAATTACCTGGGGCCATGACGGACGATCCCCGCGCGTTACTGCGCCAGTATGACCTTAAGCCCCGCAAATCCCTGGGGCAGAATTTCCTCGTCGATCCGAATAAACCCGCGCGCATTGCGGCGCAAGCGGCGTTGACCCGTGATGATACGGTGCTGGAAGTGGGCGCCGGCCTGGGGACGTTGACGGCAGCCCTGGCAGATCAAGCCGGGCGCGTCATCGCCGTGGAGACGGACCCGCATCTGGTTTCCATCCTGCATCAGGAGATGGCTGCGTTCGAGAACGTCGCCATCGTCCACGGTGATATCCTCGAACTTGACCCAGCGGCCTTGTTAGATGTTACGCCCACGCCGGTCATGCCCTTGTGGGGGACGCGCCTTCCGCATTACTACGTGGTTGCCAACCTCCCCTACTACATCACGGCGGCAGTGCTGCGCCATTTGTTGGAAGCTACCGTGCGGCCTGCGCGTATGGTGGTAACGGTGCAGCGCGAGGTGGCCAAGCGTATGGTTGCTATCCCCAACGCGATGAGCGTGCTGGCGATGAGCGTGCAGTTCTACGGGAAGCCGCGCATTGCGATGCGCTTGAAGCGCGGGGTGTTCTTCCCTGTGCCGGATGTGGAATCGGCTGTGGTCTGCATCGATCTGCACGAGACGCCGCCCGTTCCGGTGGCGGATGTGGCGGAATTCTTCCGCGTCGTGCGGGCTGGGTTCTCTCAGCGGCGCAAGCAACTGCGAAATTCGCTCGCGGCAGGCTTGCGTTTACCCCCAGAGGATGTGGTCGCGGCGTTGGCGAGCGTTGACGTCGACGCGACACGCCGCGCGGAGACACTCACGTTGGAGGAGTGGGGGATGGTGACGGGCGCGCTGCGACCGCTCATGGCGCGGGCTTAGGGTTGCGCGCTACGATCAATCATTGGGATACTGTTCGAGGTAAAAGAGCCGCTCTGCTTTCCGATCCACAAGATAGAGAAAGTCCCGCACCGGTTGGCCATCGATATACTTCCAAAACACCACGTAATGCGGGACGACCTTGATCACCACCTGTCCCGGCTGTGTGCCATACGCGTCGTATGACCCCTTGTGCTGCTTGAGGTAGCGTTCCTTCGCTGCTGGATTGTCTTCCCAACTCCCCACATCCGAAGCAACGCCCTCGATGGAGACATTGGAACAACACAAGGCGACGTTGCTGTTCTGCATCATCTGCGCGTATTTATCAAAATGCCGGCTTGTTTGGAAGTAGATGTCGAGGCCGTCATGAACGATGCTCATCGAACGGGCGGAGACGCGGCTGCCATCGGAAGTCGCCAGGACCCAAACCTTGTTTTTCTCCAGAGCCTGCAGGAGTTCGTTCTTTAGACTTTCGTACTCGAGTTCCATATCATCTTTTACCAGCCGGTGTGTTTACGCTTCTTCCTGCGCCTCGATATGCGCCACCAGAACCTCTTCTGCGCGCTCCAGACGCCTGAGCGTCTTGGTGCGTCCCAAGGCTTCGATGCTGCCAAAGAGCGGCGGCGAGACGACCTTGCCGGTGACGGCGTTGCGCACGATGCTGAACAACTGCCCGGCCTTCAAGCTCAGTTCTTCGGCGAGGTGGCGCATCGGCCCTTCCATCGTTTCGCCTTCGAAGTGCATGAGTCCTGCCAGTAGCGCCTGCACCCGGCGGATGGCGTCCAGGCTTTGTTCCGCCGTCATCTTCTTGCCAACCAGCGCTTCGACGGGTGGGATATCGATGTCGCAGAAGACGAAATCGGTCAATTCGACGACGTCGCGCAACGTCTTGAGCCGTTCCTGGACCAACGGAACGAGCACTTTGAGGGTGGGGAGCAGTTCCGCCGGTGTGGGGGTGGGGATCAATCCCGCATCTTCCCAGAAGGGGATGAGGCGTTCGAGCAGTTCATCTTGCGAGAGGGCGCGGATGTAATAACCGTTCATCCAGTTGAGTTTATCGTAGGAAAAGACGGCGGGTGCGAGGTTGATGTGCGTGATGTCGAAACGCTCGACCAGTTCCTCACGCGTGAAGATCTCCTGCTCTTCGCCGCTGCCGGGCGCCCAACCGAGCAGCGCTAAGAAGTTGAACAATGCTTCGGGAAGATAGCCTTGCCGCCGGAATTCCGCGATGGAGACCGCGCCGTGCCGCTTGCCGAGTTTCTTGCCGTCTGTGCCGAGCACCAACGGGACGTGGGCGTAGATGGGCGGTTGCCACCCGAAGGCTTCGTACAGCAGCAAGCGTTTGGGCGTGCTGGAAATCCAGTCGTCGCCGCGCAGGATATGCGTGATGTTCATCATGTGGTCATCGATAACGACGGCGAGATGGTAGGTGGGGAAGCCGTCGCTCTTGAGCAGGATCTGATCGTCGAGCAGGCGGTTTTCGAAGGCGATGTCCCCGCGCAGGAGATCGTGCATAACAGTCGTGCCTTCGCGGGGTACCTTGAGGCGGATCACGTGCGGTTCGTCGGGCGATACTTCGCCGGGAGCTTTGTTGCGGCAGTGACCGTCATACATCGGCGTCTCGCCGCGCGCGCGCTGTGCCTCGCGAACGGCATCCAGCCGTTCCGGCGAGCAGTTGCAGCGGTAGGCGCGCCCTTGAGCGAGTAGTTCTTCAGCTTTCTCTTTGTAAATCTCCAGGCGCTCCGACTGGACATATGGCCCGTAGTCGCCGCCGATTCCCAGCCCTTCGTCCCAGTCAATCCCTAGCCAATGCAGCCCATCGGTGATCACCTGAAGGGCTTCTTCGACGTAGCGTGTGCGATCGGTATCCTCGATACGCAGCACGAATTTCCCCTGATTCTGCCGGGCAAACAGCCAGTTGAAGACGACGGTGCGGATGTTGCCGATGTGCGGTTCTCCTGTGGGACTGGGTGCAAAACGAACACGAACTGTCATAATGATCTCCTCCGAGAATAGCGAATTGCGAATGGGCGAATGGGCGAATGGGCGAATTACGAATTACGAATCCCCTATCCCCCTCCCGTCTACCGTTTACTGTCTACCGCTTTTAATACTCCATCCGCTTGTGGCGCATAGCGACGCTCTCAACCAGCCCCAATCCCACGAAGGTGATGACCAGGGCGCTGCCGCCGCTGCTGATAAAGGGCATCGGCAGGCCGGCGACGGGGATTACGTTGAGGTTCATCCCCAGGTTGATGAGTAGTTGGTAAAAAATGTAGCTAGTCACGCCGATGACGATCAATTGTCCGGTGGCATCGGCGGCGTTGGCGGCGACGCGCAGCAGCCGCCAGAGCAGCAGCCCAAAGAGCAGCAGGATCAGCCCCGCGCCGAGGAAGCCCAACTCTTCGCAGATGACCGAGAAGATGAAGTCGGTGTGGCGGACGCGCAAGAAGTGCAATTGGCTCTGCGTGCCGGTGGCGAAGCCTTTACCGAGCAGGCCACCGGAGCCGATGCTGATGAGTGCCTGTTGGATGTTGTAGTATGCGCCAGGGTCGTTAGTGGGATCAAAGAAAGTGAAGATGCGGTTGCGCATATACTCGTCCATGTTCGCCCACAAAACTGGCGCAGCAATCAGTCCCAGGATACCCATGCCTTGCATATAGCTGAGCGGGAGACCAGAGGCAAAGAGCATCACACCCCACGTAGCGATGTAGAGTGTCGCAGTGCTCAGGTTGGGTTGCTGGAAGACCAGGATCGCCGCCAGACCGGTCATGCCGGATGAGACGATCAACTCCAGCAGGCCGGGGGGATTCGGCGTATTGCGCGCCAACAAACTGGCCTGGCTAATGATGAGCAGGATCAACGCGGGGAACGCGAGCTGGATCGAGACGCCACCAATGTAGATAAATCGACGCACCTCGCCGATTTCGCTGCTTCCAAAAAGGAGTGTGAAAACGAGTATTCCAATGGTCAAGAAATAGAGCGGCCATTGCAGGCTTTCTAGCCAGCGATAATTAATGAAGGCCATGAGGAACATCATCACCACGCCGACGGCGGCGTAGATCGATTGCTTACGCCAGGTATCGGCGAGATCTTCTGATCCCTGGGTGGCACTAAAGATCATCGTCAACCCTACAATGCTGAGCAGGACGGCGATGAGTAGCAGCCCCCAATCAAAGTTTTGCCAGGGTGATGTGCGCATATCGATTCTTCTTCATCGGTCGTTTTCGGCCGGCCTCACCGTCTAGACGGGCTTTCTTCGGGGGCTGTGAAGGGGAATATCGGCGACCAGGCGCATCTCCCGTTGATCTTCGGCGAAGTTGACTTCGACTTTGTCGGCGTCGATCTCCAGATGTCTGGAAATCACGGCGATAATTTCGTCCTTCAACATATCCAACATTCCCGGCGAAAGGTTGGCGCGGTCGTGGGTGAGGACCAATCGTAAGCGTTGCGCGGCGATCTCCTGATCTGAATTTTTACGACGTTTGAAAATTCTTAACCACTTCATAAGGACTCCTTTCATCGCGAACCGAGGAGACGTTGGAAAAATGATGGAGGTTTTAGGGGGGCAAAAGGTACATCCTCCCCTAGTAAGCGCCGGGAAACATCTAAAAACGCCTGTCCTGCGCGCGAACCATTGTTTAGCACAACAGGACTTCCCCGGTTGCTTGCTGTCAAAATCTCCTGATCTTCGGGGATCAGGCCGATCAGATCAATGGCGAGCATATCGACCACGTCCTCTGGGGCCAGCATCACTTTGCGTTGTACCATCTCCGGCTTGATGCGGTTGATGATCAAGTGTGAGGGGGTTTCGGTTTCGGCTTCTAGCAGACCGACCACGCGGTCGGCATCGCGCACAGAGGCGATTTCTGGATTAGCCACAATCAGCACAAGTTCTGCCGGGGCCGAGGCGCAGCGAAAGCCGTGCTCGATACCGGCGGGCGAATCGATCAGGACAAAATCGACCATTTGTGCGGCCTCGCGGGCCACGCTCTTCATCTGCTCAATGCTGATGGCGTCTTTGGCCCGTGTCTGGGCAGCGGGCATCATAAATAGTTCCGGGAAGCGCTTGTCGCGTACCAGAGCTTGCCGGAAGCGGCAACGGCCTTCAATGTAGTTGACGATGTCGTAGACGATGCGGTTTTCCAGCCCTAGCATCACATCCAGGTTACGTAACCCGATGTCTGCGTCGATGCAAATGACCCGCGCTCCTAACATCGCCAATCCCAGGCCGATATTGGCCGTGATGGTAGTCTTGCCGACACCGCCTTTTCCCGATGAAATGGTGATAATTTTTCCTGCCATGTTACTCCCTTGTGTGCCAGGGTTCGACGACGATAGTGCCCTCATTCACTCTGGCTGTTTCCGGCAACAATTTGCGGCGACGTCCTTCGGGCGGACGGCCGATATATCCGGCAATACGAAGTTGTGCGGGGGTCAATTCTATCGCGCAGATGAGCGCATCCTCATCGCCGAGTGCGCCGGCATGCGCCAGTCCCCGCATCTTCCCCCACACGATGATGTGCCCTCCGGCGATGACTTCCGCCCCTGGATTGACGTCGCCCACCAGGATCACGTGACCGGGATATTTTATGCTTTGCCCGGAGCGCAATGTGCGTTGCACGACCATTACATGCTCGCCAACGTTGGCGCGCGCACCGCTGGCGGTATCCGATATCGCAGGATCACCAGCGAGCTTTTCTTTTGGCAACACGCCGACGGTCTCTCCTGGCAGGCGCGTGCGCAGGCCATGGGTACGCGCTGTGTGGATGCTGGCCTCGTTATCGCTCAGGACGGCCCAGAGTTCCATGTCGTATCTGTCCAGGATGGTGCGCAAGGAGACTAATTTTTCTTTCGTTAATTCCTGGTGACCCATCTCCACAATAAGCCGCCCACCACGAAAGAACGCCTCAGCGTCTTGTAAGGCGTTTTCCAGGCCCTGAAGTACATCGTCCCAGGCATCAGATAAGGGCCGCAGTACGATACCTTGTTGGGTGCCTTTGAGTGTGAGTGCCATTTCTTCCATAACGCAGAACCTAACCCCTGAGATTCTTGCATAATGCGCAAGAAGACGAGCAGGCTCAGAGTAGTTTATCTAATTCCAGTTTGTCCAAGTTAGGGCCTAACCACGCAAATCCTTGCACAATGAGCAAGAAACGGGCATAATAGGCCCTTTTGGTTCCGGTTCATCCGGGCTAGGTCATTATAGCATAAATCGTTATTGGGTAAAATTAAGAGACGGTAGCAAGATCGTGAAGGCAAGGCCAGGATTCATTTTTTCTCGTTTTGGAGTATAACGTAGGGAATCCGATTGAGATGGGGTGGAGATGAAAATCGTACGTATTGTGCTACGGGTGTTGATTGCGGTGGCCGTGCCATTGATCCTGGTGATAGGGATGGCGCGCCTGTTGACGTTGCCATGGTATCCGGCATGGGAATATGCCAAAGCCGGCTTCCCGCCTGATCCGTTGGGCATGGCACCGGAGGAACGCCTGCGTCTGGCGCGCGCGAGCATTACATTTCTCAACAAGCCGCGCGGGGTGGGCCGATTGGGTGATCTGCGGTTCGCGGATGGGACGGTGGCCTTCAACGCCCGTGAAATCAGTCACATGGATGATGTCAAGCTAGTCTACGATCAGTTGACAGCAGTGGCGTTGATCGCCTTTGTCATCGCCGTGGCCGCTGCGTGGGTGCTCATTCGTCAGGATCGTCTGGCGCTGGTATGGGGCGCGCTCTCCGACGGCAGCCTGTTTACGCTATGTGTGCTGGTGACCCTGGGCGTGTGGATGGCTGTGGGCTTCGATGCGTTTTTCACGGCCTTCCACGGCATTTTCTTTGCGTCGGGTACATGGCTCTTCAGCTATTCCGATACGTTGATTCGCCTTTTCCCCTTGCGGTTCTGGGCCGACGCTGGTCTAATGATCGCCGCCGGCGTTGGCGCTTTGGCCTTTGCGCTCGCTCTCTTCGCCCGCGCTATGCAAAAACGCAGCGAGAGGATGCAAGAGGCAGGAAGCAAGGAGCAAGAATCACGAATCACGAATCATGATTTATGAACGAAGATTGATGATTTGAGATTGATGACTATCCAACCAAAGACTACAGGACTACAGACTACCTGACTATTCGGAGGATGAAGATGATCGGTCAAGTACCAACATGGGTGAAGGACGCAATTTTCTACCAGATTTTCCCGGAGCGTTTTGCGCGGAGTGAGCGCCTGACGAAACCGGCAAACCTTGAATCATGGGAGTCGCCGCCGACCAGACATGGCTTCAAAGGTGGGGATTTTCTGGGCATCCTCGAACATCTGGATTACCTGGAAGACCTGGGGGTCACCGCGATCTATTTCAACCCGATTTTTCAATCTGCTGCTAACCACCGTTACCACACGCACGACTACTACACCGTCGATCCAATCCTGGGTGGCAACCAGGCATTTGCCCAGTTCATGGAGGCGGCGCGGCGGCGCGGGATGCGCGTGGTGCTTGATGGTGTTTTCAATCACGCCAGTCGTGGCTTTTTGCAGTTCAACCACATTATGGAAAACGGTGAACAATCGCCCTACCTGGATTGGTTCAGCGTCAAGAAATTTCCCCTGCATGCTTTCAATGAAAGACGCAAGCCCAATTATGCCTGTTGGTGGGACAATCGTGAGCTGCCCAAGCTGAATACGGACAATCCCCAGGTGCGAGATTTCATCTACAACGTGGCCGAATACTGGCTCCAACAGGGCATCGATGGCTGGCGATTGGATGTCCCGCTGGAGGTCAAAACCCCCGGATTCTGGGACGAATTCCGCCGCCGGGCCAAGGCCATCAATCCGGAGGCCTACATCCTTGCCGAAATCTGGGATGAGGCCCGGCCCTGGCTGCAAGGCGATCACTTCGATGCAACGATGAACTACGCTTTCAACCGCGCCTGTTTGGGCTTTTTCGGGCAAGAGTTGCTGGATACGTCCCAGCGGCCCGGCGGCTTTAGGCTCAAACGACTGGATGCGCGTCGCTTTGCCCGGCAGGTGGATCGTATGTTGAATCTCTATGCCTGGCCCTTCACCCTCGCGCAGTACAACCTCATCAGTAGCCACGATGAGCCGCGTTTTCTGACGATGGTGGGGGGCGACAAACGTCGTTTGCGCATGGCAACGCTGTGCCAGATGACATTCCCTGGTGCACCGAGCATCTACTACGGCGACGAAATCGGCATGGAGGGCGGCCCCGACCCCGATTGTCGCCGCGCCTTCCCCTGGGATGAAGCCCGCTGGGATCGCGAACTACGCGCGGATTTCAAGCGCTACATCGCCTTGCGCAAGGCGTCCCCCGCACTGCGCAATGGCGATTTCGTCACGCTCTACGCCAAAGACTTGGCTTACGCCTTCGCGCGCACGTCCGCCGAAGAGACGGTGGTGGTCGCGTTCAACGCGGATACGGCGCCGGTAGAGATGACGCTGCGTATGAAAATCCTCACACCGCCGGATGCCGTCTTCACCGAGGCCTGGACGGAGGCCCAATTGCCCCTGCATGAGGGCACGTTGGTACTATCTGTTCCGCCGTTGGAAGGCCGTGTGTTAATATATAGCTAATTCTTATTTTGCTCTAATGCTTTTCAAATACTTTCCAGGTATACTCAGAATCGGAATGATGTAAAGACTCTGGAGGTGGAAAATGAGCAAAATCGTAGGTATTGATCTAGGGACGACGAACTCCGCGGTGGCGATTATGGAAGGCGGTCAGGTGACCGTTATTCCCACGGCGGAAGGTGGGCGTTTGTGCCCGTCGGTCGTCGCATTTACGAAAAACAATGAGCGGCTGGTCGGCGTGCCCGCAAAGCGTCAGGCGGTGGTCAACTCGGAAAACACCATTTACTCAGTCAAGCGATTGATGGGACGCCGCGCCGATGAGAAAGAAGTGGAGGTCACGCGCGAAATGGTGCCCTACACGATTATTGCCGGGGCGCAGAACGATGCGCGTGTGCAGGTTCCTGTGACCAACAAGGACTACACCCCGCAAGAAATCTCGGCGATGATTCTGCAAAAGTTGAAGAAGGACGCCGAGGCCTATCTGGGCGAGCCGGTGACGCAAGCCGTGATCACCGTACCCGCGTACTTCAACGACAGCCAGCGCCAGGCTACCAAAGATGCCGGGCAGATTGCCGGGCTTGAGGTGAAGCGCATCATCAACGAGCCAACGGCGGCTGCGCTGGCTTACGGCCTGGACAAGAGCGTTGATGAAACGATCCTCGTCTTCGACCTGGGTGGTGGTACGTTCGACGTCTCGATCCTTGAGGTCGGCGAAGGCTTGATCGAAGTGAAATCCACCAACGGTGATACGCACCTGGGTGGTGACGACTGGGATGAGCGCGTGGTGCGCTGGATGTTGAGTGAATTCAAGAAGCAGCAGGGCATCGATCTCTCCCAAGATCGCCAGGCAATGCAGCGTTTGCGCGAAGCGGCGGAGAAGGCCAAGATTGAGTTGTCCACGATGATGGAAACCGAGGTCAACCTGCCGTACATTACCGCAGATGCCAGCGGCCCGAAACACCTGCAACTACGGCTGACGCGCGCGACGTTTGAGCAGATCACGAATGATTTGGTCGAGCGCTGCCGTGTGCCCTTCGAGAAGGCGCTGAAAGATGCCAAGCTCTCGGCGCAGGCGCTGGACGAAGTAGTGCTCGTCGGTGGTGCGACCCGCATGCCGATGATCCAGGAACTGGTGCGTAGCCTGACCGGCGGCAAGGAGCCGCACAAGGGCGTGAACCCCGATGAGGTCGTCGCAATAGGCGCGGCCATTCAGGGTGGTGTTCTGGGCGGCGACGTGACCGACATCCTGCTACTGGATGTGACCCCGCTCTCGCTGGGCGTTGAGACGCTCGGCGGGCGGATGACGGTGATGATTCCGCGTAACACGACGGTTCCGGTTCGCAAGAGCGAGATTTACACGACCGCTGAAGACGGGCAGACCGCTGTGGACATTAAGGTGTACCAGGGTGAGCGCCCGATGGCGGGTGACAATATGCTGCTCGGGCAATTCCGGCTCGATGGCATCCCGCCCGCGCCGCGTGGTGTCCCGCAAGTTGAAGTCACCTTCGACATCGACGCGAACGGCATTCTGAATGTCAACGCAAAGGACAAGGCCACCGGTCGTGAGCAGCGTATCACGATTACTGCGAGCACGAACCTGGATTCCGGCGAGGTAGATCGCCTGGTCGAAGAAGCCAAGTTGCACTCTGAGGAAGATAAGAAGCGCCAGGAATTGGTGGACGCGCGCAACCAGGCCGACCAGATGTGCTACCAGATGGAGAAGACCTTGAGCGACATGGGCGAGAAGGTCCCCGGCGACCTGCGCGGTCAGTTGGAAGGAATGATCAACGATCTGCGCCAGGTAAAGGACAGCAGCGAAGATGCGGCACTGATCCGCCGCAAAATGGAAGAGTTGCGCCAGGCCGCGATGAAGCTGGGCGAGCAGGCCTATGGTGGCCAAGAGGCTCCAGGAACCCCCGGCCCGCACGTTGGCCCTGGCTTCGATCAAGGCCCGCAGGGTGGCCCGGAACAAACCGAAGGCCCTGAAGGCCCCGATGTGGTAGACGGTGAATTCCGCGAGGTTTAGTGACTATACACGCTGGCGAGGGTTCTCGATAAGTTATCGTATGAGTTGTCGTGGATGACACAAAACTTGTATGATCCACGTTCATCGTAACCTTCGCCAGGGTAGTTGCGAATCTAATGTTAAAGGATGGGGGTGGCCGTGGGGGTCACCCCCTTTTTGTAATTACAGGATTTGATTTATGACGATATCTAAAAAAGTACAATATATTCCAGTGCGACGACGTGGCAAGGGTGACCGTGCAAACACAGACCGCGAAGACACGGGTCGTGTCAACACGGATGATCATGCGGGCACGGACGTCTCTGAAGAAGCGGCTCCATTGGAGACGCAATCACTTCCCGAACCGGATGTGATAGCCTCTGAGGAAGCCGTGGATTGGCGTGATATGGCGCTGCGGCTGCGTGCTGAGATGGATAACTACCGTAAGCGCCAGCAACGTCGCGCCGAAGAACAGATCGCGGCAGAACGCAAGCGCTTGCTGACAGCTTTTCTCACCGTGCCTGACAACCTGGAAAGGGTTGTCACGCATCTACGACCGGATGATCCCCATCACCAAAGCATCAAAGTTGCGTACGACGAATTTATGAAGGTGTTGCGTCTCGAGGGTGTCGAAGCGATTGATGTGGTGGGCGTACCGTTCGATCCACTGCTGCACGACGCCATCGCGATGGTCCCCGCTGCGGAGGGTCAACGCGAGGAGATGCTCGTCATTGACGAAGAGCAGAAGGGGTATCGCATTGGGGAGGAGATACTCCGTCCGGCGCGGGTGGTTGTCGCCAAACGCTAAACCGCACGGGGAGGAAGGGATATGGAGTACAAGGACTATTACGGCGTTTTGGGGGTTCCAAAAAACGCGAGTGAGAAAGATATTAAGAATGCTTACCGTAAGCTGGCGCGTAAGTATCACCCGGACATGAATCCCGGTGATAAATCGGCGGAAGAGAAATTCAAGGGACTCAACGAAGCCTACGAAGTGCTCTCCGATCCCGAAAAGCGCAAGCTGTACGATCAGTTCGGCAGTGAGTACAAAAGGTTCCAGCAAGGCGGTGGGCAACCCGATGACTTCTGGCGTCAATGGTCGGGCGCGGGTGCCCGGCCTGGTCAGTACAGCTACACCACCAGGGACATCGGTGATCTGTTCGGGCAGGACAGTCCGTTCTCGGATTTCTTCCAGCAGCTTTTCGGCGGTGGAGGTGGGACTGCCGGCTACGGTGACCTATTTGGCGGCGGACGGGCGCGACAGCAGCGCCCACGGCGTGGGCAGGATTACGAGCAGCCGGTGGAGATTACCCTGGATGAAGCATACCGGGGTACGTCCCGCATTCTGCAAATTGGCAACCAGCGCATCGAGGTCGACATCCCGGCAGGTGCGGATACCGGCACGCGTGTTCGCGTCGCGGGCAAGGGCGCACCCGGCCCGGGCGGCGGCCCGCCAGGCGATCTGTTTTTGCATATTCAGGTTTTGCCTCACGCTCAGTTCCAACGGCACGGCGAAGACCTGGAAACCGTCGTCCCGCTGGACTTGTACACGGCTATCTTGGGTGGCGAGATCGCCGTCCCGACGCCGAGCGGGCGTTCGGTCATGTTGCGTATCCCCCCCGAAACGCAGAACGGTGCCAAGTTCCGCCTGCGTGGAAAGGGGATGCCCGTCCTGAACCGGCCCAAAGAGCGCGGTGATTTATACGCCGTGGTTGAGGTTAAACTGCCCGTGCAGCTTACAGCGCAAGAACGCGAGCTTTTCGACAAATTGCGTGCCCTGCGTGTGGGGCCTGGAGTAGGAAGTAAGGAGTAAGGAGTAGTGGGCGGGCAGACCCACTTCCCCAATCCCTAATTACC
This sequence comes from Anaerolineae bacterium, assembly GCA_049975385.1. Lineage (GTDB taxonomy): Bacteria > Chloroflexota > Anaerolineae > B4-G1 > SLSP01 > DSWT01. Next base: position 13,096 of record JBNGDO010000032.1, on the reverse strand, counting down.
AGTTACCAATCAGGAGGAACAATACAATGTTCAGACGAATACTCTTTGCGCATAATGCGACGCCCGCTGCGGAACGCGCGTTGCTCTATCTAGAACACATCGCGCGGACGGAGAGCGCCGAAGTCGTGGTCTTGCACGTCTTCGAGCCACCGGAGCGGTATCTGGCGACGCAGGGCTATGAACTGTTGTTGCAGCAGTTGGAGGCGGTGGCGCAGGAAGTGGTCAACGATACGGTCGAGCATCTCCAAAAGTCCGGTATTTCGGCGGTGGGGATCATCCAGGCTGGGGCCCCGGCTAAGACGATCCTGGAGACGGCGCAGGACGAGAAGGCGTCGCTGATCGTTCTGGGGACGCGCGGGCCGTCCAATGTGACCGACATTTTGTTGGGCGACGTCGCTACCGAGGTATTGCGCTACGCGCGTTGCCCGGTTTTTCTGGTGCCATAAGCAGAGGGACTAGGGATTGGGAACTAGGAATTAGGGTACCTAATCCCCAATCCCTAATTCCCAATCCCCCAATCATAAGGAGGGACTATGAAGCGAAAATTTTACGTGTTGATCAGTGTTTTTTTGCTGCTGGCAACGTCGTTCGGCTGCCTCGCTTTGCAGACGTTGACGCCCGCGCCAGTAACCCCAATGCCGCTTGCGGAGGCGACAACTTCTGTCTCGCCGACACGGACGCCGTGGATCGTCGAGCCGCCGGATGGCCCCATCCGCCAGTTGGAGACGCAGGTGGAGGCGGTCTACGTTGCAGTAGGCGATGCGGTTGTTAACATCTCCGTTACCTCCGTCGGCTATGATTACTTCTTTAACGCTATTCCCAGCGAAGGCAGCGGCTCCGGCTTTGTCTACGACACGCAGGGGCGCATCGTCACCAATTACCACGTGATTGAGAACGCCGATGAGATCCAGGTTACATTTGCCGATGGCGTCGCCTTCACCGGAACCGTCATCGGTTCGGACCCCACGTATGACCTGGCTGTTATCGAAATTGATGCCGGCAACTATCCGCTACGTCCCATCCCCCTGGCTGACTCGGAAGGGATCCGCGTGGGGCAGTTTGTCGTGGCGATTGGCAACCCTTTCGGCCTGGATCAGACGGTGACATTTGGCGTCGTCAGCAGTCTGGGTCGTGTCATCGAAAGCCCCGACGGGCGCTATATCGGCGAGGCCATCCAAACGGACGCTGCCATCAACCCCGGCAACTCCGGTGGCCCATTGCTTGATCTGCAGGGGCGGGTGATCGGCGTGAATGCGCAGATCGTCAGCCCGAGTCAGGCGAATGCCGGCATCGGGTTTGCGATTCCGGCGAATACCGTGAATCGCGTCGTGCCCGAACTGATCAGCAAGGGACGCTATCGGCACCCGTGGATGGGTGTGCGTTTCTTCCCGGTAGGTCTGAGCCAGCGATTGGCAGCTTCTTTCGACGAGCTGGGCGCCGACGTGCCGGAGCGCGGGGTCCTCATCCTGGGCGTGGAGCCGGGCACACCGGCGGAAGACGCCGGATTACGGGGCGGAGACCGCAGTGTCAACACGCCCTATGGGACTATCATGATCGGTGGCGATGCCATCGTGGCGATTGACGGCACTTCTATCACTGGCCCCAGTGGGCTGATTGCTTACCTGGAGACCAACACCCGTCCTGGTCAGACAATCCAGGTCACAGTGCTGCGTGACAACGAAGAAGTGACGCTTCCGCTGACGTTGACCGAGCGCCCGGAATATTAAAATCGTGCAATGTTTGGCTTGGGCCGGTCTCCTGACCGTGCCCGGCAGGATTTGAGCTTGCGGTGGCGTGGTCTCAGAGGCCGTGCCACTGCAAGGCCGCTAGAGGGGTTCGTGTGCCTCGCTCCACCGGTCCAGGCTGGCCAATGCGCGTTCGGCGTAGGCTGCCGCGCGGGCGCGTTTTCCGCGCGGGCGCGTATCGAGCGGCGGCATCAGGCCAAAATTGGCCTTCATCGGTTGGAATGTGGCCGGATCGGCGTGCGTGATGTAGTGTATCAGCGCGCCGGTCATCGTTTCTGGGGGAAGTGTGAGCAAAGGCCAGCCGCGCGCCAGCCGCGCCACATTCACCCCGGCCAGCCATCCCCCGGCAATGTTCCCCGCGTAGCCCTCTAACCCGGCAATTTGCCCAGCGAAGAACAAGTCGGTCCGCCACTGTGTCTGCATCTGGAGTGTGGGCTGCAGAAGCGCCGGTGCGTTGAGATACGTGTTGCGATGCATCGAGCCGTAGCGCACGAAGCGCGCGTGTTCCAGGCCGGGGATGAGGTGTAGAACGCGCTCCTGCTCTCCATACCTGAGGTTGGTCTGGAAGCCAACCAGGTTGTAGAGGGTCGCGGCGGCGTTATCTTGGCGCAGTTGTACGACGGCGTAGGGGCGCCGTCCGGTACGCGGATCACGCAATCCGATGGGGCGCAGCGGCCCGAAGGCCAATGCCTGCAGCCCGCGTGCAGCCAGCACTTCGACCGGCAAGCACGCCTCGAAGAAATGTGGATCATCGCGCTCGAAATTGCGCAAAGGAATGCGCTCTGCACTGAGCAGGGCGGCAACAAACCGGTTATACTTTTCCTCGTTCATCGGGCAGTTGATGTAGTCACCTTGTCCCGCACCGTCGTCGGATTCACCCCGGCCGTAGCGTGAGGCGCGGAAGGCAATGTCGAAATTGATGGAATCGACTTCGACAATGGGAGCGATCGCGTCGTAGAAGGCGAGCGCGGCGCTGCCCGTGTAGTCGCGGATGGCGGACGCGAGCCGGTCTGCTGTGAGGGGGCCGCTGGCGATGATCGCCAGACCTTCCGGTAGTGTTGCCACTTCCTCGCGAATGAGGGTGATGCGCGGGTGGGCCGTGATGCGTTGTGTAACCTCAGCCGCAAAGCCTTCCCGATCCACCGCGAGCGCGCTGCCTGCGGGGACGCGTCGTTCATCGGCGACCGCAATGAGTAGCGATCCAAGCTGGCGGAGTTCTGCCTTCAGCAGCCCTGGTGCGCGGTCTTGTAGATCAGATCCTAACGAATTGGAACATACCAGTTCGGCGAGAGAATCACCGGTATGTGCGGGGGTAGGGGTGCACGGCCGCATCTCGTACAACTGCACGGGGATATCGCGGCAGGCAATTTGCCAGGCAGCCTCGCTTCCGGCAAGCCCGCCACCGACAATGGTGATAGAGTCAGTCATCTGCTTCGCTATTCTCTGGAACGCTAAATATCTCGCCTGTGCGTGGTTGTGCGTTGAGTAGGTCTCGTGCTTCAGCTTCCCATTCTAGCGGCACGCGCACTTCGACCCGCCCGATGCCGTCTACGGTTAGCCCGATCACCGGTCCCACCGATTCGTAAGTGAGAATGACCGGAATCCCGGCGGTTTCCAGTGCGCCGCGCACCACCATGGCGCGCAGTATCCCCTGTGCAACGTAGACCGTGACTAATCCCGTTCGCTTTTCCTTTTGCGCCATAGTTCTATCCTCCCGTTATGGTCCTTGCGAAGATGTGCGAATTGAAGATCTAGGCGAATTTCCGGTTCACATACCTTCGCAGGCATGCCTGAGCGATTACGTGTATAGTTTCGTTAAAAAAGTATATTTGTCAATCCCTTGTATTCCTGGTATAATTTAAATGTTTTTACAGTCAGCCTAGAGGAATCGAGAGGTGTATGAGTAGTACCGTGCAGAATGACCAATACTGGGAGCAGTTCTCCGTCTTGCCGAATGATCTGGAGCATGTTACCAATTTCCTTGTCGAGTCGGAGCGTCCCCAAACCATCGACCATTTAGCGCAAGAGCTCATCCGCGCGCGTCACCAACAGATGGTGGCGTTGATTGAAGAGACCTTGGCGCAAGGCAGCATCTATCGTCCCGGAGATAGTTACACCGTCGGCGAAAAGGTTATTTTCCCTCATTTGAGCAACGTTTTAGGTGAAGTTGTTGAGGTGCGACCTGGACATAATCCTGAGTACGAGGGGTTCTCCGTTATCAAGGTGCGCATGGAAAGTGGCACTGAGCGTGAGTTTGCGGTTGAATTGCCACACGATCATCCACTGAATCAGGCGACCTACCTGCCATCCAAGAACGTAGACCCGGATGAGATCTTTGACCATCACGGGGAAAAGATCAAGATGACATTGCGTTCTGCGTTGGAGAAAAACATACAGTTCCTCAGCGTGGGGCATCAGTGGTTCCTGCGTGATTTAGTGATGGAGATGCCAGCCGGTCAATTGAACATCGCCGAAGCGTTGTTGGATATGGCGGATGGTGGTCCATTGCTCACCAAGGAATTGCTCGCTGAAATGGAGGTTCCAGCGGAGATTTCGGAGCCTTTGCAGCTTTTCTCGCTCGAATACGCTTTGTTGCACGACCGGCGTTTCGATGAGGTAGGGCCAGCGGGATATGCGCTGTGGTATTTGCAGCAGATGGAGCCGCAGGGCGTGCTCGAAGTGCCACAGTCACTGCGTTATATGCCCATTCCCTACAACCGGAGCCTGCTGGATGAGACGATGCTGGCGTTGGAAGCCCAGATTGACGACGAGTGGTCGGATATTCAACGTACTGTACCGCCTGCTGATACAGTGACGTTGGTGCTAAATTATCCTCACTGGCGCGGTGGCACGCTGCCGTTGTCACCCCGTGTAGCACAGCTTTTCCCCACCGCGCGGGTGACCGACCGCATCCGCTTTACGTTTATGGATGGGGAGACCAAGCAGACTTTCCCAGGTTGGGTCGTGCGTAGCGGTCGTTATGTTTACGGGTTAGCCGAATGGTACGAAGAGCACGGAGCGAGCGTAGGTGTGTACGTCGATCTCGTGCGGAGTGATGAGCCGGGCGTCATCGAGGTGAATCTGCGTGGGACCCGTGCGAGGCGCCGTGAGTGGCTGCGCACCGTGACGACGGAAGGCGAGCAAGTGTTGTTCGAGGTGACGCGTATCCCCGTATCGTGTGAGTTTGACGAATTGGCAGCCGTTGCCGTGCCGGACCCCGACGCAGTGGATGAACTGGCTCAACAACTTCAGCGGGTTTCGCTTGAAGCGCTGTTGGATCAGATTTTCAATGGTCTGGCTGGATTGAGTTTACAGCGCGCCGTCCATGCGATGACGCTGTACAGCGTTCTGAACTTGTTGCGGCGCGTTCCCCCAGCGCCGATGCTCGCCGTGTTGGCGACATCGTCGCGGTACGCGTCGTTGGGGGACAATTATTGGGCTTATCGAGGAGAGAGTTAATGCCTACATTACCCCCTGTTCCTGCTTTGGCGCGATTTATCAAGCCGACATTGGATACACCGTTTCACATCGACTACAATTGGTGGGCGGAGCAGGGCCTTGACTTGAATGTGCAGTTATTGCAGCATCTCTCGCCGGAGTTGCGCGAGGTCTACGCCGGGCAACCTCTTGGGGACAAGATTGATCTGATCGACTGGGAAACCGGCGAGGTGCGGCAGGTCGAGGGCCTGCAATACCTGATCGCCACACGCTGCAGCAAAGACCCAAGCTATGTTTTGCAAGCGCCGACCCTGCTCGAAGCAATCTTTCGCGTGTTCCTGAGCAATGGCAACCGTCCACTTACACCGCGTGCGTTAGCGCCTTTGGTGGGGCATACTTCGGAGCAAGTGCTGCGGGTGCTTTCGGGCAGAACTGTGCGCAAGGGCTTGCGTCCGGTGATCGACTAGCCGAAAGTTTGCTGTGTATCACGCCCCCATAGCACAAATGGATAGTGCGAGAGACTTCTAATCTCTAGGTTTCTGGTTCGAATCCAGATGGGGGTATCATCTGTCGATATATCCCCCGACTTGAGCAAGTCGGGGGATTTTTTTGTGTCATTACTGATCCGGTCATATTTTGCTAAACCTTCATGCGCCTACGAGACGCCGGAGTAACTTTAGTTTTTCATGACCTGATCAGTAATCATCTTTCCTCCAGCGCGAACCATTTACTCGGTGCCAGGAATGGTTGGTAGGTGTCCAGGTAGTCGAAGATGCCATCAACGTCGTCTGCAACGTGGTACAGGTTCTCGAATGGCCTGGCAAATCGCTCACGGCAGAAGTGGGCGAAGAGCGTGAACAATGGTGCGTAATAGTCCGCTGTGTTCAGAAGGATGATAGGTTTGGTGTGCGCTTGTAGCTGGCGCAGCGTAAGGACTTCCAACAATTCCTCCAGCGTGCCCAGGCCGCCAGGCAGAGCAATGAAAGCGTCGGCACGTGCTTCCATTGTTGCTTTGCGCTCACGCAAATCCCGGGTGATGATGACCTCGTCGGCAGTCGCGTAGGCGATGCCGCGTGCTTGCAAGGTCTGCGGGATCACGCCGACGACGCGCCCGCCGCCTGCGTGGACGGCTCGCGCGAGTTCGCCCATCAAGCCGAGATCCGCGCCGCCGTAGATGAGCGTATCGCCCCGCGCAGCAATCTGCGCGCCCAACGCGCGTGCGGTTTCCAGAAAGATCGGCGCGACAGCACCGCTAGATGAGCAGTAGACGCAGATGTTTTTCATCCCTCAACCTCCAGGCAAGCTTCCGCCGCCAGCCAGAAAAGCTTCTCCCGCACCGAAGTACGATTGATCCAGTCGCGGTGATCCCACGCCTCGGCGCCGAGATCGTCACCGCCGTAAAGGATCTGCCCAAAGGCGACGTCACGGAAGTGAGCCACGGCGAAAAACGCGGCGGCCTCCATCTCCACGGTCAGACACCCTTCTTCACGCCGCAGGCTCACCTTGTCGGGCGTCTCGCGATAGAAGGCGTCGGTCGTCCACGTTTTCCCCACGACGTAGGGCAGCTTGTGGCGTTCGAGTACGCGCTCAATGGCGGCGATGGCTTGTGGGGAAGGGTAGGCTTCGCGGGATGGCGGGAGGTAATGGTACGAGACCCCCTCATCGCGCACTGCCGCGTTGGGAACGACGATGTGCCCGACGGCGATGTCGCTGTTCAGCACGCCGGCGCCTCCACAGGCGATGAACGTACGACAGCCACGCGCGATGGCCTCTTCCAATAGCCCGGCTGCCAGTGGCGCGCCGATGCCGGGATGGAAGAACGCCACACGGCGCCCGTCCACATCGATCTCGTAGAGTGGGTGACGGCCTATCTCCGATTTTCCATCGATGATGTGTTTGGCGCGGCCCGATTCCACCAGCCCGGTGAGCACGTTCTGGAAGAAGCAGATGACGCAATGTTCGGGCACGTCGATGCGGGGGACAAGCTTGCCCGGTTCAATGATCGCCTCGCGGGCGGGGTCAAATTCCAGAATGGGATACTCTTGGCGCATTATTCACCTACTTTGATTAATCTCTAGCGCAATGTGGCACAATCCCTTCCCCAATTTATAGCTTCGAGGGGATCGTCAGATCCCCGACTCCTGGGTATAGCTGGCGATCTGATGATCCCCTTTGAGCATAGCTCTATCTGGAGAGGGATACATCCAGCAATATCAAGGCATTATAACGGAAAGGGGCGACAACGCCAACACGACATCGTCGAAAGTCTCGGCACGCCGGATCTGCGTCACCCGCTCGCCATCCACCAGGTATTCGGCGGGGCGCAACTGCAGATTGTAGCTCGAACTCATCGCGTAACCGTAAGCGCCCGTATCGTAAACGACCAGCCCGGCATTCTCGTGAGGGGTGGGCAGGATGCGCGCCTTCCCGAGGAAGTCGGCAGATTCGCACACAGGGCCGACGACATCGAAGATACGCGGTTTGCCATCTGCCGGCTCGATGAAGTCGATATGGTGGTACGCGCCGTAGAGGCTGGGGCGGATGAGCGTTGCCATACTGCTATCGGTGACGATGAAGTTCTTATCGCCATTGTGCTTGACGCCGATGACGCGGCAGATCAGCACACCCGCACTGCCAACGATGCTGCGCCCTGGCTCGACGATCAGCGTGAGACCGTCGGGTAGCAGCCCGCGCAGCGCGTCGATCAACTCGCTGGGGGTGGGGTACGCACCGGTGCGCTCGTAGTCGATGCCCAGACCGCCGCCCAGGTTCAGGTAACGCAGTTCGAATCCTTGTTGGCGTGTCCTAGCGGTCAGATCGCTCATCAGGATTGCCGCATCGCGGAAAACTTGCACATCCTTGATTGTTGAACCAAGATGGCAATGCAAGCCTGCCAGATGTAGACGCGGCGTGTGCTTGAGCCGTTCGAGGAACCATGTGATGCGTTCGGTGCGGATGCCAAATTTGGAGTCGCGCATCCCGGTGGCGACATAGGGGTGGACGTTGGGGTGCAAGTCCGGATTGACGCGCAGCAGCACGTCTACGGATTTGCCCGCATCGTGCGCGGCCTGCGTGATGTGTTCCAGGTCGAATTCGCTGTCGATATTGACCATCACACCATGCTGTACTGCGAGGACCAACTCATCGCGTTGTTTACCATTACCATTGAGGATCATATCTCTTGGAGGAAATCCAGCGAGCAGCGCCAGCCGCAACTCGTTGCCGCTCACCAACGTCGCACTGCAGCCAAGATCGCGCAGGATTTTGAGGAGGGTGAGGTTGCCGTTGCCCTTGACCGCGTAGGAGACGCGCGCCGGTATGCCTGCAAGGGCAGTAGTGTAGGCGGCGACGTTTGCTTGAAGCTGCGCGGCGCTATACAGATAGAAAGGACTATCCTTGACCGCATCTTGGATGTCCTTGACTTTGATGCCTTCACAGTAAAGATAATCATCACGGATATAAAAGCTCATGAGCGTTCTCCTGAGAATAGACAGATACCCCTTAACGGCTGGTGTTTTGAAGAAAGTATACTACCATTTTTGCAATCGATCGGAGGAAACCGGATGACGCATTCCAGATTTTATACGGCTAAAGGCGATCATGGCGATACGGCTCGGTTGGGCGGGGAGGCTCGGATGTCCAAGAGCGATTTGTTGTTGGAAGTCGTCGGTGTGGTAGATGAGGCCACATCCGCCATCGGCATGGCGCGCGCGGTGGTGGAAGAGGTCGCGCTCAAAGCGACGTTGCGCACCGTGCAGGAGCACTTTGTCCACTTGATGGCGCACCTCTCGGCGACGCCGGATGTCCGTGAGCGGCATCCCGGTCCGGGCATGGACGATCTGGCCTGGCTGGAGGCGCGCATCGCCGATCTCGAAGCGGGGCTGCCACCCTTGCACGCGTTCGTGCTGCCCGGCGATTCACTGCCTGGCGCGGCACTGCACGTTGCACGCACTGCGGTCCGCCGTGCTGAACGCGGTGTTGTAGCCCTAGCCGAGGCCGAACCGGGCATCGATGCGCTGATCCTGGCTTATCTCAACCGGCTGTCTTCGCTGTTGTTCGTCGCAGCTCTGCACGCGGATCGATCATATAAATGATAACCATTTCCCTATTCTCAGAATTCTGGTAAAATGTATAAATGAGGTTGTTTTATCGCATCTTCAGGATGCGTTGTGTGAACTACTGATCCAGCATGAATTTGCTAAACGCTTATATGCTTGTTGGATACCGAAATGGCTTTAGTTTTTTATGGCCGGATCAGTAAAATAAAGTGTTACACCCCGGATGTGATTCCGGGATCGGCGGACGATTTTCTCCGCCAGAAGCTTGTAGGGGCGGATTGTACGCCCTGACGGTAGATACGTTGTGGTTTCGCCGTGGCTAGGATCCCAAGCGGGAAGCACTGGCTTCCCAAGTTTCTTTTTTGGGGAATATTGTTGGAGCGGGTAGGCTAAAGAGCACGGATGATCTTGGGAGTTGCCCTTGACGATTCGTGCTGCTTGGAAGCTTACCTGTCTCATATTCGCTTAGCTTATAAGGCGGCTATGGCGTTTTCTGCCATAGCCGTTTTTTGTTTTTATGGAAGGGCAAATGGCTGGAAGTATTACGGCGCTGGAACCGCAGAAGCGTTCCAGGGACCGGGTTAACGTTTATCTGGATGATGTATTTGCCTTTGGATTAGCTGCGCTGGTCGCGGCGAACTTGCGCGTGGGGATGACCCTCACGGATGATGAGATCGCTGCGCTGCGGCTGGCTGACGAATTAGAACGCGCGCGTGAAAAAGCGTTGAACTACCTCTCCTACCGTCCACGCAGTGAGGCTGAATTGCAAACTCACTTGTTGAAAAGTGATTTCGCCGAGACGACGGTCGACGAAGTGTTGTACCGTCTGCGGGAGGTCGATCTGGTGGGTGATGAGGCTTTTGCGCGCTATTGGGTGGATAATCGCGCCCGATTTCGTCCCCGAGGCAAGCGGATGTTGGCGTATGAACTGCGTCAGAAAGGCATTGCGTCGGACGTGATCGAAACAGCATTGGCTGAATACGACGAGGTCGCCGCCGCGCAGCACGTCGCGGAGGAGCAAGCCCGTCGTCTGGCGCATTTACCCCCCGAGGTTTTTCGTCGCCGTTTCTGGGATCGCCTGATGCGGCGCGGATTCTCGCCGGACATCATTCGGGAAGTTCTCGCTACACAGCCCTTCTCTCAACCTGATACCTAAGAAAGCGAGGAACACTGGACATGGACTGGGTAATTGGAATAGTTTTGTTGCTCCTTGGGTTGGCTGTAGGCGGCTTTATCGGCTACAGAGTGCGCCAGGCAAGTTACCAGAAAGAATTGGGCAGCCTGGAAGCCATACGTGCGCGGCTGCTGGAAGAAGCCGAGAAGCAAGCGCGCGATACGGTGCTCAATGCGAAGGACGAGGCGCTCAAGCTGCGCACCGAGCTTGAAGCGGAGATGGACCGTCGCGGTGAGAAGCTGCGCCGTGAGGAAGAGCGGTTACAGTCGCGCCGCGATCAATTGGACGCCCGGCAGGATCGTTTCGATAAGCGCGAGCAATTGCTCAATAAGCGTCAGAGCACGTTGGACAAACGTTGGAACGAACTGAAGCAGGTGGAGGAGGAGCAGCGCGAGGTGTTAGAGCGCGTGGCAAATCTCTCCACAGAGGAAGCGCGTGAGGTGCTTTTGGAGCGGGTGGCCGAAGAGACCCGCCAGGAAATGGCCCGCGTGATTCGTGAAGAGGAGTTGCGCGCCCATGAGGAGGCCGAGCGTCGCGCTCGCGACATCGTGACTGTGGTGGTGCAGCGCATTGCCACGGAGCAGGTCGCCGAGTTGACGACCAAAACGATGGAAATCCCCAGCGACGAACTCAAAGGTCGCATCATCGGCCGCGGCGGACGTAACATCCGCGTTTTTGAGCAGAAAGCGGGCGTCGATATTATCGTCGATGACAGCCCCGAGATAATCACCATCTCATCCTTCAACCCCGTCTTGCGTGAAGTGGCGGCACGTGCGATGCACCGGCTGGTCGCCGATGGACGCATTCACCCAGCACGCATCGAGAAACTGCTGGAAAAGGCCCACGAAGAGGTCGACCAGATTATGAAGGAGCAGGCCGAAAAAGCGGTCTATGAGGCCGAAGTGCCTACCCTGCACCCAGAACTGATGAAGCTGTTAGGGCGCTTGTACTTCCGCACCAGTTACGGGCAGAATCAGTTGGCGCATGCGGTTGAGACCGCGAAACTCGCCAGCTTGCTGGCGGCGGAGTTGGGCGCGAATACCGATGTTGCACGTTTAGGGGGGCTGCTGCACGACATTGGCAAGGCCGTGGACTTCGAGATCGAGGGTACGCACGCGGCCATTGGCGCAGACCTGGCGACGCGTTATGGTGTGCCAGCGGCGGTCGTCAACACGATCGAGGCGCATCACCACGAAGCGGAGCAGCAGAGTCTTGAGGCCATCATCGTGGAGACCGCCGATGCGATTTCCGGTGCGCGGCCCGGCGCGCGACGTGAGAGCCTGGAGCACTACATCAAGCGCATCCGCGCGTTGGAGGATATCGCGCGTTCCTTCAACGGTGTTGAAGAGGCCTACGCGATTCAGGCTGGGCGTGAGGTGCGTATCGTCGTCCGACCTGGCGATGTGGATGATCTGGCAGCCCTGCGCCTTTCCCGTGACGTGGCGGGCAAGATTGAGGATACGATGGAGTACCCGGGGCAAATCAAAGTTACCGTCATCCGCGAGACGCGGGCGGTGGAATACGCGAAGTAGTGTCAACGGATTGTATACAAACCTGACAGGTTTTCCGAAACCTGTCAGGTTTCTTTTATCCAGAGATCGACGGTGGTTTGGTAGTCCAGCCTGAACGTCGTTCGCAGTTCGGGCAGGCTATCTTCGGGTAGCAGGAGATCGACGGCGCTATAACCTTCCTGCGCAGCCAACGCACGCAGCGCGGCGACTGCGGGCATCAGTGAGGCGGATGATAGCAGCCAGGCGTAACCGTCGGCCTGGGTGGGGGTGCGGAATTGCTCGCGCAGGCCGAGCATAACCGGGGCTTGTCCTGAGCTTGTCGAAGGGTCACCGTCGAGTTCCCCCTGCCACACGCCGCGGCGCAGCGCGGTAAGCTCCGGCAACGCCAGCGCAGGCCAAAGCGTTTCCCACCCCTGCACGCCGCATTGATACCGCCCGATGCGCAACGCCAGATGTTCCGGAGGCGTGTGGTACGTCGCTAACGGCGCGAGGGCGAAAGCGAGGCCTTCATTGGCTATGGTCGTCTGCATCTCCTTGCCGCGCCGCCACGGTTGAAAGCCCACGCGCCGGTAGAAACCGGTCATTTCCGGTTCTGGCTGTGTGGTCAGCGCGTCACAGCTATGCGCGCGCGCGTGTTCTACGCCCGCCTCGATCAATGCCCGTCCCACGCCCTGCCCTTGCCAGTCGTGGTGGATGTAGAGTACCGACAGGTGTAGGTGCGGTCCGAAAGGCGCGGGTTCGCGGTTGACGTAATACTCCGCCTCGCCGATGATGCTGCCATCAATCTCGGCTACAAGCGGCAGATGGCCGTGCAATAAGAGCGTGTTGAGGTGAATTGCGCACGTCTCGACGCTCATCCAGTCGCCGCCATTGTACCAGCGCCCGAAGAGGTCGAGCGTCGCTTCGTCCGCCGGTTGGCGGGTGTACGGGTCGCGCCACGCGTCCACGGTGCTACAGTGGACGGCGCTGATCGCGGCGGCGTCAGCCAGGGTTGCCGGGCGGATGGTGATCATAGGGCGCATTGTAGGGGCGGATATTGAATTGTCAATTTGATGCTATAATTTTTAATCACGTAGTCGCGCAGTCGTTAGAATTTATCCGAAAATTGTCGTGGCGACGCTGATACGTCTGGACGGGCGGCTAAAGCCACTTTTCTTTAGGGTGTTTTTG
>JBNGDO010000031.1:0-39408 GCA_049975385.1 Anaerolineae bacterium | reverse complement strand
GGCGGATTCCCGATCACCGCGTCGAAGCCGCCAGCGGCCATCGCCGTGGGGAAACCCTCCGGGCCGTCCCAATCGAAGGCGTTGATGCGGTACATCGTTTCTTCATCCGCGAAATCCATCGCCAATTGCTCGCCCTGGTAGTAGTCGCTGCCGATGAGGCTGTTGCCGCAGCGGATGTTGGCACTCAGGTCCGGCAGCACGCGCTCCTGCCCGGCGATGCTCATCGCCAGTTGTGTCCCGCCCAGGCTTTCCTCGTCCTCGCCTTCCAGCACCTTGAGCAGCAGCGAGAGTTTGGTCACCTCCACCGCCTGCGTGTCGATGTCCACCCCGTAGATGTGGCGCAGGAGGATTTCCTTGCGTTCTTCCGACGTCAGCCGCCAATCGCCACTCCGGTCGCGGACCAGGCGCTCGCCCCGCGCGTGCAGTTCGGCATCCTCCGCCACATACTGCTCCAGGTACCAGTCGAGCAGGTATTGGTACGCCTGCAACAAAAACGTCCCCGACCCGCACGCCGGGTCCAGGATGCGCAGCGGGGCCACGCGCACGCTGCCCTTGACCTGCCGGTACGTCTTGTCCTTGAGCAATTCGCCCACCGTGTGTTCGACGATGTAGTCTACGATGTAGGTGGGGGTGTAATACACGCCCCCGGCTTTCTTCACCTCCGGCTTTTCCTCGACCTTCGCGCGCCCACCCGCCGTCAGCCGGATCACCTTGCCCAGGAATTGCTCGTACACCTGCCCCAAAATGTCGGCGGGCAGCATATCGAATTGGTAGGGGCTGGCGGGGTAGTAGAGGCTTTCCACGATATCCTTGAACACCTTGTCGTCCACGCGCAAATCCAGCGTGAAGTCGTCGAGACCACCCTCGCGCTCCTTCTCCGCGTGGAAATAGAACAGGCCCGCATCGTAACGATTGTCCGCCTGCCGGAACACCTCGCCCAGATGCGCGTACACGTCCCTGGCCTGCACCGTGTCCCGCAGCCGCCCATACGGCTCGATCCCGCGATCCTCGGCGATGCGCAGGAAAATCAGCCGGTCGATCGTCTTCTGCACCGCGAAGTTCAACTGTCGCACCGTCAGCCCCGGATTGCGCAGCGCCAGATTGCGCGCCAGGGCATCGCGCCACCCTTCGATCTCCGCCAGGAACGCCGCGTCCACCTCCGCTGTGCCGCGCTTCGTCTTGGTCGAGTCGACGTAGCGATCCAGCGCGCCCGAATAAATCGCTTCCGGTGAGAAAATCCCTGCGATCTCATCCCACCGCTGCGGGTAATCGTGATACGTGAAGTACATCACCCGCGCCGTCGCCGCGCTGTCGCTCCGCACCGGCCTGTCGCGGCAATCGTACACCGCGAATTCCTCAAAATCCGTCAGGATGCTCAACGGCAACTTCGCCGACCACGCATAGCGCCGCAACTGGTACGCCGGATGCTCGTCCGCCTTCACATTGACCGAAGGTTTCTTCGCTTCCACAAAAAACACCCGCTGTCCCCCGATGCGGAACGCGTAATCCGGCGCTTTCGTCCCACGCCGCGTGCGCAATGTATCTTCGTGGATGACTGCCTTGTACTTCTCGCTGCGCCCTTGCTTGTTGGTCACGTCCCAACCCAGCGCCTCGAACAGCGGATTGATGAATTCCTGCCGAACCTGCGCTTCGTTGTAGGCGGCGGCCTGGTACGCCGCGCGATTATCGTCGAATCGCTGGATCAAGTCTGAAATTGTAGGAGGAATTGGCATACATATCTCCTGATAGCGTAAAATCGTAGAGGAGGAGTTTTTCTGTCAATGGAAAAGTTCATTCGTTGAAGTGAGCGCTGGGTTGTCGCGATTTTGACAACTTGCCATATGCAAATCCAAGTAATGTTCCCAGGATAAGTGTCATAACGATGATTGGGACCAATGATAGGGGGTCATTCCATCCAATGATGAACGTACTTGGGAGCAAGCAAATGAACGGAATGACGATTCCCTTTAGCACTGGACGCAATTTCAGGTTGGAGGTCGCCATCATAAAGCCTGAAACGACCCAAAGAAAAAAGGCCGACAGGTTTGCATCCCAGGTTAGGCCTTGTAGGACCATAGGGATCACATCGAGTATTCCGGCGACGATACCGAGTATCAATCCTATGATGATGTTGTTTTTCACTGTTTCCTTCCTTTCTGCCGTGACTCAAAGCTGCGGGGCGCTTTCTGTTGGCAAATAGTATATGAGGAATGGGGCAAGTTGCAAGGGAAAACCGGCCTCCAAGCGTTGACGCGCTGTGTGTGTCAGCATATAATGATTGTGCGGGACGGAAAAAGATGCCACGAGAAATGCTGCGAACACGCCTAAAATTACGACCGGGGATGCGCGGATTGAAACAGGAAGCCATTCAATGCACGGCTGACCGGATTGTAACGACGGTATGCCTTTGCCATACCATTCAAAGAGAGATGTCAAAATGAAGATCTGGCACCCAGAGATTTTTCAGGGAAATTTAAGAAAAAAGCGTTATTTCGAAGGTTGGTACTTCAAACTGGTAGATAAGGCTGAAAAGCACGCGGTGGCGATTATCCCCGGGATCGCGCTGTCCCCATCGCACTCCCATGCCTTTATCCAGGTGCTATCCAGCCGCACTTCGACCGCCTATTATTTTCCCTTTCCTACCACCGCATTTACAATTGTGCAGAACCCGTTCCGGGTAACTATCGAAGACTCCTCCTTTTCGCTTGCGCATATACGTCTTGACGTCGGCTCTGGCTCTCGAAAAATCACGGCGAATCTGTCCTTTTCCGGTGTCCAAGGCTGGCCGGTCCGGTTGCTATCTCCGGGCGCGATGGGCTGGTATCGTTTTGTGCCGTATATGGAATGCTACCATGGTGTCTTGAGCTTTGACCATACGATTCGCGGTCTACTTACTCTCAACGGAGAGTCGGTCGATATGACGGGGGGGCGCGGCTATATCGAGAAAGATTGGGGGGCTTCCATGCCCGCCGCCTGGATTTGGATGCAAACCAATCATTTTGCCGAAAAAGGTATTTCGCTTTTTGGCTCTGTAGCCAAGATTCCCTGGCTTGGCAGTTTTTTTACGGGCTTCATCTTTGGTCTATATCATCAGGGCCAGGTCTACCAGTTCGCGACCTATACGGGAGCACGCATCACCCGCCTCGAAGTCACCGGTACGTTTATCAACCTCCGGCTTGAAGACCGGCTGCACACGCTCGACATTGAGGCCAAGCGCGAAACTGGCGTAGACCTTCCCGCGCCTCAACTTGGTGCTATGACGTCGAAAGTGAATGAGTCGCTGCGCTCGGAAATTGGTATAGAATTGAATGATAAAAAGACCGGTGCCAATCTCTATACAGGCGTAGGACGAAATGCCGGACTGGAATTTGTCGGGAATACAGCCGAGATGTTAGCTGGTCTACGGTGATTATGATCGTTACAAAGACCCTGTCAATGGATTGGCACCCAGAAGCTTGGGTTTGGCGTTGCAACTTAACAAGATAGAGCTACGTTATTAAAGTAATCGATTTCAGGTAGTTCTATCTATTGGGAGGACATATCTTATGGAACCATTAGCACACGCATCGATCGGATTGATGGCGAAGCCCATCGCCCCCAAGGCACCACTTTGGGCCCTTTTAGCAGCGACGCAAGTCCCTGACCTGTTGTATTTTGGATTTAGCGCCGCCGGCATCGAAGACCCCGGTGTCTCCACCACGAATTTCAGTCAGGGACTCGAAACTTCGATCCTGCCGTTTTATCCCTGGTCACACGGGTTGTTGATGTGCATCGTTTGGTCGCTCGTGGTCGCAGCGATCGCTTTCCTCCTCAGTCGAGATCGCCGGACGAGCCTCGTCATCGGCGCTATGGTCTTTAGCCACTGGGTGTTAGATTTCATCGTGTATTCCACGCTCCCTCTCGCTTTTGGCAATTCGCAGTTGGTCGGACTCGGTCTGCTGAATTCGGGCCCCGGTCTTGTTTTCGGCATCATTCTGGAGATCAGCCTGATCGTCGCAGGCATTGCTATCTATTTTGTAGCAAGAAAACGAAAGACCAGGTCAATGCCTGAGTAGAATCGGCGCTCGTTCCTAATTTTGATTCGTAGCTGGTTTGCGTAGGGCCTTATCATTCTCGCGCGCAAGTGCACTTCGTATGCAGTCTTTGCAATCTTTGAAGGTGCAAAAGGAAATTTAAAGGTGTCTTTAGCCGCAAATTCTGGCTACATTGCATGAATTAGTCTAACTCGACTGGAGAATGATAAGACCCTGATTCCTAGCTGGTTTGCGTGTGGGGCACGTTGGGGATAGAATAGACTGGCTAGAACATTGTGATGGGAGAGGTAGCGGCCTTTCGATTGTCACACCATTGGAGTGTACGTCATGAATAGACGAATACGAGAGGCCGGGATGGCCGACTTCGACCGTCTTCGTGCCCTGTTTGTTGAAGAAAACGAGTTTCACGCGCAGCTTGTCCCGGCGTATATTCAGGTGACCCCACACGTACTCACACGGGAGGAATTGCAGGCATTCCTGGACAGCCGCACACACCGGCTCTTTGTCTGCGAAGATGGGGATACATTGCTCGGTGCCGTCATCGTCTCGTTGAAAGACACTGCCGAGGATCGATGGAATAAACCACGTCGTTGCGGGTACATTGCGGATCTCATCGTGACGACGACCGCGCAGGGGCATGGTATCGGGAGACAACTTATGCAGGCGGCGCGTCGCTGGGTGGTATCACAGGGCGTTCAGACCATCGAACTCCACGTCTGGGAAGCGAATGCCGGCGCGTATCGCTTTTATGAGTCCCTGGGGTTGCGTAGCGTGCAGTGCCGCATGACCTGGGAACTTAAAGAGCTGTGACAGTCGATGTTCACAGTTCACGCATCGTCGACTGGCGCGAACGACTATGCGACTAACGACTATCAGACTTTCTTTGAAGGAGGTGTGACATGACGTTTCCGCGTGCGTTTTACCGTTGGCGCCCGCACCCTTGGCATGGATTGGAAGTTGGCAAGAATCCACCGGGTTTGGTGCACGCCTACATCGAAATCTCACCGTTTGATCTGGTGAAGTATGAGGTAGACAAGGTGACCGGTTACCTGTGGGTCGATCGTCCCCAGCGTACCTCGTCCCAGCCGCCGGCTCTCTACGGCTTCATCCCCCGTACCTACTGTGGCAACCGCGTCGGCGCGTTGTGCGGCGAGGGGCGGCGTGGCGATGGCGACCCGCTGGATATTTGCGTCATCAGCGAGCGCCCCATCAACAAAGCGGAGGTGATTTTGCACGCGCGCGTCGTTGGCGGGATCCAGATGATCGATCACGGTGAAGCTGATGATAAGATTGTGGCGGTTTTGGAGAGTGACAGCTTCTGGGGTAACGTAAGAGACATCTCCGAGTTGCCCGACATGCTGGTGGAACGCCTGCGGCACTATTTCAGTACGTACAAGATGATTCCGGGAGAGCCTGCGCAGTTCTCGATCGAGCAGGTTTACGACAATGAGCACGCGTTCCAGGTCGTCGCGGCAGCGATCGAGGATTACGACGAAGAATATGGTGCCGACTGATGCAATACGGCATATACTTGCCCAACTTTGGACCCTATGGCGATGCGCGAGTGTTAGCCAACCTGGCCCGCGATGCGGAAAACGCGGGGTGGGATGGCTTTTTTCTATGGGATCATGTGGCCAGCCATGCCTTGCCTTTTGTCGATCCTTGGGTCGCCCTCACTGCGGTTGCTCTCAACACACAACGCATCCGTATTGGGACCACGGTCACGCCGTTGCCCCGGCGCCGCCCCTGGAAGGTCGCCCGCGAAACCGTTTCGCTTGATCATCTTTCTGGCGGACGGCTGACGCTCGGTGTAGGGATCGGTCTTGGTGAAGCCGAGTGGGATGACCTGGGTGAAGAGTCCGATCTCAAGAAGCGCGGGAAGATGCTGGATGAAGCCCTGGACGTGCTCGTTGGGCTATGGAGCGGGGAACCCTTTAGCTATGATGGGCAATACTATCATATTGCCAAGGCGCACTTTCTCCCCAAACCGCTGCAACAGCCGCGCATCCCTATATGGGTGGGCGGTTTCTGGCCCAACAAACCCCCTTTCCGGCGCGCCGCAAAATGGGATGGCATGTTCCCGTTGTTCCAGACGGGCGATGAAGCCGAGGAGCTGGCCCAACTGGAGCAGGCGATCGCGTATGTGAAAGCGCGTCGCCCGCAGGATCAACCCTTCGACGTTCTCTGTGTGGGGATGACGCCCGGCGCGGAACCCGCGCGAGCTGCGGCGATGGTTGCGCAACGCGCTCAACGCGGCGCGACGTGGTGGTTGGAAATGATCGCGCCCTTTATGGCCGGCAGAGGTCTAGAAGACGAATGGCCGGTCGAAGCGATGCGCGAGCGCGTCCTGCAAGGCCCGCCGGTGCATTGATATTGAAAACGGGGGCGTTATGAAAGGTATCTCACATTTCATCACCGGCGTTGCCATCGCCACGTTCTTCCCGGAAGTGGTGCGGGCCGGGGGTGTGGGATCGCTCCTGCCGATGCTCGGTGGCATCGGCGGCATCCTGCCCGATACGATTGACTTTAAATTTGCGCGCTATTGGGAAAAATTCGATGTGGAGATTGATCCAGGCCTTGAACCCGATGCGGAAAAAATCGCCGATGCTCTCGTCGCGGCGATGCGCCGGGCTTACGAGGCCGGCAAGGACGTCAACCTCGTCGCTCATACGATCCGCGTAGGCGCCGATCTGTGGCGCGAGTATGCCATCCGCTTTATCCCAGACAGCGACGAAATCGCAGTGCGCATCGGGCCGCTGGTCAATACAGGGCAGGTCCCCCTCGCGGGGAGCGAGCCGGAAGACGCGGTCGAAGTCCGCCGCAAGGTCGGTGTGCCCGTGCGGAATACGTACAGTGAAGAGTACAAGATCAACATCTTTTCCGGGCCGACGTTCCGTTTCGCGCGGGAGGGTGATCAAGTGCGCGTGCATTTCCTCGACTGGCATCACCGCTGGACGCACAGCCTGCTTCTCGTCGTGGCGGTCGGTGTGGTGATGGGACTGCTGGTGGGGCTGCTTACCGGCAATTGGACCACGGCGGGGTGGGGCGGGCTGGTGACGGGCTTGGGCTTTGCCGGGCACGTGCTCGAAGACCAGTTGGGCCATATGGGGAGCAATCTCTTCTGGCCGCTTACGCGCAAGCGCATCCCCGGCCCCGGTCTGATCCACGCTAGCGACGCCATCCCCAATTTCCTCACGGTGTGGACCTCCGTCGCCTTGATCCTCTTCAACCTGGACCGGTTTTCGGGCGTGACACGTTTGCTGCCGGCGAGCTACTTGCTCTTCGCGTTGGGGGTGCCGTGGCTCGTCCTTGGCGGATTGTATGTGCTGGGGCAATCGCGCAAGACGTCTCATCAACCCTCCCGGGAGAGTGTGCGCCAGGAAGAGCGTATTGCCGAAGCCAGCCCGGTTGAGATGACCTGACGCGCACAGAAGTGTGGTATAATCTTTAACTGTGAGAAAGGTTCGCGCATCGTCTGTGCATTGGAGTGCCAGAGCGGCATTGCTGTTGCTCCTGGTTCTTGTGTTGACGACCGCTTGTCAGGCTGTTGTAACGCCTCCACCCACCGCGACGCCCTTGCCCACCGTCACACCTACCCTGCGGACGACCGCGGCGTTATCGCCGAATGGTTTTCTAACGCCTATTCCACCCACTGCGACGTTGACGCCTTCACCATCTCCCACGCCCGTTGTGCATGTCGTGGCACAGGGAAACACGCTTCTTGGCATTGCGCTGGAATACGGCGTCAGTGTGGATGCGTTGGTGCAGGCGAACGGCCTGGACGTGAACGAGTACTTGAGCATCGGGCAGATATTGGTCATCCCTACGGAAACGGAGGAAGAGGGCGTGGGGGTGGGCATGCTTGCGCCGGTGGGAAACATGATCCTGGCAACGCCGACCCCGTTGCCTCTAGATATTGTGGAGGCGACGCTATACCAGACGCCCGTAGGAGGTGTGTGGTGTATGGGGGAAGTTGTTAACACAACTGACGGCCCTGTCACCAACATCCAGGTGCAGGTGACGTTGGTCGCTGCTGGTGGGATACCGCTGCAGTCGAGCATCGCGCTGGCGGCCGCCGATTATCTCGCGCCGGGAGCACGTGCGCCCTTCGCCGTGTTGTTTAAATCGCCGCCTACCGGCTACGCCGACGTGCAGGTGAGTCTGCTGCGCGCCGAAGCGGTGAGTGCAATCACGGCAAGTTTCGCACCGCTGGCCGTCGTACAGCCCTCCGGCGCGGTTTCCGGTCCCCAGTACCGGGTCACCGGATTGCTCGTCAACAACACCGGTACTGCCGTGAGCCGCATCACGGTGGTAGTGACGCTCTATGATGTGGACGGTAAGGTCATCGGCTACCGGCAAACCGTTCTTGATGATGAGGTGATTTTGCCGGCAGGACAGAGCCAGGAATTCGAGATTTTGCTGACACCGCAGGGATTGGAACCGCCCGCTTCCTTTCAAGTCCTGGCCTGGGGTGTGCGTTAGCGTTTGGCCAAAGGCTAACGACGACCAAACGGTTCTCGAGGAGGAGGTCTAATGGAAGCTTATTGGGAAATGCGTCAGGTGATCGGTGCGATCTTCCGTCTGTTGACACGTATGGAGGTCAAGGGAGCGGAAAATATCCCCGAGGAAGGGGGCTGTCTCATTGTCACCAATCATATCAGCCGTCTCGATACGCCTACATTGCTGGTCGCTATGCCGCGCCGCATTTATCCATTGGCTGCCGACAAATACAAGAACTTCCCGGTTTTCAATTGGTTGTTGAACATCAGCGAAGCCATTT
Organism: Anaerolineae bacterium; assembly: GCA_049975385.1. Taxonomy (GTDB): domain Bacteria; phylum Chloroflexota; class Anaerolineae; order B4-G1; family SLSP01; genus DSWT01. The sequence continues at coordinate 30,594 of JBNGDO010000031.1, read as the reverse complement.
GGATCAACCGAACCGAGTTCGACCGCGAGGCTTTGCTGAATGCGATCGCTGTGCTCAAGCGGGGTGATGTCCTCGGCATCGCGCCGGAGGGAACGCGTTCCCGTAGTGGGACGTTGCAGAAGGCCAAGTCAGGCGTTGCCTTTCTGGCCGCGCGCACCGGCGTCCCCATTGTGCCCGTCGGTATTACCGGCACCAATACTATGATGCAGGACTTCTCGCGTCTGCGGCGGATGCGCATCTGCGTCACATTTGGCGAGTCGTTTTACCTGCCCAAGTACGGCAAACTGTCGGCGGACGAACTGGACGCCACGACCGATTTGATTATGGGACGCCTGGCTGCACTGTTGCCTCCGACTTATCGTGGCGTTTATGCAGGTGCAGATGTAACGACCAGCGCGGCTACATTTGTGGCTACGTAAAAGTAAAAGTCTCAGCCCCTGAATAATCAAGGTTTTGTGCCAGTTTTGGCCCGATTGGGGCTCAACAAGCCAGGTATTCGAGGGCCAAAACTGCTCAGGTGCGTTTCAGAATGGGCGGTTTGCAGCCTTGTTTTCTGACGACACCCCGTTGATTGAGTCGTCGCCCTCATTTTGAAACGCACCCTTTTTGCTGGGGCGCATTTTGACGGAAACAACAGTCATGGTATAATATCATTTTGGATATCTTTATTGTAGTATTTTATTCTGTTCATCATTGCGCGAGCGATGATGGAGATAGCAAAAACCCGCCGTCAGGTGGGTGGACCTGCCAGAGGGTGGGTGTCACAGTGACTCCTGGAGGGAAAAGAATAGCATGTCAGTAGCCAACCTTGGGGTAAAGTCTTATGCGCGCATACCAAGTGCGTTGCCGTTACCGGGTCTGGTCGAGGTGCAGTTAGAGTCGTATCAATGGTTGCTCAACGAAGGGTTGTTGCAGCTCTTCGACGAAATTTCACCGATTGAAAGTTTCAATGGTCTGCTGAGTCTTTATCTGCCGGGTACAAAAGCGAAAGAGGCTAAGTTCGACCTCAATTATCGTTTTGGCGAGCCAAAGCATAGCCAGGAAGAGTGCCTGGATCGCGATCTCACCTACGCGGTGCCATTGTACGTAGATGTGGCCCTGGTCAATCGCGAGACCAGCGAGATCGTGCAGCAGGAGATCTTTTTGGGCGATCTCCCGCAGATGACCGACAGCGCGACGTTCGTCATCAACGGTACAGAGCGCGTCGTCGTCAGCCAGTTGATCCGCTCGCCAGGTGTCTATTTTGGTGTGGATGATGATGGCGGTCGCCGTCTGGCGACGGCCAAGTTGATTCCCGATCGTGGTTTGTGGATGGAGTACGAAACCCGCAAATCGGGTTACCTGACGCTGCGTTTCAACCGCAAACGCACCATCCCAGTCACTATCTTTTTGCGCGCTTTGGCTGCTGTGGATGACGAACTGCACAGTTCCTTACTCACCGTAGGCGATGATGCCGAATTGTTGGAGCTGTTCGCCGAGGCCGATAACGACCCGGATCACCCCTGGATTGCTACCACGATTCGCCAGGAGCCGACGTGGGAATCGAAGCTTGACCGCACCGTGGCTCAGGAAGCGTTGATCGAATTCTACCGGCGCATGCGCCCTGGCGATCCGCCGACATTGGAGAATGCCCAGGAGTACATCATCTCGCAGATTTTCGATCCGCAGCGGTACAATTTGAAGCGGGTGGGTCGTTACAAGCTTAACCAGCGCATGCAGATCAGCGTGCCGTCGTCCATTATGACGATCACCAAAGAGGATATCGTCGCGTTGGTGGAGCGTATGATCCATATCAACAACGGCGTCGCCGGTCCCGACGATATGGACCATCTCGGCAACCGCCGGGTGAAGACCGTGGGCGAGCTGGTGCAGGCGAAGGTTCGCGTTGGGTTGGTACGCATGCAGCGGGTCGTCAGAGAACGCATGAGCATCCGCGATGAATCGCCAACGCCCGTCAACCTCATCAACATCCGCCCGGTGGTAGCCTCGATCCGGCAGTTCTTTGGCTCCAGCCAACTCTCGCAGTTTATGGAACAGACGAACCCGCTTTCCAGCCTCACCCACAAGCGCACCCTTTCGGCTCTCGGCCCTGGCGGTTTGCGTCGCGAACGCGCTGGTTTCGATGTGCGCGATGTTCATAATAGCCACTACGGCCGTATCTGCCCCATCGAAACCCCGGAAGGCCCCAACATCGGGTTGATCGGGCGTTTGTCTACATATGGCCGGATCAACGAACTGGGCTTTATTGAGACCCCATATCGTCGCGTCGTCCGCACGCTGCATCACAAAGCTGACCAACTGGTCGGCGAGACTCTGCGCGAGGATGTGGTCGATCCGGAAACAGGGGCGGTGGTGGCCGAGGCCAAGACCGAGGTCACGCCGGAACTGGCGGAGCAGATTGCAGCGCTAGATTTGGGCGAACCTGTCAAAATCGTCCCCCACGTCACCGATGAAGTGATCTATCTCTCTGCTGACCGCGAGGAACCTTATGTGATCGCGCAAGCCAACGCAGCCTTGGATAGCAACGGCTATTTCCTGGGGAAGCAGGTGGCCGTGCGCAAAGGCGACCAGTTTGGCTTCTCCCCGGTTGACCGCATCGACTTTATCGATGTGGCGCCGATTCAGATCGTTGGTGTTTCGGCGGCGTTGATTCCGTTTCTGGAACACGACGATGCGAACCGCGCGTTGATGGGCTCGAATATGCAGCGGCAAGCTGTACCATTGGTCCAGCCAGAAGCCCCCTTCGTCCAGACGGGTGTTGAGCAGGCGGCTGCGCTGAACTCCGGGATGGTGGTCCTCTCCAAGGGCGACGGCGTGGTGTTGAACGTTGCTGGCGATTGTATCATCGTTCGGCAGGATGATGATCAGGTGGTAACGTATAGTCTGAAGAAATATGCGCGTTCTAACCAGAGCACGTGTATCGACCAGCGTCCCATTGTTGTTAAAGGGCAGCGAGTCGAAAAAGGTGCTATCCTAGCGGATAGTTCTTCTACCGAGGATGGACGGTTAGCCCTCGGCCAGAATGTACTGGTCGCCTTTATGTCTTGGGAGGGGGGCAACTATGAGGACGCCATCCTGCTTAGCGACCAATTGGTACGGGATGATCGTTTCACATCCATTCACATTGAGAAACACGAGATCGCAGCGCGCGACACCAAGCTCGGTCCCGAAGAAATCACCCGTGAAATTCCCAACGTCTCCGATGATGCATTGCGCGACCTTGACGAAGAAGGCATCGTGCGAATTGGCGCGGAAGTCGGGCCGCTGGACATCCTCGTCGGCAAGATCACGCCGAAGGGGGAGAAAGAATTGACGCCAGAAGAGAAACTTCTGCGCGCCATCTTTGGCGAAAAACTCCGCGATGTGAAGGATACCAGCTTGCGGATGCCACATGGTGCGCACGGCAAAGTGGTCGAAGTCAAAGTTTTTGATCGTGAAGAATACCGCGATCTGCCTGCGGGCGTCGAGCGTGTTGTCCGGGTCAGTGTCGCGCAGCGGCGCAAGATCACCGAGGGCGATAAAATGGCCGGACGCCACGGCAACAAGGGTGTCATCTCACAGATTGTCCCGCTGGAGGATATGCCGTATCTGGCCGATGGTACGCCTGTTGACGTGATTCTCAATCCACTCGGTGTGCCGGGCCGGATGAATATCGGGCAAGTTCTCGAAACGCATCTAGGGTGGGCTTCAGGGCAACTGGGATTCCGTACAATCAGCCCTGTCTTTGATGGAGCCAATGAGGAAGAAATCGCCGCGGAATTGGCGCGCGCTTGGCTCATCGATTATGCATGGAACATTGTGTCGGAGCGCGCCTGGGCCTGGCTCGCTGCGCAGGAATACCCGTTAGAGATGTTGCGGGATGACGATGAGGCGCGTCTGCTCTACATCGCCGCCTGGTTGACGCCCAAAGGATACAAAGTGGATGCATTGCGCGACGACCGGCATTATGCGCGCCGCGCTGTGTTGCAGGAATGGCTTAAGGAAAAGGGCTACGTTCCTGAAGAATTGCTGTTCTTCGAGGATGATCCCCGGCCCATTAGCGACAGTGAGGCGATCGACCGGAAAGCACAGGCGGTATGTCTGCGTCTCTGGATGGAAGCCCGTGGGCAAGATGTCAGTGAGCTTGAAGATGAAGAGGTCGTTGTGAAAGCGACGGCATACAGCCACGGGCACAACGATCCACTGCCTACTTTGGGCAAGATGGTGCTGTACGACGGCAAGACCGGGCAGCCCTTCGATCAACCTATCACCGTGGGCATCATCTACATCATGAAACTTGCGCACCTGGTCGAGGACAAAGTTCACACCCGTTCTACCGGCCCTTACTCGTTGGTAACGCAGCAGCCGTTGGGCGGCAAGGCGCAGTTCGGTGGCCAGCGTTTCGGCGAGATGGAAGTGTGGGCCTTGGAAGCCTACGGCGCGGCATACACACTGCAAGAGATGCTCACGATTAAATCGGACGATGTGCAGGGACGTGTCAAGGCTTATGAATCCATCGTCAAGGGTTTGCCGATTGAAGAACCGGGTATTCCGGCCTCGTTCAAGGTGCTGGTGAAGGAACTGCAGAGCTTGGCGCTGGCAGTGGAAGCGGTCACGGACTCTGGTGAGGTCTTGCGTTTCGGGCGCGATGACCGCCGCATGCAGTTGCCTAAACTGGGTATGGGGCTGCTGGGGTTGACGCCCAGGAAATAATCCCTCGTCGCGAGGGGCGCATTACGCGCCGAATGAGTTGACGTTTTTCGCCTTTGTGGTAGAATTTCATTTCGCTGACGGCAGCAAGAACTCCTGCCATCGACAAATGAAAGGGGCTAGAAGCTAAGGGCTACAGCCCCATGGACTACGGCAACAACGGGGAGGCCATCGCAGCTAAGGATGGCCTTCTTCAATGGAATTATGACGTTTTTATCATAAGCAGGTTTAGGTACCAGCTTGTGAGTTAAGTTTAGGAGGAAAAAGTGCCTACTATCAATCAGTTGCTGCGCAAGGGACGCAAACCGAAGCCGCGCAAAGCGCAGGCACCCGCGCTTATGTATAACGTGAATACGAAGAAGGGCGGTCGGCGCACGCGACAAAAGGGTGGCAATCCGCAGAAGCGCGGTGTTTGCACCGTGGTGAAGACGACGACGCCCAAGAAACCGAACTCTGCGTTGCGCAAGATCGCGCGTGTCCGATTGTCCAACCGTATCGAAGTCACGGCTTACATTCCTGGTGAAGGGCATAACTTGCAGGAGCACTCGGTAGTGCTCGTGCGCGGTGGCCGTGTGAAGGATCTCCCCGGTGTGCGTTATCACATCGTTCGTGGAGCCTTGGATGCCACGGGTGTCGATGGACGCAACCAGCGACGTTCCAAGTATGGAACCAAGAAACCTGAGTAGAAGTAGTGAAGGAAACGGAGTGAGCTATGCCGAGACGAAATAGTCCGCCTAAACCTGAGGTCCCCCCCGATATTCGCTACAACAGCGTGCCGTTGCAGCGCTTCATCAATCGTATGATGCGCGCCGGTAAGAAAAGTATTGCGCAGCGTTTGATGTACCAGGCATTGGATCGCGTTGAGGCGCGTACCAATAAGCCGGCTATTGAAGTCTTTGATACAGCGTTGCGCAATGTCGCACCGCCTATTGAGATCAAGCCGCGTCGCGTGGGTGGGGCTACTTATCAGATCCCAGTTGAAGTGCCGGTTTACCGTCAGCTTTCTTTGGCGATTCGCTGGCTTTTGGAAGCCTCTCGCAATCGATCGGGGCATGGAATGGTCGAGAAGCTATCGGCTGAGTTGATTGATGCTTCCAATGGTGTGGGGGCTGCCGTCAAGAGGCGTGAGGATACCCTACGCATGGCGGAGGCCAACCGCGCTTTTGCGCATCTGCGTTGGTAGGTGGTTTGCGCTGTTAGGCGACCCGCGCCGATCGTTGGTGCTCTGTTGCTAGACAAGCGTAAGAACATAAAAGGGCTGTCGCGGATTGAGAGATTGAACTGTAAGCAGTTACGTGGTTTGCGATGGCTATAGAACATTCACTTGAACATATACGTAACATCGGCATCATTGCTCATATCGATGCCGGGAAAACGACGACGACCGAACGGATTCTGTATTACACAGGAAAGACGCATCGGTTAGGTAACGTCGATGAGGGAACCACCGTCACCGACTGGATGGCCCAGGAGCGGGAACGCGGTATCACGATCACATCAGCGGCCGTTACATGTTATTGGCGCAAGCATCAGATCAACATCGTGGATACACCCGGTCACATCGATTTTACGGCTGAGGTTCAGCGTAGCCTGCGGGTTCTGGACGGTGGGATTGTTGTTTTCGATGGAACGGCAGGTGTGGAGCCACAGTCTGAGACAGTGTGGCGTCAGGCGCGATTGTTCGGCGTTCCACTCCTGGCCTTCATTAACAAAATGGATAAACTTGGCGCCGATTTTGCGCACGCCGTAGAGACAATGCGCGAGCGTTTGAAAGCGCACCCTCTGCCCATCCAGTGGCCGATGGGGGCCGAATCGAGTTTCCGTGGGGTGGTGGACCTCCTTGCGTGGAAGGCTATCATCTGGACCGACCAATTAGGAACGGTCGCGCAGGAGATCTCGGTTCCCACAGAGGTCGAAACCGATGCCTGGGTCGCACGTGAAGAGATGATCGAGACCATCGTCGAGACCGATGATGGCTTGATGATGCGGTATCTGGAAGGTGAGGAGATCACCGAGGGCGATCTGCGCGCTGCACTTCGCCAAGCGACACTGCGCGGTGATTTACAACCCGTTTTGTGCGGTTCTGCACTGCGCAACAAAGGCGTGCAGTTGTTGATCGACGCTATTGTGGATTTTTTGCCTTCACCGGTGGATATCCCACCGGTACGTGGCGAGAATCCTAAGAAGGGCACGATTGAAGAGCGTCCGGCGGACCCTGAAGCGCCGCTGGCGGCTCTGGTCTTTAAAATTGCTGCAGACCCTTACGTGGGGCGTTTGGCCTACTTCCGGGTGTATTCTGGGAAGATAAGGCGGGGAAATGTTTACCTGAACCCCACCAAAGGGATACGTGAACGAGTCCCGAAGCTGCTGCGAATGTTCGCCGACCGCCGGGAAGAGGTGGATGAGCTGAGCGCGGGTGACATCGGCGCGACGCTTGGTTTGAAGAACACCTTTACCGGTGATACATTGTCCGCGATGCACGCAGCGATCGTCCTGGAAACTATTCGTTTCCCTGAACCGGTGATCTCGGTGGCAGTAGAGCCGCGTACGATTGCCGATCAGGATCGTTTGAACGAAGCGCTACAGCGACTTGCCGAGGAAGATCCGACTTTTCGGGTGCGCTTGGATGAGCAGACAGGGCAAACGGTTATCTCTGGGATGGGGGAACTGCATCTGGAGATTCTTGTTGACCGGATGCTGCGCGAGTTCAACGTGCAGGCTAACGTGGGCAAGCTCCGGGTCTCGTATAAAGAAACGGTCACCCGTACCAGCAAGGTCAGTGTGGTTTTCGACCGGATGCTGGCCGGAAAACCCCAGTACGCGCGGGTTGTTTTAGAGGTTAGCCCCGCCGAAATGGGCGGGGAATCAAGATTTGACAACATGCTGCGTCCGCAGGACCTGCCGCCGGCGTTTGTTGAGGCGGTCAGAGCTGGGGCGCTAGAGTCGTTGGATAGCGGTTTCCTGGCAGGATATCCAGTAGTAGGCGTGGTCGTCCGTTTGGTGGGTGCGGAGACGCATCCTGACTTTTCGACGGAAATTGCCTTCAAAGCGGCGGGAGCGCAGGCTTTCCGCCAGGCCGTCGAAGCGGCAGCCCCGGTATTGCTTGAGCCGGTGATGGATGTCGAAGTTGTCCTGCCGGAGGAGTTTGTTGGCGAGGTGTTGGGCGATTTGAATGCGCGCGACGCCAACGTCCAGATGATGGAGGCCCGTCCTGGTGGCGGGCAAGCCATTCGGGCTTATGCACCTTTAGCAAAAATGTTTGGTTATGCAACCGACTTGCGGAGTATGACGCAGGGACGGGGAACATTCACAATGGAGTTCCATCACTATGCACCGGTGGGCTCCCGGCAAATGGAAGCCATTTTATATGGCACGTAAGACCATCATAGTATAGCGGGATAAACTGTGAGCAGTGGATGCTGTAAACAGCGTCGCTATCTTGGTTGGTACATAATTCGAATCATTTAAAAGGTTAATCAGAAGAAATAAGGAGAGGCAAGCAATGGCTAAAGAGAAGTTTGAGCGCACAAAGCCACATGTGAACGTTGGGACGATTGGTCACATCGACCATGGTAAGACCACCTTGACTGCGGCAATCACCCGCACCTTGGCGACCAAGGGTTGGGCGAGTTTCAAAGGTTATGATGATGTTGCCAAGGCGGACGCCAAGATGTTCCGCCGTGATGCTACCAAAATCCTGACCGTCGCTATCTCTCACGTAGAGTACGAGACCGACAAACGCCACTATGCGCACGTGGACTGCCCTGGTCACCGCGACTACATCAAGAATATGATTACGGGTGCGGCGCAGATGGATGGTGCTATCCTCGTGGTCTCCGCGGTGGATGGCCCAATGCCTCAGACGCGCGAGCACATTCTCCTGGCGCGCCAGGTTGAAGTTCCCGCGATTGTGGTCTACATGAACAAGGTTGACCTGATGGACGATCCCGAACTGTTGGAGCTGGTCGATCTGGAGATCCGCGAGGTGCTCAGCGGCTACGGATTCCCCGGCGACGAAACGCCCATCATACGCGGGTCCGCGTTGGCGGCCTTGAACTGTGAGAGCGATGATCCCAATGATCCGGCCTACGAGTCGATCTGGGAGCTAATGCGCGTGGTCGATGAGTACATTCCCACGCCGGAACGCGATGAGGACAAACCCTTCCTGATGTCCATCGAGGATGTCTTCTCCATCAAGGGTCGTGGTACGGTCGTCACCGGGCGTGTGGATCGTGGGACGATGCGCCCCAACACCGAAGTTGAGCTGGTGGGTGATATGTACGAGAAACCCCGCAAGACGGTGGTGACTTCGATGGAAATGTTCCACAAGACGCTTGCTACGGTACGGGCGGGAGACAATGCTGGCCTGTTGCTGCGCGGCGTCAACAAGGACGAGGTGGGGCGTGGGGTCGTCGTTGCTGCTCCGGGTTCCATTCAGGCGAAGCGCAACTTCGAGGCTGAGGTTTACATCCTGCGTCGGGACGAGGGTGGGCGTCACAAGCCCTTCTTCTCCGGTTACAAGCCGCAGTTCTTCATCAGCACGATGGATATCACCGGTACCGTCGAGTTGCCGGAAGGCGTCGAGATGGTGATGCCGGGTGATCGCACCGATATGACGGTGGAGCTGATCTCGCCGGTGGCGATTGAGACTGGTCAGCGCTTTGCCATCCGTGAGGGTGGGTTGACCGTTGGCGCCGGTATCATCACCAAGATTTTGGATTAATTGAATCTCGTGCTATACAAGGTGGTTTATGGCTAAACAACGTATTCGTATTCGGTTGAAGGGGTATGATCATCGTATCCTGGATGAGTCCGCACGGCGTATCGTCGAAGCGGCTGAACGGACGGGGGCCCGGGTTGTCGGCCCGGTTCCGCTGCCGACCAAGATTGAGCGATTCACGGTACGACGTTCGCCTTTCATCGACAAGGATAGTCACGAGCATTTCGAGATTCGCACCCATAAGCGGTTGATCGATATCCAGGAACCGGATTCGAAGACTATCGACACGCTGATGCGGTTGAATATGCCGGCTGGCGTCGATATCGAGATCAAACTTTAAGCGTTGAATTTGCACCGTGCGTGTTGCTGTGCCCCCTGGTCGTTCCCTGAACTGCAGGGTCAAGGGCCAGGGGGTTAAACTGCGAGCAGTTTACATGGCGGTAGCATGGGATGATGCGGCAAGACCTGGTGCCGGCAGTCCCAAGGAGGAAATGGTGAAAGGGATCTTAGGTACAAAAGTGGGGATGACCCAGGTAATTCAAGATGACGGCATTGTGGTGCCGGTGACGGTGGTAGAAGCTGGACCGTGCTATGTCACGGCCCTTCGCACCCCCGAGCGCGATGGGTATCGCGCGGTACAATTGGGGTTCGGCCCGACGAAGCCTCGGCGCCTGAGCAAAGGGCAGCGGGGGCATCTGCAGCAGGCCGGTGCACCTAACCTGCGCCATTTGCGCGAGCTGCGTATCCGTGAGGATGAGGCGTACGAGTTAGGGCAGCAAGTGTTGGTTGATATTTTCGAGCCAGGCGAGTGCGTCGATGTTGAGGGGACCTCAAAAGGACGTGGATTTGCCGGTGTGGTCAAGCGTTATCACTTCGCTGGTGGCCCACACACTCATGGTCAATCGGACCGGGAACGCGCGCCGGGTTCAATCGGTGCGTGTGCTACGCCTGGTAGGGTGTGGAAAGGTAAGAAGATGCCCGGTCGTATGGGAGGCAAGAGGACAACCATCCACAATCAAGAGGTTGTGCTTGTTGATCCAGAGCGGAATCTGATTGCTGTGCGGGGAAGTGTCCCTGGGCCAAACGGCGGTTTGGTCTTGATCAAGATCGCCCGTAAGCAGAAGACTGACAAGTCAGTTGCTAAGGGAGGTAAGTAGCAATGCTTATTCCAGTAATGAATATGCAGGGCGAGAAAGTCGACGAGATTGAACTGCGCCCGGATATTTTTGAGACTGCGGTAAATATTCCGTTGATGCATCAATCGCTGGTGCGCCAGTTGGCGAATGCGCGCTTGGGTACGCACAAGACGAAAACCCGCAGTGAAAACAATCGCACGAAGTCCAAGTGGTATCGCCAGAAGGGTACGGGGCGCGCTCGCCACGGCAGCCGAAATGCTCCGATCTTTGTGGGTGGTGGTATTGCGCATGGGCCTAGGCCGCGCAGCTACGAGAAGAAAATGCCGGTGAAGATGCGACGTGCTGCGTTGCGATCTGCCCTTTCGGTTAAGGCTGCGTCGCAACAGATCGTCGTGCTGGATCAGTTGGCGATGGATGCACCGAAGACAAAAGAAATGGTGCAGGTGTTGCGCAATCTGTCTGCAATGGGTGGCAAAACCTTGATTTTACTTCCGGAGCGCAACTCATCTGTTGAACTCTCGGCCCGCAATCTGCCCACGACCAGAACCCTGCGCGCGCATTACCTGAACATCAGGGATTTATTGAGCGCTGACTATCTCGTCATGCCGTTGGGGGCGCTTGAGGTGGTCGAGTCTATTCTGGGGCAGGCCTCCTAGACACGGCGAGAGGAGTTGCATAATGAATATCTATGAAGTTATTGTTCGCCCGTTAGAAACGGAAAAAGCGTATCTCCAACGTGAGCTGGGGCAGTACGTTTTCGTGGTAAATCGTAAAGCAAATAAATCGCAGATTTCGCATGCTGTGGAAGAAATCTACGACGTGAATGTGAAATCTGTGAATGTGATGAACATGCCGGCCAAGGTCAGTCGCATCCGTGGACGTCGTGCGGTAGCGCGCCGCGCACCTTGGAAAAAAGCCATTGTGACTCTGGCACCGGGTGAATCGATCGAGGCTCTGGAGGCTTAAGATGGCAATCAAGACTTATAAGCCCACTTCTCCCGGTCGCCGTGGGATGACTGGGCTGACGTTTGAGGAAGTCACGCGGACGAGACCTGAAAAGAGTTTGCTACGTCCATTGTCCAGGAAGGCCGGACGCAATGCCTACGGACGCATCACGGTGCGGCACCGTGGTGGCGGTCACGCGCGTCAGTATCGTCTGATTGATTTCCGCCGTAACAAGTTCGACATTCCGGCGCGTGTGGCGTCGATTGAATATGACCCCAACCGCTCGGCGCGCATCGCCTTGTTGGTCTATGCCGATGGCGAGAAGCGCTACATTCTGGCTCCGTTGGGCTTACGTGTAGGGAGCACGGTGGTCAGTTCACAAACGAATGCGGAAGTCTATGTGGGCAACGCAATGCCCTTGGAACGCGTGCCGTTGGGAACGCTAGTGCATAACGTCGAGCTTTATCCTGGTCGCGGCGGCCAAATGGTCCGTGCAGCAGGTGCATCGGCGCAAGTTCTCGCTAAAGAAGGTGATTATGTGACACTGCGCCTGCCCAGTGCTGAAATGCGCCGTGTCCACAAGCGCTGTATGGCGACTGTGGGACAGGTGGGTAACCTGGATCACGCAAATGTCAAATTGGGCAAAGCTGGGCGCAAGCGTTGGCTCGGATGGCGTCCTGCCGTGCGTGGTTCGGCGATGTCGCCGCGCGACCATCCCCACGGGGGTGGCGAAGGGCGCACGCCGATTGGTATGCCTAGTCCGAAGTCTCCGTGGGGTTGGCGGACGTTGGGCCGCAAGACCCGTCGGAACAAGTCTACTGACAAATACATCGTTCGTCGGCGTAATACTGGTCGCCGGTAAGTAAGGGAGGTATAGAATGTCGCGTTCTTTGAAAAAAGGACCTTACGTTAGCCCAAAGCTGCTCAAGAAAGTCGAAGAGATGAATCGCAGCGGACAGAAGCGCGTACTCCGCACATGGTCGCGTGCTTCCGTCATCTTCCCACAGATGGTGGGACATACTATCGCGGTCCACGATGGTCGGCGACATGTTCCGATCTACGTGACGGAGAACATGGTAGGACATCGCTTGGGAGAGTTTGCGCCCACGCGCACGTTCCGTGGCCACATCGTCAGAGAGAAAAAGGGCCGGGTTGCTGCGCCACGGTATGGAGAGTGAGGTAAAGACTGATGCCGGAAAGTGTACGCGCTATAGCTAAACATGTTCCCATGTCGCCGTTGAAGGTGCGGCGCATCATTGCACCTTTGCGGGGTATGGAGGCACAGGCAGCGCTGGATGCGTTGCAGGCGATGCCACATGCAGCGACGGAGCCGCTCTACAAGGTGATCCGTTCTGCGATGGCAAATGCCGATGAGATGGGGTTGGATATCGACAGTCTGTATATTGCCCAGCTTAAGGCTGATGAAGGGCCAGGTCGGATGCCTGGGAAGGGTTGGCGAGCGCGCTGGGGAAGTCGCGGGCGCTATCGGCCGATCCGGAAACGTTCATCGCACATCACGGTCGTTCTTGAAGAACGGCTTCCAGAATAGTTGGGAAGGAGGCTACTTTTGGGACGCAAAGTTCATCCTTATGGTTTTCGTTTGAAAGTGATCCGCGATTGGAAGTCTCGCTGGTTTGCAGAGGGCCGGGAATATTCTGACCTTTTGACAGAAGATCGCGAAATTCGTGAATTGATTATTTCGGAAATGCGCTTGCGCGCCCGTGATGGGCAAAGTGGCATTTCGAGTATAGAAATTGAACGCTTTCCCCCCAATCAGGTTTCGGTCGTCATCTGGACGGCACGTCCGGGTGTGGTGATCGGGCGCAAAGGGGAGAATGTCAAGAAGTTGCGCCGACAAATTGAGGAGCTGAGCGGGGGCAAGCGTGTGCATGTGGATATTCAAGAGGTCGAGCAACCTGACCTGGATGCCCGTTTGGTGGCGGAGAATATCGTCGCTCAGTTGGAGAAGCGCATCTATCACAGCCGTGCTATGAAGCGCGCTGTGCGCCAGGCATTGCGCGCCGGCGCTGAGGGCATAAAGGTGATGTGCAGTGGGCGTCTGTCTGGTTCTGAAATGGCGCGCCGGGAATGGATGCGTGAAGGTCGAGTGCCCTTGCAAACATTGCGTGCCGACATTGACTACGCTCAAGAAGAGGCGCTCACGACCTATGGTCGTATCGGCGTCAAGGTGTGGATTTATAAGGGCGAGATTCTGCCCCGCAAATCTGCCGTTGTCGAAGACGCGGCGTAGAGCTTATCAAATCGCGAAGCTGCTTGCAGTATATGCAGTTTACGTTGTTATATTAAGGAGATAGAACCATGTTGATGCCTAAACGCGTGAAATATCGCAAGCAGCACCGTGGGCGCAGAAAAGGCAAAGAATCTCGTGGGGTGGATGTGAGCTTTGGCGATTACGGGCTGCAAGCTCTGGAGCCGGCCTGGGTCACTGCCCGACAGATCGAAGCTGCGCGTCGCGCCATTGTGCGTCATATGCGACGGCGCGGCAAGTACTGGATACGCATTTTCCCTGACAAGCCGATCACATCCAAGCCGGCGGAGACCCGCATGGGTAAAGGGAAAGGGGCGGTCGAGCAGTGGGTGGCCGTCGTGCGTCCCGGTCGTGTGATGTTCGAAGTCGGGGGTATCCCGAATGATGTGGCGCAGGAGGCGCTGCGTTTGGCAGCGCACAAGTTGCCAATTAGAACTCAGGTGATTACTCGCTTGGATTTGGAGCAGGAGAGTTAGCCATGCAGGCACACGAATTACGAGAATTAACAGAGGAAGAGTTGCGGCTTCGCCTGCAGGAAACTCGACGTGAGTTGTTCAACCTGCGGCAACAATGGTATGCCGGCAGCTTAGAAGATCACAATCGAATGCGCGCGGTGCGCAAAGACATTGCGCGTATTCTGACAATTCTTCGTGAACGCGAGTTAGTTGCAGCGTTGGCGCAGAAAGGAGCAGCGGCATGAGAGAGCAAGACTGGCAGTCTCGTCGTCGTCGTTTGACGGGTGTTGTGACCAGTGACAAGATGGACAAGACCGTGATCGTGAGCGTGGAGCGGCGCTATCGCCACCCGCTTTACCAAAAGGTCGTACGCGCGGTGAAGAAATACATGGCGCATGATGAAAACAACGATTGTCGCCTGGGCGACCGGGTGAGTATCATTGAATCGCGCCCTTACAGCCGCCACAAGCGCTGGGCTGTCGAAGAGATCCTGGAACGGGCCGCGTAAGGAGTTATCACTATGATCCAAAAAGAAACGCGGTTAAAAGTTGCAGACAATACTGGGGCGCAGGAGATTTTGTGTATTCAGGTGTTAGGTGGTTCGCGTCGGCGCTATGGCTCCATCGGCGACCAAGTTGTGGCGACAGTTAAATCGGCTGTGCCCACGGCCTCGGTGAAGAAGGGCGAAATCGTCCGTGCAGTTATTGTGCGGGTAGCCAAAGAATATCGGCGCTCCGACGGTTCCTATATTCGCTTTGATGACAATGCGGCCGTCATTCTGGATTCTACGGGCTTTAATCCGCGCGGAACTCGCATCTTTGGTCCGGTGGCGCGTGAGTTGCGCGAAAAAGGTTTTATGAAAATCGTGTCTCTGGCTCCCGAAGTGTTGTAGGACCAGTATGAGGTATTGAGATGAATCGTATAAAAAAGGGTGATGTGGTTGAAGTGATCACTGGCGAAGATAAGGACTTCCGTGGTGAAGTGCTGCGGGTGTTAGATAAGGGGCGTCGCGTGGTGGTCTCGAAAGTCAATATGGTGACGAAACACCAGAGCGCTCAGCGGGCTGGTCGGTCGCAGATGCAGGGCGGGCGGATTCGGTTCGAAGCGCCGATTGATGCCTCCAACGTGATGCTCGTGTGTCCGAAATGCGACCAGGCTACGCGCGTGGGATATGCTGTCGTCGATGAGCGCAAAGTGCGCGTCTGCCGTAAATGCGACGCGGTGATTGAGTAGCAGGTTCCCTGCTCTGGGAGAGAGTCAATATGCAACCATTACAAAAGCGTTATCGTGAAGAAGTTGCGCCTAATTTGATCAAAGAGTTTGCCTATGACAATGTTATGCAGGCGCCACGCATTCGCAAGGTGGTGCTCAACATTGGGATGGGCGAAGCTCTAGATAACCCCAAAGCTTTGGAGTACGCTGTGACAGACTTGCGGACGATCACCGGCCAACAGCCGGTCATCACTAAGGCACGCAAGTCTATAGCTAACTTCAAGTTGCGCGAGGGCCGCGCCGTTGGCGTCAAGGTGACGTTGCGCGGTGAAAAAATGTGGGCATTCCTGAGCCGCTTGGTCAATGTGGCGCTACCGCGCACGCGTGACTTCAGGGGCGTGCCTGACAAGTTAGACGGGCGGGGCAATTACACCTTAGGGCTCCGCGAGCAATTGTTGTTCCCGGAAATTGATTATGATAAGATCGACAAAATCCGAGGATTTGAAGTAACCATTAACACCACGGCTGAAACTGATGAAGAGGCTCGTCGTCTCTTGGAAATGCTGGGGATGCCTTTCAGGCGTTAATGGCGGCACTTTAGAGCTTGTGAACGAACGAGTTTCAAAGAAGGAGTAAGGGTATATGGCACAAAAATCAATGCCGATTCGCGAAACTAGGCGGAAGTATAAGGTGCGGGTACGCAACCGCTGTTCTCGTTGTGGACGTCCACGTGGCTATTATCGTCGCTTTGGCTTATGCCGGATTTGTGTTCGTGAGTTGGCCTTAGAGGGGAAAATCCCCGGCTTGGTTAAGTCCAGTTGGTAATGGAGTAGAGAGATGAGAACAACTTCAGATCCACTTGCTGATATGTTGGCACGCATTCGAAATGCTTTGATGGTCAAGCATGCGACGGTTGCTATACCTGCATCCAAGATTAAGATGGCGATTGCCAAAATTCTCAAGGATGAAGGGTATATCGAAGATGTTAAAATGATCACAGACGAGAACATGCACCGGAACTTGGTCATCCAATTGAAGTACAAGGGTGACTTGAAGCATCAACGGCCTGTAATCACTAAAATGATGCGTGTGAGTAAGCCCGGTCGGCGTATCTATACTGGGGCTAAGGATATCCCCTGGGTGCGTAGTGGAATGGGAATTGCGATCCTTTCTACGCCCAAGGGTGTCATCACGGGCCAGCAGGCGCGCCGGCTTAATGTCGGTGGCGAAGTTATCTGCTACGTCTGGTAGAGCGGGTAGGAGGTCAAAGTGTCACGGATAGGAAAGATGCCGGTCCCGGTGCCAACTGGGGTGCAGGTGAAGATTGATGGAAGTACGGTGACGGTCAAAGGCCCATTAGGTGAGTTGACACGCGAGTTCCGTCCTGAAATGCAGATCACACTCGAGGATGGTGCAGTGCGTGTGGCGCGTCCTAATGATGAGCGTTCGGTCAAAGCATTGCACGGCCTTACCCGCGCCTTAATCAACAACATGGTGATCGGCGTGCATAAGGGCTATAGCAAGGTCTTGGAAGTTTTGGGAACAGGTTATCGGGCCGAGCTTCAGGGGACAAACCTGGTGATGAGCCTGGGCTTTTCTCATGCTGTCATCGTTACGCCGCCACCAGGTATTAACTTTGAGGTCAACCCGCGAACCAGCACGATCACAGTCAGTGGTTGTGATAAGGAAGTGGTGGGGCGCGTCGCTGCGGAGATTCGCGCCTGGCGTCCTGTGGAACCTTACCTGGGTAAGGGCATACGCTATCAGGGCGAGTTTGTGCGCCGCAAAGCTGGCAAAGCCGGTAAAGTTATTTAGTTGCTGCTGGTGAAGTTCAGTAGCCTAATCGTTAATAAAACGTGGAACCGAGGGTGAGATAAAAAGATGAAACCAGAAGTTGATCGTCGTAAAGCCCGAGCACGGCGCCGCGCGCACATTCGTAAGACTGTGCATGGCACGCCGGAACGTCCACGTCTGAGTGTCTTCCGAAGCCTGAATCATATTTATGCGCAGATTATCGACGATAGTGTGGGGTGCACGCTGGTGTCAGCCTCCACGGTGGATCAGGCAGTTCGTCAGCAGATTGCTGAATTGACGAAGACTGAGCAGGCGCGGATTGTAGGGCAAGTGTTGGCTGAACGGGCCTTGTCCGATGGGGTAACAAAAGTAGTGTTCGACCGTGGTGGATACAAGTATCACGGTCGTGTGAAAGCTCTCGCCGAGGCCGCTCGTAAGGCAGGCCTGGATTTCTAGACTGCAAGCAGTTTAACTTATACGGTTGCGCCTTAGTCGCGTCCGGCAGGAGGAGATATGAACTCACGACGAAATCGTAGACCATTTGAGGAAGAAAAAGAAGAACTAGATGAGCGCGTAGTGGATATTACGCGGGTGGCAAAGGTCGTCAAGGGCGGTCGCACATTCCACTTCCGCGTAGTAGCAGTTGTGGGCGATAACAAAGGCCAAGTTGGATTGGGGATCGGTAAAGCGCGCACGGTGCCTGATGCCATTGGGAAAGCTACCGGGCGTGCGCGACGTGCGATGCATACTATCCCGCTGGAAGGTACATCAATCCCCCACGAAGTGCTGGGGCGGTGTGGTGGTGCGCGGGTGTTGCTGCGTCCGGCGACCAGAGGTACCGGCGTGATCGCTGGCGGTAGCGTCCGGGCAGTGTTGGAAGCGGCAGGCATTCACGATGTGTTAACGAAGTCCCTGGGTAGCGCTACGGCCGTCAACGTTGTTCAGGCCACGATGGAAGCTTTGGACCAGCTACGCTGGGTCGAGGAGGTCGCCAAAGATCGCGGCAAGCCTGTGGCGGAAGTGATGCCGTTCTGGCGAAGGAGAAGTGCATAATGGCGAAGCTGTTGCGCATTAAACTGGTGCGCAGTCCTATTGGGTATTCTATGCGCCAGAAGCAAACTGTGCGAGCGTTGGGACTGCGGAAGTTACGGCAGGTTGTGGAACGACCCGACAATCCGGCGGTGCGCGGGATGGTGAACATGATCTCGCACCTGCTGAGCGTTGAGGAAGTTGCGTCAGATGCTGTGCCGTCTGATGGCGCACCATTGGATGCCGAGGCATAAGGTTGGAGGCTATTATGAAGTTACATGATTTGCGACCCGCTGAGGGTGCAAAAAAGCGTAAAAAGCGCAAGGGGCGCGGTATTGCTGCCGGGCAGGGTAAGACGGCCGGGCGGGGTACTAAGGGCCAGAACGCACGTAGTGGTGGTGGAGTGCGCCCCTATTTTGAAGGTGGACAACTGCCTTTGGTGCGCAAGCTCCCCTTCGTACGGGGTTACAAGTTCTTTAACCCGTATAAGGTGACGTTCAAGCCGGTGAACCTATCGCAGATCGCGGAGCGTTTTGAGGCTCAGGCCATCGTCTCCCCAGAAACCCTGGCTGAGGTTGGGTTGATTAAACATGCGGATGATTTGGTGGTCGTGTTGGCTGATGGTGAGATTGACCATCCCTTGACCGTGACGGTGCATCGCGTTTCGGCTGCGGCGCGGGCCAAGATTGAGGCTGTGGGTGGCGTGGTTGAGTTGCTGCCGTGGACGCGCGGTGGCTATCGCACCCGGTGATCGGCATGAGCTTATCTGGGTTAGACTCTGACGGAGGCAAATGATGCTTGAGGCCCTGCGTAATGCTTTCAAACTTCCGGATCTGCGCCGGCGGATTTTCTATACGATTCTGATTCTAGTGATTTTCCGTATGGCGTCGAATATTCCTGTTCCTGGCGTGGACCGTTTGGCGCTCAAGGCTTTCTTTGACTCTGCTACGACCGGCGGAGAGGCAGCGGGGTTGGGGCAGTTTGCCAATCTCCTGAACCTGTTGTCCGGTGGAGCGGTTCAGAATTTCTCGGTTCTTGCTGCGGGTGTTTATCCTTATGTGACGGCGCAAATCGTTTTGCAGTTGTTGCTGCCGATCTTCCCGAAGTGGGAACAACAGATCAAAGAAGAGGGTGACGAAGGACAGCGCAAGATGAACCAGTGGACGTTTTATCTGACCGTCCCGCTGGCCGCGCTATCGGCTTTCGGGCAAGCGCAACTCTTCCGCTCGGCGAGCATAGGGACGCAGCAGATTTTGCCGAACTTTGGCTGGGGACCGACATCGACGCTGCCTACCATCACGCTGTTGATGACTATGACGGCGGGTACGATGTTTGCCGTCTGGCTGGGCGAGTTGATCACTGAACAGGGGATCGGCAATGGCTTGTCGTTGATTATCTTCGGCGGTATCGTATCGCGGGTGCCCGCTAGCTTCCAAAGCATCTGGGAGACCGATGGTCTCATTGGCATCTTGATCTATGTGGTTATCATGGTGCTGACTATCCTGTTTATCGTCTTCGTCCAGGATGGCGAGCGGCGGATCAGAGTACAGTATGGGAAGCGCGTGCGGGGCATGAAAGTCTACGGGGGCGGCAGCACCTACATCCCGTTAAAAATCAACACCGCCGGTATGATCCCGTTGATCTTCGCCCAGTCCATTTTGGCCTTCCCAGCGGTCATTGCACAGTTCTTTCTGGGCAGCACCAATCCATCAGTTGTGAACTTTGCGAATGGCGTCGTGAACTTCTTCGGCGGAAGAAATCCCTGGTATGCGCCGATCTTCTTCCTGGCCGTCTTTGGGCTAACGTACTTTTACACGTTCGTGATGATTGAGCAGCAAAACTTACCGGAGATGCTTCAGAAACAGGGTGGCTTCATTCCGGGTGTGCGACCTGGCAAAAGGACCGAGGAGCACATTCTGGGCATTTACAAGCGAATCACCCTGGCGGGCGCGTTATTCTTAGGGATCGTGGCGGTGTTGCCCTATATTGTGGGGCTCTTTATGAAATCCAACCAGATGCTTATTCAGAGTTCGGGTCTGCTCATCGTCGTAGGCACGGTGATGGATACCGTGCGTCAGTTAGAAGCGCAACTGCTTATGCGTAACTATGAGGGCTTCTTGCGCTAAAAAGTGTGGTATAATAATCTGCTGTGTGTATCTTACCTGGCAAGGGAAGTGCGCGGCAATTGTTCGGTAGAGAATTTGGGGAAGGTGTTTCCCCTGGTTTTAGGAAGGAGTTGGAATCATGAAAGTATCACCATCGGTAAAGCGACGTTGTCCGAAGTGTAAGATCATTCGACGGCGTGGGGTCGTTCGCGTGATTTGTGAAAATCCGAAGCATAAGCAGCGTCAAGGGTAATTCTGCCCTTTTGGCTGATTTGTAGGAGGCTAGAAAGAGATATGGCACGTATAGCAGGAGTTGACCTGCCGCGTAACAAGCGTATCGAGATCGGTCTGACGTATATCTACGGTATTGGGCGCAAGAGCAGCAACGAGATTTTGCAGAAGGCGGGAGTCGATCCCACCAAGCGCGATACAGATCTCACTGAATCTGAACTGGCGTCAATTCGTGATGTCGTGGATCGCGAGTACATTGTCGAGGGTGATTTACGCCGCGAAGTGCAAATGAACATCAAGCGGTTGATTGAGATTGGCTCCTACCGTGGGCTGCGCCACCGCCGCAATCTGCCGGTGCGTGGTCAGCGCACGCGGACCAATGCCCGGACCAAGCGTGGCCCCAAGAAAACGGTTCCTGGTCGCGGTCGCCGCCGTGGCGCGAGGAAAAAGTAAGCCCAACCTGCCTATGGGATGGGTATAAGTATGTGGTGGATAAGGAATTAGGAGGATTTTATGGCGAAACGTGCAGCTCGCACCGCGCGCAGGACCGTGCGGCGTGTCAAGCGTAATGTACCTCGCGGTTGCATCTATATTCAAACAACGTTTAACAACACGATCATCACCGTGACGG
Source organism: Anaerolineae bacterium (assembly GCA_049975385.1). Lineage (GTDB taxonomy): Bacteria > Chloroflexota > Anaerolineae > B4-G1 > SLSP01 > DSWT01. The sequence continues at coordinate 9,378 of JBNGDO010000031.1, read as the reverse complement.
ATCCGCAAGGCAATGTGATTCGTTGGGGAAGTGCCGGTGCCTCTGGGTTCAGGGGAACACGGAAGAGTACGCCTTTTGCCGCGCGAGTGGCTGCTGAAAAAGTGGCAAAAGACGCCATCGATAATGATGGTTTGCAGGAAGTGGATGTGTTCGTTAAGGGCGCTGGCCCTGGGCGTGAGGCTTCGCTGCGCGCGTTGGCGGCCGTTGGGTTGCGCGTGCGTTCGATTGTAGATACGACGCCTATTCCGCACAATGGGTGTCGCCCGCCTAAGCGGCGGCGCGTATAAGTTGACGAAAGTCGGAAGCAGGCATAAGGAGAGGTTATGGCAAGATATATAGGGCCTTCGTGCAAGCAATGCCGGCGTGAAGGGATAAAGCTTTATCTCAAAGGCGACAAGTGTTACTCCGAAAAATGTCCCTTTGAGGGGCGTGCTTATCCGCCCGGTCAGCATGGGAGAGAAAGCAGATTTCGCCGGCGTAGACAATCTGACTATGCCGTGCAGTTGCGCGAAAAGCAGAAGGCACGCCGGATTTATGGTGTGCTGGAACGTCAGTTCCGACGTCATTACCAGGAGGCGCAGCGACGCCCGGGGTTGACGGGTGAGAACTTATTAGCCGTGCTGGAGAGCCGGTTGGATAATGTCGTTTATCGATTGGGCTTGGCTGATTCACGTGCTCAGGCGCGGCAGTTGGTCACGCACGGTCATTTTACGGTCAACGGTCGCAAGACGAATATCCCGTCTTTCCTGGTCCGCCCCAACGATTTGGTGGGCGTACGACCGGAAAGTCGGGGCGCCAAGTACTTTAAGGAGCGCAAGGACCTGCTCGGCAAGCGTGAAGTGCCGGCGTGGTTGAGCTTCGATGAAGAAACTTTGGATGGGCGTGTGTTGGTGTTGCCAGCGCGTCAAGATATTGACGTACCGGTGGAAGAACAGTTGATCGTCGAATTCTACTCACGCTAAAGCAGACAGGAGGCCATGTGTTAGCAGCACCAGTTCTGCCGAAGGTCGAAGTGGAGGTTAATACTCAACAGTACGGCCGTTATGTGGTTGGCCCGCTGGAGAGTGGTTATGGGGTGACGTTGGGAAATTCCTTGCGACGTGTGTTGTTGTCGTCGCTGGAAGGTGCCGCGATCACCGCTGTACGAATCACCGATATCCCGCACGAATTTTCCGCGATCCCTGGGGTGCGGGAGGATGTGATTCAGATTATGCTCAGATTGAAGAAGATACGCCTTTCGTTAGAAGGCGAAGGCCCGCAGTATATGACGTTGCGGATCGAAGGCCCGGGTGTGGTGACGGCTGGGGATATCATAGCCCCGCCGGAAATTGAGATCCTGAATCCCGATCTGTACCTATTTACTGTGGATAACGATGAAGCGCATTTGGATTTCGAATTTACGGTCGAGGAAGGGCGAGGTTACCTGCCCTCCGAAGGACGTGGGCGGATGCCGATTGGGGCGTTGCCGGTCGATGCGATCTTCAGTCCAGTCCGGCGCGTGAACTTCCGTGTGGATCAGGCGCGCGTTGGGCAATTGACCAATTATGATCGCTTGATCGTGGACATTTGGTCGGATGGACGGATCGAGCCTTTGGAAGCTCTCAAAGAGTCAGCGCGGATTCTGGTTACGCACTTGCGTTTGATCGCCGGGGCGGAGGTTGAAGAGGAAGTTGAATCGGACTCGGAGACTGAAGAAGAGGCCATCCCGTATCAGGCTTATGCGGTACCGATTGAAGACCTAGGCCTTGGCGTGCGTGTCTACAATGCCCTCAAGCGCACCGGGATTTCCAACGTCGGTGAGGTGTTGGAAATGCTCAGTCGGGGAGAGGATGCTTTGTTGGCTATCCGCAACTTTGGCGAAAAGTCGCTGGAGGAGTTGCTGCGCCAACTCGAAATCAAGGAGTTCTGGACGGACACGCCTGAAGAAGAAGAGGGCGTGGAGAGCGTCTGAACGTATAGTCAGGAGGTTGAGGTATGCGACATCGTGTCGCGGGTAAGAAACTAAGTCGCTCGATGGGCCATCGGACTGCCTTGCGTCGCAATATGGTGACGGAATTGTTCCGGCACGAAGCTATTCGCACCACGCGTGCAAAGGCGGAAGCGATTCGCGGGCAGGCCGAGAAGTTGATAACGTTGGCTAAGCGGGGCCTCAATGCTGGAGAGGTGGATCCCGCCAAAGAAGTCCATGCGCGCCGTTTAGCGGCTGCGCGGCTCGATGACCCTGCCATAGTGCAGAAATTGTTCGATGAAATTGCGCCCCAGTTCCAGGATCGTCCTGGTGGTTACACGCAGATGTTCAAGCTGGGTTGGCGCAAGGGCGATGCCGCCCAAATGGTACTTTTAAAACTGGTCGAGGATTAGCCTGGTTATGACGCCGCCGTCTTGGGGCGGCGTCAAAAGGTGGTGTGGGGTGCGCGTCAAAGCTGTCGTGGCCTACGATGGCACTGGATATTCAGGTTTTCAGCGGCAAAAGAACGCTCTAACTATCCAGGAAGAGCTAGAACGAGCACTGGAGAAGTTGACGCAGACGTCTTGCTCTGTTTTGGCATCAGGGCGCACCGATGCTGGGGTGCATGCCGAAGGTCAGGTTATTGCTTTCGACACGGCTTGGCGGCACGCGCTGCCCGATTTGCACCGGGCGATGAACGCTGTGTTGCCTGAGCAGATTGCGGTTATGCAGATGGAGGTTGCTGCACCGACCTTCCATCCCCGCTACGACGCGCTACGGCGCGCTTACCGATACACGATCTATCGTGGGCCGGTGCGTAGTCCGTTTGTGGCGCGTTATAGCTTGCACAGTCAATGCACATTAAACTTGGAGGCCATGCAGTCTGCGGCCTCAATGCTGGTGGGAGAGCGCGATTTCGCTGCGTTTGGTTCCCCACCGGTTGGGAATAACTCGGTACGCGAAGTCTATCGTGCAGAGTGGACCGAACAGGATACTTGGCTGTATTTCGACATTGAAGCCAACGCCTTCCTGTATCGGATGGTGCGTATGTTGGTCGGGTCCTTACTCCGTGTGGGATATGATGTGTTATCCCCGGAGATGTTTGGCGAAATCCTGCGAGGGCGTGAGCGGCGCAAGGCCGGCCCGGCCGTAGCTCCACAGGGGCTATGCCTTAAGCGTGTTCTTTATGCTGGGGATACCTGATTGATAAGAAACTTTAGCTTTCGGTTTATTTGGTTTAGAGGTGAGAAAAAGTGAAACAAGCAAGAATCCAGAAAACCTTTGTCGCCAAGCCGGCTGACATTGAGCGGAAATGGTACGTCGTTGACGCAACCAACTTGACCTTGGGGCGACTGGCTACGCAAATCGCGAGTGTATTGCGTGGAAAGCATAAGCCAGAATACACGCCGTATGAGGATTTGGGCGATTTTGTCGTCGTGGTCAATGCTGAAAAAGTTCGGGTAACAGGCAGAAAATTGGACCAGAAGATGTATTATCATCACACCGGTTATCCCGGCGGCATTAAGTCGATTACCTTGCGCAAACAACTGCAGAAGCATCCTAAGCGGGTCATCGAACATGCGGTGAAGGGGATGCTGCCGCGTGGCCCATTGGGGCGCCGTCAATTCAAGAAGCTCAAGGTCTACGCTGGTTCTGAACACCCACATCAGGCCCAGTCGCCTAAACCATTGCCAATCGCTGAGTTGGCGTCATAAGGAGTGTTGATTTATGTATTACGAAGGAATAGGACGTAGAAAGACAGCGAGTGCGCGCGTGCGCCTGCATACGGACGGCAATGGGCAGTTTGTGGTGAATGGGAAGCCCTATCAGGAATATTTCTGTCGTGACGTTGATTGGAGAAATCTGATGATGCCTCTGAAGCTCACCGGCACTGAGGCCCAATACGATGTCACAGTTTTGGTAAAGGGTGGCGGCATCACTGGGCAGTCTGAGGCGGTACGTATGGGTGTTGCGCGGGCGCTCCTCAAAATTGATCCCGAGTTCCGTGCCCTGCTGCGCAAGGCGGGCGTTCTGACCCGCGACGCGCGTGAGAAAGAGCGCAAAAAGCCAGGTCTTAAGCGGGCACGTAAGGCTCCACAATATACGAAACGTTAGTCTCGATAGTCTGAGTGCTAGCGTGAGTTTAGCCGTGGCAGGTAGGCAATCTCCAGATTGCCTACCTGTTTGTTGTATAGCACGCACTATTCTACCGATTATGTAGCGAGGAAAGTATGCCCCACATCACGATTGTTGGGTTGGGTCCCGGCACTTTCGATCAACTGACCCAGGAGGCGGTTACTATACTGTCTCAAGCCTCCGAGGTATGGCTGCGCACCGCGCATCATCCAGTCGTTTCACATCTCCCAACAGGCCCGGCGATCCACTCATTCGATGCTCTTTACGAAGAAGCAGAGACGTTTGAGGAAGTCTATACGACAATCGCGCGGCAAGTGTTGACGCTCGGCACACGCGTGGAAGGCGTTGTGTACGCGGTACCCGGACATCCCCTTGTGGGGGAGGCGACGGTCACGAAGATCCTCGAGGCCGCACACGAAAATGGAATTCCCACGCGCATTGTCCACGGATTGAGCTTCATCGAACCTGCGTTGACGGTTCTGGCCTTGGATGGACTTGATGGGTTGCAAATTGTGGATGCACTCGACGTGATTGGAACGCATTACCCCATCTTGAACCCAGATGTACCGGTGCTGATTGCGCAGGTTTACAGCCGGGCCGTGGCCTCGAATTTGAAGCTTGTGTTGATGAACTTGTATCCTGATGAGCATCAGGTAGCTCTAGTCGACGCTGCGGGCACAGCAGCGGAGACGGTGGTCTGGTGCTCGCTCTATGAGATCGATCATCGCGATCACACGCCGTTGACTTCGCTCTATATAAAGCCCCTGCCTTACGTGGGTGGTTTTGAGCATCTAGTGGAGACAGTGGCACGTCTTCGTAGTCCAGAAGGTTGCCCTTGGGACCGTGAGCAGACGCACGCGAGCTTGCGTGAGACTTTGCTAGAGGAGACCTACGAGGTCTTGGAGGCCCTGGATCGGGAGGATGATGACGCACTCTGCGAGGAATTGGGCGATTTGCTGCTCCAGGTGGTGATGCACGCACAAATTGCTGGAGAGGAAAGTGTGTTCCAGATGGCGGATGTCGTTGCCGGCATCGATGCAAAACTCAAGCGCCGTCACCCTCATGTGTGGGGAACGGTGCAGGTTGCCGATGCACACGAAGTCACCTTCAATTGGGAGGCGATCAAGCGTGAAGAGCGCGAGGATAAGGGGAATGTTCGTGCGGAGGCTCCCCGTTTTTTGTTGGACGGCGTTCCCAAGACGTTGCCCGCGCTGGCGCAAGCTCGTGCCTACAGCAGCCGTGCGGCGCGGGTAGGTTTGGATAAGGTTGAAATTGCTGCCGATGTTGAACGTATCCAGCAGACCATAGAGACCTTTCTCCAGGCATATACAGCCGAAGATCAAGGAACGGCACTTGGCGAAATGCTGTTTGCGATTGCCCAATGCGCTGGTCGTCTTGAGCTTGATCCCGAAGCCGCACTGCGGGAGGCCAATCTGCGGTTTGCCCGGCGTATGCGCCGTGTCGAACAGGCGGCCCGTGAACAGGGCGTCGTGCTGGCATCGTTGAGTGAAGCGGAGAGGCTCCGTCTCTGGTATGAGAGCGCAGGCGAGCCAAGCCACTAATTCTTTAGTATTTCCACGATCAGAAATGATCTAAACAACAAACTCCCAGCCTAAACCGGGAGTTTTGTTTGTAAGGGGCGGTAGATTGGAGGTTTTTCTAGATATAGGGTTGTAGTTCCTGGATAAGCTTGGCTTTGGCGCGATTGCCAACCAGTCGAGCAACCTCTTGCCCATCCTTGAAGATGATCATAGTGGGTATATTCATCACGCCGTGCTGGGTCGCCAGCGCGGATTCCTCTTGCACATTGACTTTGACGACTTTCAGTTGCCCTTCGAGATCGATGGCTACTTCTTCCAGCGTTGGGCCTAATTTCCGGCAGGGAGGACACCACTCTGCCCAAAAGTCCACCAGAACCGGTAGTGTCGCTTGTGTGACCTCGGTGTCGAAGCTTTGTTCGTCTACATGCGTTACATTTCCCATTCCATTTACCTCCGTTTTGGCATTCTGTATCAGATTTTTCCGCTAGAAATTTCGTTGGAGCGGTGTGTGGCCTCGCCGCGTCGTGGGCATTTACCTTGAAACGACTGTGATTATCGCACGGCTGAAAGCATTGTCAAGAACGGATTGGCTTTCTGCATGGCGCTATATGCGTAAGAGAATCGTCAGATTTGAGGGGTTGCCATTTATTTTTTCTTGTGTTATAATATGCTTGTTGGCGGTTTATGATCGTCACAAGGCTTGTGCTTATGGAAAATACACAAGAGAGTAGTTTACAAGAGATAGACAGTTCATGCCCGCAGAGGAGTATTTCTGCTTTTGTTGGGCGTATTCTGGGCAGTGCTACAGCGATAGTTTGGCGATGGGGTAATGACCGCCGAGCCGTCGCTGCTTTTGTTGGTCGTTATAGCGCCCATCTATCCATTCTGGTATTGGCGCTGCTGATTGGCATGGCCGGTCGCATCGCCCTGACGCCAATCAGTGTGGCTGTGACGCCTGAGGCCAGCGTTATGTCTTTGCCTGTTGCTGCCGAACCGGTAGCTACCCCGACGACTTCTGTAACCGGAACACTCCCGATATGGCAAGGTACCAATCAGGTGGCACGTGCCGTTTTTCGAATGGCGCAGCCTCGCACTGACATCCCCGAACGAGTACGTTTGGAAGTCATTACCTACACCGTTCAATCTGGGGATAACATCTTCCTCATTGCTGAACGTTTCAAACTTTCGGCGTACTCGATTGCTTGGTCCAATATGGAGACTTTGCAAGGGTCTCCCTGGCTAATCCAACCCGGCCTGACACTTTTCATTCCCCCGGTCGATGGTGCTTACCACACCGTGATGGCTGGCGAAACACTCGACAGTCTTGCTGAGCAGTACGAAGTTTCTGCCGTGGTGCTCGACAATGTGTGGAACGAGCTTGAACCCGGTGTGGCTTTGTACGAAGGCCAGCAGTTAATGATCCCCGGTGGGGTGGGCGAGGATGTAGAGTGGGAAGCCCCGCCTCCCGATCCGGTTATGCCGGGTGTGTACGCGGCGTCTGGCAGTTGGGGGGCATGTGGGGATGTGGCCGTCAGTGGCCCAGGCGCAACCGGATGGTTCGTCTTGCCGACCGGCTCATATGCTGTCTCTGGCTGGTACTTTGGTGATCCCCGTAATCCCGGTCATATTGGCCTGGACTACCGATGTCGATTGGGCGATCCGATCTACGCTGCCGACAATGGTGTGGTGGTGTTCGCCGGCTGGAGTGGCGGGTATGGCAACCTGGTGCGGGTACGGCATGGCAATGGCTACGAGACGTACTATGCGCACTTTAGTAGCTTTGCCGTTGGTTGTGGAGAGGCGGTTTACCAGGGTCAGGTCGTTGGCTATTGTGGCTCTACAGGTTGGTCGACCGGACCGCATCTGCACTACGAAATCCGTCTCAATGGTGTTCCTCAGAATCCTCAGCTTTTTGAGCCATGAGTATGCCTGCTGAACTTCCCCAACGGGATGACCTTGCCTGGCATATGCCTCCCCTGATTCGCTTTTGCACGCGCTTCGCTGTGTGGGTGTGGCGCTGGCGCGGTGACCACGAGGCACAACGCCCTGTATTGGGTCGTTTCGCCTCGCACATTGCTCTCGCGCTGACCCTGGTGTTGTTTGTTGTTCTGACTAGTGTGAAATTCGATTTCATCGTTTCTGTTTCGCAGGCGGCAGGAAATCTTACTGCGCGTAGCGGGAGCGGTAATGCTAGCGCACTTGAGACCCGGGTCGCACGTTCATACTATCGCGGTGGCGGGAACACAGGTATCACTCGCCAGGCTGAAGCCCACACGGCCATTCCCGAGCGTCCACGGTTGGAGATCATCACCTATGTCGTTCAGGCAGGCGATACCGCGGAGGCTATCGCGGAGTCATTCGGCCTGCAACCGACGACGTTGTTGTGGTCGAATCCAGAGATGGAGAAGCTGCCCGATTTGTTGCAAGTCGGACAAGTTCTGACGATTTTGCCCATCGATGGTGTCTACCATACCGTCGCCGTCAGCGATACACTCGAATCCCTGGCCGAGAAGTACAAAGTCACCGCTGAAGCTATCACCACCTGTCCATTCAATACGCTGCCCGCGGACGGGCAGTTGGTCGTAGGCGATAAGCTGATCGTCCCTGGCGGGACCAAGCCGTATGTGGCACGCGAAGTGACGACGTATCAAGGTCCGGTGGAGACCGACGTCACCGGTGCGGGCATCTTCTACTGGCCGGCCTCTGGGGTCCTGACGCAGGGCTACTGGTATGGTCATCGCGCGATTGACATCGGTGGATCGGTGGGATCGGCGATCGTGGCCTCGGATGGCGGTTACGTGAGTTTTGCCGGATGGACGGATATCGGGTATGGCTATTTGGTCGTTTTGGATCATGCCAATGGCTTCCAGACTTATTACGCACACCTGAGTCGCATTTTTGTCGTCGAGGGCGAAACAGTGTACGCGGGAGAGGTCATCGGGGCGATGGGGAGCACGGGCAATTCGACTGGGCCGCATCTGCACTATGAGATTCGTTACAACGGCTATCCGACCAATCCGCTGATTTACCTGCCGTAATTGCCTGTTGATCAGGTATGTGAACGAGCCGCAAGGCTCGTTTTTTGTTGGGAAAGGGAAGAATGATGATTAAGCCACAGCCTTTGACGATTGATGAAGCGCGCCGTTTGTACACGGATGCGGACAGCGTGCATGATTTCGATCACATCCTGCGCGTGTTGACGCTGGCAGAGCGCATCGCGCGGGCGGAGGGCGCCGGCCTCGATATCGTGCGCACGGCGACATTGTTGCACGATTGGGGGCGGGGGGAAGCGGATGCCGACGGGCAGGATCATGCCGTGGTTGCCGCCGGGCGAGCGCGGGATCATCTGACGTCGCAGGGACATCCGCCAGCGTGGATCGAGGCTGTGGTGCACGCCATCGCCGCACATCGCTTTCGTGTTGCGCCGGAACCTGCGACGTTGGAGGCACAGGTGTTGTTCGACGCGGACAAGCTGGACGCGATTGGCGCGATCGGCATTGCGCGTGCGTTCGCGTATGGCGGAGCGCACCAGCAGCGGCTTTGGGCACCAATGGCGGATGTGGACCTGGCACGTTGGGAAGCTAACGGTGATGATGCTGCACACACGCCGGTCCACGAGTTTGTGGTGAAACTGTCGCGCATCCAGGAACGGTTGTATACCAACGAGGGGCGGGCAATTGCTCTGGAACGCCATCGCTATATGGAAGCGTTCTACCACCGGTTGGATGCAGAAGTACGAGGCTTGTTGTAGGG
>JBNGDO010000030.1:10228-40246 GCA_049975385.1 Anaerolineae bacterium | reverse complement strand
GACCAGCTTTCTCCTTCTTTCAACAGCACAACCTTAGCCGCCAATTTGGCGCCCTTCACGCGACGCGCGAAGCCTTCGGGCGTGTGGTTGGTACGGAGTATCGGCGACCGTGGCTGGATACCCAGGTGGATAGGGATGATGACTCTGGGGGCGAGGTCGATGGTCGCGCGTACGGCCGCTTTCTCACCCATTGTCATCGGGATGCGAAACGTGGTGACGGGCATCAGGGCGATGTCGATGGTGCAGTGGCGGGTGACTTTGGCCATAAAAGCAAAGTAGATGCATTTGCCTTCGGCGTGGATCACGAATCCGCCCGCGAGCGCCGGATGCAATGCCGGAACCGCGGTAATCGATACCTGTCCAAAGCGTTTTCCTTCCCAAGTTGACAATCCCACGACATGCTTTGCCCCACTGAGTTGCGTCAACCACTTCGCCCGTTTCGGCGTGACGACCGGGGTACTTGCGGGCAACACGCGTAGGAAGTGGCGGTCCACGTGATCCCAGTGGTTGTGCGAGATGAGCACCAGATCCACATCGCCGCACGCTTCGCGCGATCGAGCCGGCGGCGCAACGCGCTTGTACGCCGGATTACCCCTCGTCCCGAAGTAAGGGTCGGTGAGAATCTTGGCGTTATCGGCTTCGATCAAAGTCGTACTGTGCCCGATCATTGTGATTTGCATGATTGTTCTCCCGGATAGGACTGGGGATTTGTGATTAGGGATTGGGAACCCTCCCAATCCCTAATTCCTGATTACCAATTCCCCATTCTACTCTTTCGATACCGAGACCGGGAGATTGCCCAGCAGCAGGGTGGGGCTGACGCCGTGCTCGGTGACGACGATCTTGGCGTTGTCCTTGAGGGAGTTCTCGGTCATCTCCAACTTGCGCAGAAGTTGGGCGTTGCCCTGGAAGTATTTCTCGGCGGCCTCGTTGACCAGCTGGATGGCTTGGGCGCGCCCTTCGGCTACTCGGATGGAGGCTTCGCGTTCACCTTCTGCCCTTTGGATGGTCGCCTCGCGCTCACCCTCGGCGCGCTGGATCGTCGCCAGTTTTTGCTGCTCGGCGGCTTCGAACTCACCGGTGGCCAGCAGGCGCATGGAACGGCGTTCCTGTTCGGCGGTCTTCTGCTTGTGCATGGCGAGCTTGATATCCTCCGGCGGGTCGATGAGCATGATTTCCACCTTGCTGATGACCAGACCCCAATCCGCCGCGAAGTCGTTAAGGACACGCTGGAGATTGGTGGCGATCTTTTCGCGGGCCACCAGGCTCTCGTCCAGCGTCAGGTCACCAAACTCCTGGCGCAGGTTGGTCATCGCCAGTTGAATCACAGCGCGCTTCCAATTGTCGATGTTGTAGAAGGTGCGCTTGATCGACTCTTCGTCGGACTTGGGCCGCACCCACATCACGCCATCCACGCGGATTTCGACGTTGTCTTTCGTGATCACCGGCTGCGGTGGAATATCCATGGTGTGCTCACGGATGTCGCGGACACGGACGAGCTGAAAGAAGGGGATTTGGAAGCCGAGGCCGGGCATAACGAAGTTGTCGTATTTGCCAAGCGTCTCCTTGATGCCGCGTTCATAGGGCTTCAACGTGTAGATAAGACTGTATACAGTTCTCATGATGCTCCTTTCGAATGTGAAATTAATCAGGAAAAATTTATAGGGCTACTGCCAATTCATCGAGTATGCGCGCTGTGGTCATCAGCAACAACGGAAGAGGCAGCGCGCGATAAACCGTGATCTGATAAACGCCATCGTTTTTGAAGCAGAGCAATTCTTGCCCGGCTTCGTCGGTGAGTGTGAAAGCACACCCGGTGTCGCCTTTGGTGTAGGCTAGACGATACCCCCGTCCATCGAAAATGATCTCACTCCAGGTGTTCATCTGGCGCCCCTGATACTGGATTGCGGCCAGCGGTTGCTTATTGCGCGTGAGAGCCATTCGACCGCTCACACCGCGCACACGCCGCAGTGCCCACGAGGCACTGGCATCCTCCCATTCGTATCCCGACAGACTGCGATGAATCCGTGCCAGTGGTTCGCGATGCTCGTTGAACGTTATATTGTAAGCACGTCCTAATCCCAGGAATCCCGGTCCGCGGTGACAGGTCAACGGCGTGGCCTCGGGTTCGATCAAAGGTCTGCGCAGGTGGCGCAAGTCGGCGGGCAGCCAGGGCCATGTTTGGCCCACTGGGATCACCAGTTTAGCGCCCAGCCAGGCCCAGTTCTCGAGGCTCAGATCAGGTTGGTGTGCCGCAAGAGCTGCGCCGATAGGGCCGGGCAGTGTTGCCGGTGCGTAAGCTAATTCCGCTTCAGCCAGAACAGTCGTGCCGACGCCAGCCTGACTTTCCAGTGTCAGCCGTCCACCGACGTTGAGCATACGTTCTTGCATATTGACCAGACCCAAACCGGGGCTGTGCTGGGTGGTGTCGAAGCCGATACCGTTGTCTTCGATGGTCAGCGCAACGCGGTCGCTGGTACAGCGCAAATGGACGTCCACGCGCGTCGCTTTGGCGTGCCGGGCCACGTTGTGCAGGGCTTCCTGAACGACGCGATAGAGGGCCTCGCTCACGGTGGGAGGCAAGCGTTTGTCGTCACCCGCTACTTCCAGGTAGATGAGGAGATGCTCTTGCGCGCCAAAAAGCAACGTGTAGTCGTTGAGCGCGGCGGCTAATCCTTGCTCTTGCAGTGAACCGGGCCGCAGGTCTTCGATGAGGCGGGTTGTTTCGCGTTGCGCATGTTGTGCGGCAGCTTCGATCTCGTGCACCATATCGCCCAGATCGGCAATGGCCGCAGGTGAAACACTCTCCGGTGCACGCTCGAACGCTTCAAAATGTGTGCGGACGGCGCTGGCCGTCATCGCCAGACTGAAAAGGTGCTGTTTAACGCTGTCGTGAAGTTCGCGGGCCAGCCGGTTGCGCTCTTCCACAACGGCTAGAGCATGTACCTGATCGCTTAGGCGGGCGTTGCGCTCGCGCAGGACGGCGAGGTCTTCTTCGTCTTCCTCGAGTTGTTCGGCCAAGGCGTCGAGTTGGTCGGCAAATTGTCGCATGTCATCGATATGGGTGTCTTGGATGCGCAATGCTAAATTGCCCCTAAGCCAGGCCTTGCTGATGTCGTGCATCCGGCGCAGGCGGCGCGTGAACGGCCGGCTAAGCAGCGCGCCCAATAACAACCCGATGATGGCTGAAGCGATGACGACGATGCCGATGTGCAAACCCCAAGTGATTGGCCTGCTTTCATCTCCGCCTTGCAATAGGGACAGCAGTCCCAATCCGAGTATCTCGGCAAGCAGGATGCTCCCGGCAGTTACGATGGCTTGCGTGAAAGCTAAGATATGCCCCACCTTCAAGCGTGGGGTGCGCGAATCGCGGCGCAGGCTACTTCGCATAGTTGACACTCCTGTTCTGTCAAGCCGTAGCGCGCGGAACATACGCGCACGCTTGAGTTTTTAAGATGCTTTCATTGTAGCAAGAGCACGCGGGTTTGTCATCAGGCATACGGACAGATTTTTCCTTGTACTTGGGTACAGGTATGGGCTAGACTGCAAAAGTCTCAGTAGATCGAAATTTCGTAAAGGTGCAGCCTGACACGAGATACGCAGCCGGCCCAAACTGTCATTCCGAACGGCCCGCTGCGGTGCAGCGGGCGTGAGGAATCTCGTTGCTATGGAAACGGGACCCCTCACTGCGTTCGGGGTGACAATTTGTGAACTAAGTCTTTGAGCTTATTCCATATCCTGCTGGAGCGCCAGGGCTTGCGCGAGATCTGCACGCGCGTCTAGTTTTTCGAAGGTCTTGATGGCCTCATCCAGGTAAGCTTGCACCTTGTCAGGGGATGTTGGTTTTCCGGTCAGGGCCAGTCGGGCTAGCACGAGTTTCGTTCTGGCGATTTCATGCTCGTTGTTTAGATGACCGAGCATCTCCAGACTGGTGTGTAGTACCTCTTCGGCCAATTGCGGTGCGGCCTGGGCCAGGTGAATCTGGCCCAACAGACGGTGCGCGATGCCTTCCTCAAGAGGATCGCTGTACGTTTGAGCCAGGGTGATCGCGTGCTGGGCGTATTGCATAGCTTGATCCAAGTCGTCAGTTTTCAGGTAGTATTCGCCCCAGAGGCGCTCGAGCTCGGGTAGAAACTCTTTGGAGCCGATGTCATCGAGGAGGGTTTGGCTCTGCTGAAGGTATTCCTGCGCCTGGGTCCAATTCTCCTGGTGGATGTAAACCTGGGCCAGGTTGATGAGAGCCACTGCCTCTCCGCGAGGGGCGCGGATATTTTGCCAGACAGCGAGGGACTGCATATACATATCGCGCGCTTCCTGCCATTCGCCACGCTTGAGATAGAGGTTTGCCAGGTTATTGCCGCTGATGGCCTGCCCGTAAATGTCGCCGATCTCGCGTTTGATCGCCCACCCACGCTGGTAGGCGGCATGGGCTTGCTCCCAATCCCCCCGCAGGACGTAGGCACTGGCAAGATTGATGTGGGCGTTAGATTCGCCAGTAAGATCCCCGACTTCCTGGTAGGCGCGGATGCTCTCCTGGCAGAACTGAATGGCATTATCGAGGTTACCGAGGCGTATATCGATACCAGCTTGAGTGTAGAGCGCCGCGCCGTAGGCTTGTAATCCATCAACGTTGTCGATGCGTGTGGCAATGTCCAGGCTTTTTTGGCACCATGCGAGTGCTTGCGTGTTATTGCCCTGCCGCCAGTAGACTCTGGCACCCAGGAGGTAGATGCGCGCCGCTTCGACGGTTGGCGCCAATTCCGCAACTGTCTCCAAACCTCGCTGCAGCCAGGCAAAGACAGTATCGTAGTCGTCGCGCAGCTCGTAGACGTTGGCGATCTCGTAGCACAGTTCGGCCATCTGCCGGCGCTGTGCGTCCGATGGAGGTTGACTTTCGAGCAGGGCTTGCGCAACGGCAAAATGCGCCAGCGCTTCGTCATATTGTCCGGTCAGAGTCAGTACGATACCCGACGATTGGTGCGCGAGCAGCAGAGATTTTTGGTAATGTGACACATTCTCTGGCTCGACTTTGTGGAGCATCTCCAATGCCCTTGCGTACCATTGCAGCGCGGTTGCGTTAGCATACGTCAGGTGAGCTTGTCGTGCGGCCTGGAGGCTGTAGGTAATCGTCTTGTCGATTTCGTTGGCCTCACCGAAGTGATAGGCGAGTTCCTCGGCGAAGGCATCGGTTTCCCCAGCGGCGCGATGTTCCAACGCCTCGCCGGCTTTACGATGCAGAAGTCGTCGCCGCAACGGACCGAGATCGGCATAGATAACATCCTGGATCTCTGTCTGGCGGAAACGCAGTCGCGGTCCGCGGCCCTGAGTACTGGCGGGGATTTCTTCGATGAGCTGGCGCTCGAAGGCTTCATCCAGCCGTTCCAAGAGTTGCCACTCCGACAGACCACTCATCCTTCGCAGGTCTTCGAAGCGGAACATCTGGCCCAAGACTGCTGCCTGTCGCAGGATCCCACGCGTTTCGACACTCAACTGCTCGATGCGTCGCCATACGGTCTCGCGCGCACTCTGTGGGAGTCGCACCTCTTTGAGTGCCTGCTCGTGCCACATCGGATCGGCACTGCTGCCGGACGGCGGGATCAGACCGTCGTCCTCTAAAACTTTGGCGACTTCCTCCATATAGAACGGGTTACCAGCGGTCTGAGCGTATATCTTTTCGATAAGAGCTTCAGGGACGGTCCGGCTCCATAGATAGGTCAGCGCCATTTCCACTTCGTCCTGCGTCAACCGCTCAAGCGGCACGTGGCGGTATGTTGGATGGCTGCGCAGCCCGCGTAGTGTTTCGAGTAGTGGGTGCCCGCGTTCCACTTCGGTATCACTGTATGTCCCGAGTACGAAGATTGGCATAGTTGGGATGTGCCGTCCCAAATAGAGCAGGAGTTCCAGACTGCTGGTATCGGCCCAGTGTAAGTCTTCGAGGATGAGAAACCACGGGCGTTCCTGTGTTGCGCGACGGATGAACTGGGTGAGACTCGTCATCAGACGCAGTTGTTCCTGTTTGGGGTCCAACGGTGGCGCTACGTGTAGTTCGGGTAACATCTGGTGGATTTCGGGGATCAACGATGCGAAATTAGTGAGTTGCTGACGGGCCTCCGT
This sequence comes from Anaerolineae bacterium, assembly GCA_049975385.1. GTDB lineage: Bacteria > Chloroflexota > Anaerolineae > B4-G1 > SLSP01 > DSWT01. Next base: position 34,132 of record JBNGDO010000030.1, on the reverse strand, counting down.
ATTGAAGAACTCTGGCGGGACGGTGTTGAGATACTCTCGCAGTACTTCGGTAAACAGCCGGTAGGCTGGTTGGCCCTCGCTATCCTCGCAGTGGCCGACGAGCAGCACTGGCGGGTGACTTTGTGCCGCAACCTGTTGCGCCAGGCGTGTCTTGCCGATCCCCGGCTCCCCGGTGATGAAGGCTAGTTGTCCGTGTCCGGCAGCAGCTTCTTCCCAGCAGGCACGTAGCGTTTGTACCTGCTTCTCGCGTCCTACCAGGAGCTGCGTGCGGGGACGTGCTGAGGATTCTATGTCGCTGAGTAAGTTGCTGAGGATGCGCCGGACTTGTTGTGCGCTAGCGTAACGATTGTTGGGATTTTGATCCAGCAACTTGAGTATCAGGTGATCCAACGAAGCCGAAATCTGTAGCTTGCCATCGGGGCTGTTGAAATCGCGCGGGTGGCGCGGCGAATAGCGCAGGTGGCTCTGCAACACGGCTTGTTCATCTGTCTCGGCGGAGATGGATGTCTCACTGCGTGCTGGTTCCTCGAAGGGCATGTGCCCGGTAAAGAGCTGATACAAAATCACGCCAAATGCGTACAAATCGGTGCGGGCGTCAAGGGCTTCACCCAGGATTTGTTCAGGGGCCAAGTAATCGGCGGTGAGAAAAAGCCGAGGGGTATCCAGCAAATTGCGCCCTTCCTCCAGGCGTCCCAGGCCGATGCCCGTCAAGCGCGCGCCCTCGGGGGTGAGGAAGATGTTTTGCGGCTTAAGGTCGCCAAGGACTACACCATGGCTGTGAGCATATTCCAGCGCGTTGATTACATCCAATGCGATTTCGAGAAGGTACGCCGGACTGGTGCTGAACCCGGACGGAGTGCGCGCCTCATCGGTGCCGACTTCCCGTTCGCTCAGAAAGTCCTGGAGCGTGGGATGTGGGACGTAAGCCTCGACGCTCAAGACGTAGTTCTCCTCGCGGTCCCACGCGAACACTTCGACGATGTTGGGATGATCCAGGGCGACGATCTGCTGGGTCTGTTGCATGAACCGCTCGATAGTGGCGGCGCTGAAAGCCGGTGAGAGGATTTTGAGTACGACCGTCCGATTTTCTTCGGTATCGGTGGCTTTGAGCACACTGCCCAGAAGGCTCTCGCCGATTTTGCTTTCGATACGGTAACGGTTTTTGATGACCTGTCCCGGCAGGTTGAGCGCCTCGCGCGCATGAACGGCGCTGAGTGCTGCGTCGACGGAGGGGTAAACGGTAAAGAAGTCGGCGCAGCCCCCCAGTTCGATGATGTGCTTGACGTTTTGCGGTGGATTGGCGAGGATGATGGGCTTGCCGCGCCATTGCTGGCGGAACGCGACCAGCGATTTGAGGCTGGCGGTCGTGAAGGTTTCAACCTGCGACAGATCGATGATCGAACTGGTCGGCGAGTGGGGGTCGGACATTTCTGTCAATTGTCGTGCCAGCGCGTCGATGCCGTGTTCGTCGAAGATGCTGGTTGGGGTAACGATGGCGGTTTCGCCATTGGGCGTGAACTGCAGGTCCATAGCCCCTGGCGGCGTCAGATCGAAGGTCATGCCCTCGTAGGCAACGATGGTTTCAAGGGTGAACCCGCGTTGGTTTCGGTACGCTAGGGCTGTTGCGTAGATTTCCTCGATTTTAGCGTCGGAATAGGAGGGATCATGGTGGAAAAGGATCAGTCGTTTGACACCGGCAGCCTGTGCCAGGTCCACGCCGATCATCGCCGAACTATGCCCCCAATCTTCTTTGACCCAGGCGTCCTGCAGCGTGTACATCGCATCGAATACAAGCGCGTCGGCGTTGCGGAAGAACGTCACGTGAGGATTGACGACATCGTCCTCCAGTTTTTTGTACTCGGCATCGCTGGCGTATACGAAAACGCTGTGTTGATCCTCGAAGCGATAGCTGTAGGCGTCGCCGGGATGCGCGTTTTTGAGCGTCTCAATGCGGACTTTGTCAATGAGAAGGGGTTCGCCCGGCGTGATATGGATAAACTTGATGTCTGCCGACATGTAATCCAGTGATACCGGCCACGTTAGCGGGCGTTGTTGAATCTTAAAAGCGGTTTCCAGATCGTGTGGGCCATAGATGAAAATACGATTACCAGGGATAAATGCCGGTGTAAACATGGGGAACCCTTGAATGTGATCCCAATGAGTATGGCTGATGAAGAGATGCATCGTGCCTTTGCCTTGGCCAAAAGGCCCTTGCATCAGTTCGAGACCTAACGGATAGAGACCTGATCCGGCGTCGAGAACGAAGAGCTGCCCCTCGGCTTGCACCTCGATACAGGCTGTGTTTCCACCTGTTGTTCCGCGTACCATAGGCGGAAGTTTGCTCACGTAGCCGCGTACTTCTTCGGGGTCTTGCGTGTTTATCTGTGGCATAGCCAGGATCGCCTGGCAGATTTTTTCTTCGATACGGGCGGAACTAAGTGGGGCGGGAATAGAACCGCGTGTACCCCAGATTCTGATCTTCATCTATCTCCTCGTCAGCTCAGCTATTGTGCTTCATCTTCTGGCAAGGGTAGGGCGATATAAAAAGTGCTTCCCTGATTCGGGGTGCTTTCGGCCCAAACGCGTCCACCATGCCGCTCGATAATCGACTTGACCAGGGCGAGGCCCAATCCAGTCCCCTGGATATTGCCGGTTTCGCGGTGCTTGATACGGTAGAACTTTTCGAACAACCGCACCTGATCTTCCGGTGTGATGCCAATACCTGTGTCAGAAATATGGATTACGGCTTCGTGCGGTGTGGTTCCCAATCCCACACTTACCTGACCGGGTGCAGGCGTGTATTTGATGGCATTGTCCACCAGATTGCTCACGGCTTGCCGCAAGAGCGTGCGATCGCCAGTTACAGTGGGGGCGCCTTCCGTTGGCTCCAGGCGCAGCGTGACGCCTTTCGACGTCGCCCGCGCGCGCATTGCATCGACCGCTTCCACCAGGATGAGGCCCAGACGGCACGGCTCCTGACGGATGCCTACGCCGGCTTCGATGCGCCGCAGGTTGAGCAGATCGCCGATGAGGGCGCTCATCTGATCGATGCCTTCGAGGATGCGGTCGAGATAATCGTGTTGTTTCTCGTTCAGATCGCCGACCATCACCATCATGGTGGCGTAGCCGCGGATAAATGTGAGCGGCGCGCGCAGATCGTGCGATACCGTTGCTACGAACTCGGACTTCATCTCATCGAGTTCTTTGAAGTGTGTGACATCACGCATTACCGCGACCATGCCTAACGTCGCCCCTTCAATGCCTGTAATGGGCGCGATACTTGCGTAGTAAACGCGTCGGTCATCAATGGGAACTTCTACGGTAGGTAATTGTTGCTCGTCCCTGGGAGGCATCAAAGCTTGTGACAGCGCTTCGGGCAAGGCCAGACCGCTCAATGGACGTCCTAGAGCCGATTCATCCATCTCGAGCAGGTTTTGCGCCGCCGGATTTGTCAGCAGCAACCGTCCTTCCGCGTCGGTGACGAGGATGGCGTCGCTGGTGCTGGCCAGGATCGCCGCCAGTCGCCGTCGTCCGCCCTCTGCCGCCTGGAACAACCGCGCGTTTTCGACCAGGACGGCGGCCTGGCTCGCAAGCGTGGAGAGAAAGTTAACACGTGCTTCGTCGAAAGCGTCTTTCTGATCATCCCCCACCCACAACACGGCCACGGTGCTGTTCTGCGGGCGCACGGGGAAGATAGCGACACTTTGCAGTTTTTTAGAAACCGTCGCGGTCCCCTTGAGCTGAGTAAGGTCCTGGATCACCAGTGGATCACGCCGTCGTGTAAGGACGGCGGCAAATGCGCGATCTAGCTCTGTGTAAGCGTTGCTTTGGTTAGTCGCGGGATCGCCACCTACGACAAAGGCGCGCTGTGGGCGGTCGCCCCCCCCAAGCATAACGAAGCGCGCTATGCTCGCCCCCGTTTCCTCAAGGGCGCCTTCCAGGATCGGATGCACGCCACGCTCTAGATCGAGCGTTGCGGAGACACTTTGCGCGATATTGAGCAACAGTGAAAGGTCGTTAAGGCGCGCTTGCAGCCGGACGCGCATTTGCTCGAAAGCGTTGCCCAGTTGTGCGACCTCGTCCTCGCCGGAAATGGCCACCGGTACGGTTAAGTTGCCGCCAGCGATGTGATCGGCAGCTTCGGCCAGCGTGTTGATCGGTTGAATGATGCGTGTGGCAAAGAAGGGGATGGCGACGAGCAATAACGTGCCCATCACAATCTGCACCAGTAACAACGGGCTGGAGATTGTAGCCGCCGTTTCCAGGACGGTGCTGAAGGGGAGTTGCAGCACGACCCGGTAAGGCGTACCTTCAACGTTGAGCGTGTAGATCAAAATGCGGTAGCCATCGGCGCTCACGTCTTCGTAGGCGGTCCCGCGCTCGATGCTGCCAGTGTATTGCAGGGCCTCTTCGTTAGGGGACCAGGGCCGCATGACATACTCTGAGTTGGGGTGGGCGATGATAACGCCACTCTCATCCAGGATGAAGCCGGCGCCTGATCCGCCCGCAGCCTGGAGTGCTTCCAGTGCCCGTCGCATCTCCGGATTCATGTCCAACTGCACACGGCCCAAAAGATAACCTTCTGGAGGCTGCTCGATATTCTCTCCATTCCTGAAAATCTGCCGCACGAGCGTGATGCCGTATTGGCCAGAGGGTAATTCTGACATCCGGGTTACCGAAGAGAAAGGAATGAAAGCGTTGGATCGTTCCAATGCCAGTTCCTCCTCTGTCGTCAATCCGAGGAAACCTGCTTCAGCGGGAACGGCCTCGGTGATCTCCATATCTTGATCGACGAGCAACAGCTCTTGGAAGAAGGGTACGACTTGTCGCGCCGTCGTCAACGCTGTCATACGCTGCTGGGGATCTGGGCTAAGCAATGCCGGATCCTCGGCGAAGGTGGCGATCAAATTTTGACCAGAATAATGAAAATAGGTCAGGCTGTTGACAGCATTTTCCGCACTGCGCCGCATCTCGTCGAGCGATTGCTCGCGGGCCAGCTTGATTGCGCGCGAGGTGACGGCGACCATCGACAGAATGACACTGAGCAATATGAGCGGGATGATGAGGATGATGAGCCTGGCGCGGATGGATTTACTGTACAGCGAAACGGTGTCGCCGCGTTGGAATGCGCGCCACTTAGGATTGAGGAAGAGCAACTGGAAGAAAACGCCGAGCGGCACTGCGCCGACGAGCCAGAGTGGCAACTCATTATTCCAGACCGCGATCACATAGTCGATTGCTAACAGTCCACCCGGAGGAAGATTGGTCACCAGCCGGCTGAGCGACAGAAAACCTAATGGCAAAAGCGTGGCGGCTGGCAACGCGACCAGAGGGCGGCGCAAGATGTCGAATAACTCGCCTTTGTAGGTTTGATGAAGTAGATAGCCGACGGCTAACCCCCACGTCGCTGTTGCCATGACATCGGTAAAGGTCAGCGGTCCGAACCAGGCCCACGTGAGAGCGGCAACCAGATTGGCGATCAATCCCGGTCCTGGCCCTAGCTTGATCGCGACCAGGGCTACGAGAAACAGGCCAACCAGCGAAAGGGTAGGCGCGGCAGGCAATACGCTTATCGGTGAAGCCGGCAGCGCTCCAAATTGCTGGCGGTAAAGCACCAGCAAGGGGCGAGTGGGGAAGAGCAAAATCAGGCAGATTACAAAAAGTATCCATGCTCTACCGTCCATCTTTCTGAAGTCTGAAGAGCGCATCCACAGCGCCCAGATAAACAGGCCGATGTAGATGATGGATAAAGCAATGTTTGGCAACTCCAAAGGGAATTCTAACGCAAATCCCCCCAGCGTGCGCCAGAAATCGAAACCCATAATGCGATCCTTTTGCTTAGTGTGCCGGTGCGAATGGTGTTTTTTTCTGCACTGATTCCAACTATAATAATACTCAAATGCCGACAAACGGCAAGTAAGGGTAAGAATAGGGTACGGTTCAGAATGGGAGCGAGTACGCAGTCGACGGGCCGTCGTCAGAAGACAAGGCCGCAAACTACAAAATACGAATCACGAATCACAAATCACAAAAACCTGCCCCGTTCATATGAACGGGGCAGGTTGCTATTATGTGGGGACGTCTGGCTGACGCGTTAAAGGATTATGATTCGTCCAAATCCTCGTCTTCGTCATCTTCGTCGTCTTCGTCGTCCCAATCCTCCTCATCCCAATCGTCTTCGTCATCCCAGTCTTCATCGTCGAGTTCATCTTCCATATAGGTCCAATCAAGCTCGACGGGGTTGACTTCGATAACTTCTAGATCAGCCTCGCATTCCAGACAGGTGATCTTCTGACCAATCTTGGGATGGTCGGGGAGTTTGACCCACTCGCCACAAGACGGACAAATTGCTTTCGCTGGCATACAATTTCTCCTTACACGCAATAGCAAGATTTTTATTGGTCTACTTACTGGTCCAAACGTAACATTCTAAACGTCTATATGCTTTCGGGTGAGCCGAAATAGTCTAGTTTCATACGAGAGGATCAGTAAATATCTACTGTCATTCTACCGCGAAAATTGAGTTTTGCAATAGGCGTTTCACTCGCATACAGGCAAATTTCGGTTATACTATGAGGCATGAGCGTTGAAGATTTGAAGGATAGCGCCAGAGACAGACCAGGGAGGTAGCCATGACTGCATCAACTTCACAGTACGCGATTTTGGGGGAAACGCGTCCCGCTTGCGGAAAGTGCTGTGGCACGTGCGTCTGTCTGCCGGAGAATGAACGCCCTATACCTCATCCCGGCTTCATCGCCCGCATGCGCGAGGACGTACAGACCGTCTTCACTAAAGACCCGGCGGCGCGCAGTGTCATTGAGGTGCTGACGTGTTATCCTGGCTTGCACGCGATCTGGCTCTATCGTGTAGCACACACTTTGTGGGTGCACAAGTTTCACTTTGTGGCACGCTTGCTCTCGCACATCGCCCGCTGGCTCACCGGGGTGGAAATCCATCCCGGCGCGACGATCGGTCGCCGCGTCTTCATCGATCACGGAATGGGTGTGGTGATCGGTGAGACGGCCGAGGTCGGCGACGATGTCTTGATCTACAAGGGCGTTGTGCTCGGCGGCGTCTCGCTTGAGAAGGTAAAACGCCACCCCACTATCGGCAATGGTGTCGTCCTGGGGACTGATGCGATCGTGCTTGGCCCCATTGAGGTGGGCTATAATGCGCAGATTGGCTCCGGTTCGGTGGTCGTAAAGCCTGTACCCGCGTGTGCGACGGTGGTCGGTGTGCCGGGTCGCGTCGTCAAGATCGACGGCGTTTCGTGTCGCTTCAAGCCCGATCTGCATCACGAGCAGCTCCCTGATATGATGGTGGATACGGTTGATCACCTGACGCAGCGCATTGCGGCGCTGGAGGCGCGCTTGAGCGACCTGGAAACCCCCGAAGTTCCGGTGGAGGAATCCTTTGCTTTGGAGGAAGCTGAATCATGGATGTAGAAAAGAACGATTTTCACGGTTTGGTGGTGGACAGCATCCTTGAGCTGGTGGGCCGCACGCCTGTGGTGCGTCTTCAACACGTCGTCGCGCCAGGGATGGCGACCGTGTGGGTGAAGTTGGAACGCCAGAATCCGGGTGGCTGTGTCAAAGAGCGTATTGGCCTGGCGATGATTGAGGCTGCCGAGCGCGAAGGACTTCTGGAACCGGGTGGGCTTATTGTGGAACCCACTAGCGGTAATACCGGCGTCGGGCTGGCGATGGTGGCGGCTTTCAAGGGCTACCGTGTCATTCTGGTGATGCCAGATTCGGTGAGTGCCGAGCGCCGGGGCATCTTCAAAGCTTACGGCGCGGAAACTGTCCTGACGCCAGGCGCGCAGGGGATGAAAGGCGCGATTGCCAAGGCCGAGGAAATCGTGCGCGAGCATCCCGCCGCGTGGATGCCGAACCAGTTCACCAATCCGGCCAATCCCGAAATCCACCGCACGACGACCGGCCCGGAAATCCTGGCGCAGGTTCCGCAACTGGATGCCTTCGTTGCCGGGGTGGGAACAGGCGGCACTGTCACCGGGGTAGGCCGCTATTTGAAGGCGGAAGCGCCCCACGTGCGTGTCTTTGCCGTAGAACCGGCGGGATCACCGGTACTCTCCGGCGGAGAACCTGGCTCACACAAGATTCAAGGTATCGGCGCGGGCTTCGTCCCGGCAGTGTTCGACCGCAGCGTCGTGGATGAAATCGTTACCGTGAGCAGCGATGAGGCTGCGGAAACGGCGCGTCAACTGGCGCAGCGCGAGGGTTTGCTGGTGGGCATCTCCTCGGGGGCGGCGGCAGCGGCAGCGCTTAACGTCGCCGCGCGGTTGGGGGAAGGCAAAACCGTTGTTGTGCTATTGCCGGATACCGGCGAACGCTATCTCAGCACGAATCTATTTGATTAAGTTGCATAGAGACTATCTCAGAGGCCGGATACGGGTTCTTCTCGGATCCAACACGACAAATGCGCCTGCAATTCGATCACTCTCGTCAATGAGCAATGTGCGCAACCGGGGGATTTTCTGCCCGGCATCTTGCGTCTCGAATCGTAGCAAGATGATGCCATAAGCCGGATAGCGTAACTGGTAGACCAGTTCGACGAAGTCCTTGTCTTCTGTCAGTAGAATACGGTTTTCGGCGAAAGCTTGCTCTAAAACAACATCATCGGTTGCTCCACGCAGCGATTCGATGACGTATAGTACATCGTGCCCATCATCGCGCAAGGCCTCAACTGTGACTGCGTCACAGCATTCGCCAGCCATGAATCTCACAGCGTTATACTCCGGCGAAGATGACTTCTTCCTGTGCCATATAGTCTGCGGCGAATGCAGCAGCAGCGTAAATGTCATCGGCTGTGAGATGCGGATGATCGTTCAAAATCTGCTCTACCCACATCCCACCGGCTAACTTGCGCAACAGATGTTCTACTGTGATTCGCGTCCCTTTGATGACCGGTTTGCCAAACATAATGTCTGGATTTATCTCGATGCGTGGATGTGCTTTAGTTTGCTCGTCCATATCCTGTACTTTCCTTTCCGCCACAGCTTACGGCTATACTTACATTATAGCACACCGTTAGAAGATATGGGCTGTTTGCTCAGTACATAAACTATCGCATTCTTACGATGTCCCCTGCCATTGTACAACGCTACCGTGTTCCAATCGTGCTATGCCGATACCCGGCTGCGCGCCGCGCGTCCACTGGGCGATGAGAAGTTCGTTTTCCGCGTTACGGCGCAGAATGCCCTCCGGCAGCCAGAAGCGCTGTTGCGGGCTGCGACCATCCCAATAGCGCCCGATTAATTGCCCGTTGAGGAACAGATACGCCCGGCTTGGCGTCTGATCCAGGAACAAAAAGAGGGGCGTTTCCACACCGTCCGGTAGGTTCAGCGCGAAGGTGGCGCGATGCCAGTTGAGGTGCGGTGCACCGTCATCCGGGACGAGCGTCCAACTTGCGTAACCGGGGAATCCCTGTACGGCGCGTTCCCCGCTCAATCCCCGGCGCGAGCGCCACGTGATGGGCGTAGCGCTATCCAGCGCGCAGGCTGCCAGGCCTTGAACGCGCGGTGTGATCCCCCACTGTTGCTGGTGCCCGCTGTTTTCCACGAGCACAGCAAGGACGTTGTGTTCGCCTTGCGCTTGCACGGGCAGCGGAAGCGTCTTCGGTGCGCCGGGCGCAGCGTGCGCCGGGGTGTTGAGCGCTGCGATGAGCGTCCCGTTGAGGAAAACGTCGCACGCCTGATCGCAGTAGAGTGTGACTTCCTGCGCCGCGCCGGTGAAACGTCCACGATACCATACAAACCCGCCGGGTGCGCTGGCAGGAGTGGCGTCAGGGGTAGGGGGGACGAAGATGGTTTTCCACGTCTGGTCGTCGTAATCCGGCGCGATTTCGTGGGCGGCGGTGCGGGATTCCCAAACGAGCGCGGGCAGGTGGATGAGCGGTGCGTCGCGCCAGGTGATGGGGGCGAGCCATGTGTGCGGATCGCTGCCGCGCCACGGTCCCCAGCGATAGCCGAAGCCCTTTTCCCCGGTGAGGTAGTTGAAGCTGCCGTCGGCGTGCGGCTGGGCCAATTCCGGGCCGATGACCAGGCCGCGCGCCGGGTCTTCCGGGGCGGGCTGCCACGCAGCGGGATAGGCCGGCGTCGTGCGCCAGGCGTCGTCGAGGGGCCACACCCTCGCCGCGAAGTGCGGCTCTAGCGCCAGGCATTGCAGCACGCCCTCCGGCCCGTCGAGCAGCAGCGAAACCCAGCGCGCCGCTTCGAAACGCACGGCCAGGCCCTCTGCTGTGCGCTGCGTACGCACCGGCCCGCGCGTGTGACGGGGACGGAAATCGCCGGAGAGCAGCAGATCGCCGCCGCTCTCGTTCGCTAGCACGAGCAGGTGCCGTCCGGCGACGGTCATCAGGAGCACCGGTTCCAGCGTCGTTGTCAGCAAGAGTCCCCCCGGGATGCGCCAGTGCAGTGGCAAGATACGTACGGCCTCTCCCGGCAGGGCAATGGGGGCTGTTGCGAGCATCGCATCGCCGAGGGCAAGTGAGAGGTGTGTCTCCGCCGCGCTCGCGTTGGCCGTGTCGAGGAAAGTGACGGTTGTGGCGTCTGAGGCGCGTGCCGCGCGCAAGACGCGGTCTGCGCTGCTGTAGACTGTGGATTTCGGCTGAGCGGCGGTCAACACCCCGCCGAGTGTCTCAACGGTGAGTGCCAGTTGCCGCGTGTGGAAGTACGCGACGGTAGGTGTTGCCCCTTCCTCCAGCGGTGCCCCTAAACCGGTCGCGGTGCAGGCGTCTGTTGTGCCCCAGTATCCCCAGTTGATTCCGGCATGCACTGGCGCGACTGCGTAGCTCAACGCCCCCTGGCCCAGGATGCGGCTGATGAGAACGCGGGGGTGTTCCGCGCCGAGTCGCTGGCGCAGCCGTTCACGGCTTTCGCCGTCGTAGGTGAAGGGCGGTGCGGTTTCCAGGATGTGCAGCCCCGCGGTTTCATCAGCTCCGTTATCCGCGTCGAACAGCGCCTCGTGATCCCGCCGGTGTAATGGCACGATCGTGGCCCTGGCGACGGCATCGGTGTCGCTGTCAGTGTCGAGGTGCTGTGACGGGACGGCAAACGGCCCGGGCGCGCCAAGTTCACGCGCCATTTCGACCAGGCTGCGGACGTAACGTGGCAAAGATCGTCCGGGTAACCCCGTCCCGCTGGCGCACGAACCGGGGTCCACGGCGAGGAGCAGCAGGTTGGGGCGCTCGATTAGGAAGGGGAACAGGCGCTCCCACCACTCGCGCACGTAACGCAGGAAGGCGAAGGATGGCCCGGCGGGCACGGCGCTGGCGCAGTCGGGGGGGGCGCCGGGCGCGTTCAGGAACCAGGCGGGAAGGCCGCCCGCGTTCAAACCGGCCTCGATCCACGGCCCTACGTCGGCGATGAGCCATAGCCCCGCCGCCTCGACAGCGTCCAGCAGGCGCGCCACGTCGCGCGGGCCGGTGAAGTCGTAGAGGTTGGCCCCACCGATCTCGCCCGCCGCCGGGCTGTGATACGCCCACGGGAAAGGGACGACGACGGCGTTGAGGCCGCTCGCGCGCATCCGTTGCAGCGCCGGCGCCCACAAGTCGGGGTGGGGCAGCCGGAAATAGTGCAGCACCCCGGCCTGGATCAGCGCCGGGTTGCCGTCGATGCTTAGTTGTGTGTGATACGTTACCTGTGGTCGTGTCTTCATTTTGAATTTTGCACACGGATTCTGCGGATGATCATGAATTTTTCTCTTTGATCTTATCCGTGAAATCCGTGTTCATCCGTGTACTATTGATATTGAGCAATTTCTGTAGCGCGCCCATCCCGCTGGAGGTCAGCCAGGCGAGCGCTTCCGGGTCGCCATCGAGCAGCGCCTGGCCGAGGCCGGAACTGCGGAATTCCTTGAGGTCTTCCTCAAAGGGATGCCCGACCTGGTGATCGTCGGCGATTTGGCCGTCGCGCATCACCAGCACGCGGTTGGTCTGCCGGGCCACCGCCGGATCGTGGGTGACGATGATGATCGTCGTTCCCAAATCGCGGTTGAGCTGGCGCAGCAGCGCGATGACGTCCGCGCCGCTCTGCGAGTCGAGGTTGCCGGTGGGTTCATCGGCGAGGACGAGCGCGGGTTCGTTCGCCAGCGAGCGGGCAATGGCGACGCGCTGGCGTTCGCCGCCCGAAAGCTGGTTGGGCAGATGAGACGCCCTTCTGGCTAGATCAACGCGTGCGAGTAGTTCCTCAGCGCGCTGACGGCGTTTACCGGATCCGCCGATCTGGCCCATCATCGGCGTTTCGACGTTTTCGCGCGCGTTCAGCGTGGGGATGAGGTTGTGCATCTGGAAAATGAAGCCAACGGTCCGCGCGCGAAAGGTGTCCAGGTTTTTGACCTTCGCTAAATTTTGCCCGTCGATGAGCACTTCCCCGCTCGTGGGACGGTCCAGCGCGCCGATGAGGTTCAGCAGCGTCGATTTCCCAGAGCCGGATGGCCCCATCACGGTGAGGAACTCCCCGTGCGCTATCCGGATGCTCACCCCATCCAACGCCCGCACCTGCGCGCCGTCGCCGTAAACTTTCGTCAATTCGCGGGTTTCGATAATGTTTTCTTCGGTCATAGTTACCTCTTTAGCTGTCAGCGGTCAGCTATCAGCGATCAGCTCTCGGCTTGGCTTGGCTGAAGGCTGAAGGCTGATTGCTTGCTTGATCCACAGCATTACCTGCGCTACCGTTTCATCCAAGGTGGCATGCGTCGTGTCCAGCGTCGTGATGGGCGGATCGAGGGTGGGGCCGGTTTCCTTGAAACAGCGGTTGAAGTTGATTTGGTCCTCGATGAAGGCATCGCCGGCGCTGTCACGCCACTGCGGGCGCGCGCGCAGCCGGGCGGCGAGGGCGTCGTCGGCGCAGGTGAGGGCGAGGTAGTGGATGGCGGAGAAGTACCGCCGCTCGATGCACGGTTCGATGTTGCTGGGCACGCCGGCCCCCGCACCGAAAAGAACCACCGGTCGCCCTGATTGTCCGATGTTCTTGGCCATCCGCAGCCAAATCTCGAAGAAGTCGCGGTAGTCGTTCTCCGGACTGTTGAACGCCGGGCACCAGAGAATGTCGCTGTCCAGCAGCACGGCGGCGGTGAAATGCCCCAAGAGCGCGTTGCAGACGGTGGATTTCCCCGTACCGCTCGCGCCGGAAACGATGAGCAGCGGCAAGGCGCGGAACAGGTGCGCGTGCCCACACTCCGGGCAAATCGCATACGGCCCAGCCGGGTCGATGATCTTGTCCGCGCGATAAAGGCCGCACTTGTGGCAAACGTTAAACATCACCCGCCCCCTTCTGGCTGACCGCTGAAAGCTGAAAGCTGATCGCTAAAAGCTGACCGCTACTCATACCGCAACGCCTCCACCGGCTGCAAATTTGATGCACGCCAGGCAGGATAGACGCCGCCGATGACGCCCAGCACAAGTGCGGTGCCGAATGCCTGCGCGAAAAGCCCGACGTTGTATTGCATCGTGAAAAATCCTTGCATCATCGGGTGCAAGTTGAGCGCCAGACCAAAGGCTATGCCGACGATTGTCCCGGCGACCCCGCCTATTAGACTCAGCGCCACCGACTCGCGGACGATCATCCCTAGCACGCGGCGCTTGCGCCAGCCCAAGGCGCGCAGCACGCCGATCTCGCGCGTGCGTTCGATGACGCTCATCACCATCGTGTTGGTCATCCCCAGGCTGCCCACCACGAGCGCCATCAGCGCGATGCCCCACGTGCTGGCCTTCATCATCTGCATATCCACCAAATTTTCGGTGAAGTCGCTGGCCTGTCCCAGCGATACTTCGGGGAAGCGCGCCTCGATCTCCTGTTTGCCGGCCCCCACCTGTTCCGGGTCTTCCAGCCAAACGCCCATGAAGCTGACTTTCCGGGTCTGCCCGAAGAGATTTTGCGCGTCTCGCAAGGTGACCACGCCGCCGCCGTCCTGGAAGGGCACGCCGGTCTCGTAGATGCCGACGATCTTGAAGGTGCTGTCGAAGATGCGCACCGTTTGCCCGACCCGCTTGCGCAGGTTAGTCGCCGCCACGCGTCCCAGGATGATCTGCCGGTTGGTGGTCAAGGATTCGCCCTCGACGATTGGGAACTCGCGGATGGAGAGGCCGCGCGGCTGGTAGCCGAAGACGATGAAGAACGGCAGATTGCCGAGGGTGGTGTAGCCGGTGAGGAAGCCTTCCGCAGCCTGCACGCCGGGCGTCACGGAGATGCGCCGCACGACGTCCTCGTCGATCTTGCTCAAATCGACGGAGGCGTCGCGCTCGATGCCTAGAAGGTGAGCGCCGCCGCCGGTCATCAGCCCGTCGAACGCGTCGAGCAGCCCATTGCTCATCGCACCCAGCAGGACCATCGCCATCAGCGCGACGCCGATGCCGATCACCGTGAGAAGCGTGCGGGTAGGCTGGCGCAGGACGTTGCGCAGCATGGCCCAGCGGACGTGCCGGTTCCCGTGGACCGAGCCGCCTTCGGCGCGCATGGCTTCGGCGGGCGTGAGCCGCGACGCGCGCCACGCCGGCAAGCCCCCGCCGACGAGGCCCAATCCCAGCGCAACGATGAGGCCCTGCACGATTAGTCCGGTGGAGAACTGCGGCGGCAGGATGCTGCTGATGGTGGGGACGTTCGCCACGCCGCGCACGGCCGCCCATCCGAGCAGCAGCCCGGCCCCGCCGCCGAGCAGGCTGAGCATCAACGATTCGCCGAGGATCATCCCCAGCACCCGGCGAGGCCGCCAGCCGATGGCGCGCAGCACGCCGATCTCCTTCGTGCGTTCGAAGACGCTCATCAGCATCGTGTTCATCACGCCCACGCCGCCGATGACGATGGCGATGAGGGAAACGGACCACGTGAACACGTAGATGTACTGGAGCATATCCTGTTCGTCGGCGAAATCCGCCGATTTCGTGGCGGTGAGATTGTCGAAGCGGCGTTCGATGCGGGCGCGCAGGGCGTCGAGGTCGGTCCCGTCGCGCACTTTGAGGAGCAGCGCGTTGACCTGGCGCGGCTTCCCGTTGATGCGCTGCGCGTCTTCCAGCAGCACGACGGCGGCGCCATCCTCGAACGGCTCGCCGGTCTCAAAGATACCCACGATCCGGTAGCTGCTTTCGTAGAGCCGGAAGGTATCGCCCACCTGTTTTTCCATGTCATCGGCGGCGGCGTGTCCCAGGAGCAGCGGCTTTCCGCCGTGACCGGCGGCTGCGGCCGATAACGGCTCTCCGTCTACGATTTTGAAGTGCTGGATGGCGAACCCGTCAGTATCGTAACCGTAGACGATGAAGTACGGCGCGGCGTCGGTGGCGGCGAAGGTGTAGACCATCTCCGAGACCTCGGTGACGCCCGGCATACCGGCAATCGTCTGCCCGACGTCCTGATCGACGGCGCTGAACATGATATCCAGGGCGTCGTCCTGCACGACCAGGATGTCGGCCCCGCTGCCGCCGGACATCGCACCGTAACCCTGGATGAAGCCGTCGGCCATCGCGCCCAGGGCGACCACCGCCGCCACGCCCACCGCGATGCCAAACACGGTGAGCAGCGTGCGTACTTTGCGTCCGAGAAGGTTTTTTAGAATCATGTGTTTGTGTGCCTGTACTTGTTTTTCATCAGCAGATTAAGCAGATTGAGCAGATGGGATACAAAATCTGCTTAATCTGCTAAATCTGCTGACAAAACTTACCTTCATCGTTCAATCTACTGGTTCGTCTCGATGTCGATGAAGACGGTCATCCCCCAGCGGATCTGCGGGGGGAGTTCGCCGGGATCGATGACGACGGTGTAGTTGACGCCGCCGCTGCCGGGTTGGGCCATCGGCGCGATGCGCGTGATGCGCCCGGTGAGCGTGAGGTCGGGCACGGCGTCGAAGGTGAGCGTGGCCGTCTGGCCCTCGGCGATTCGCGCCACGTCGATCTCGTCGAGGTCGGTGGTCTCGATGCGCAGGGTGTTCAGGTCGCCGAGTGTGATCAACGGCTGTCCTGGGGCGATGAATTCGCCGCGCCGTATGGCAACGTTTGTAACGGTTCCGCCGAAGGGCGCGGCGATCGTGGTGCGCGCGAGCGCGACCTGTGCTGCATCAACGGTCACTTTTGCCTGCGCGACGGCGGCCTCGGCGATGGCAATGTCTTGCTGGAGGACGCCCGCCTTAAGCAACTCGAGCTGCGCTACGGCGATATCGTATTGCGCGGTCACGGCGGTGACACCCGCATCGGCGGCGCGACGCTGCGCCCATATCCCGGACTTGGCGGCCTCGAGCTGCGCTTCTGCTGCCGCCAACGCTTCGTTCGCGGCGTGGAGCGCCTGACGGGCTTGCTCTTCCATCGGGCCGAGCAGCGGGCACGTTTCTTGCGTGCTGCCGTCGGGCATCTGGACGTCATAGCACTTCATCGTCTCATCGTGTTGTTGGCGGGCGGCCAGTTGTTGGGCCTGTGCTGCGGCGACAGCCGCTTCTGCCGCGGCGATTTCGGCATTGCTTGCTCCAGCCGACAGTTGGTCGCGCTGCGCTAACGTTTCAGAGATGACCGTCTGTGCTGCAAGAACCTGTGCTTCGGCGACGGCGATTTCTTCAGGGCGCGCGCCGACTTTTGTGCGTGCGACCTGCGCTTCCGCTGCGGCCAGGGCCGCTTCGGCCTGGCGGAGCGCCAGTTGGGCGTCGGCGTCGTCCAGCCGCACGAGCACGTCACCGGTGGCGACCTGCGCGCCTTCTTCGACGAGGACCTCGGTGACCATGCCGCTGGTTTGCGCGCTAACTGTCGTCCAGACGGCGGGTATGACTTTGCCGGTGACGGAGACGAGCGACTCGAAATTGTCCACGAAGATGGGGCGCGAATCTTCGCGTGTCGCTTCCGGCGTACTCGCCGTCATCTCGCAGGCGGAGAGCAGCAGCGCCAACACGAGGCAGCAGAGGACGCTATAGCGGACGCTAGAGCGGGCGCGGTAGCGTTGCCGTCGATATGGCCGGTTTCCGGGATTTCGCTTATGTGTAAACTGTGTCATTGTTCATTACCTCTCTTGACTCTCTTGTCGTGCGCCATTTTCAATCGTCCGCCAATAACCCCTCACTCATCCGCTTGCAATCCTTTTAACAAGGTGTCGATGAACGCTTTGCTGACCTCGGCGACGTTCATCTCTGGCATCATCATACTATACACGGCCAGGCCGTCGTAGGCCGACAATATTATCCAGGCCAGTGCATCGGCATCCACCTCGCGGAACTCGCCCGTCTGGATGCCTTCTTTGAATAGGGCGGCAAGCGTTTGTTGGTAGGGGGATAACATTTCGGCCCAGAAACGCATTTCCTCGTCACGCCGTTCGCTCTGGGACCAGAATTCGAGGACCAGGCCGAAGTACTGTGCGATCTCCTGGCAGAAGTCGCTCATAAGCTGTGCAGCAGTTTGTAACTTTGCGGTGGCCGTTTCGATTGATTGGAACTGATCCCATTGTTCGCCTACCACGTTCGCCGCGGTAGCCACCACCGTCGCTTTGAAGATCTCATCTTTGCTCTTGAAGTACCAATAGATGCTGCCTTTGCTCAACCCGCTCTCGGCGACGATGTCGTCCATCGTCGTGTGGACGTAACCCTTCCGGGTAAAGCACGCCAGCGCGGCTTCGATGATCTGCGCGCGCCGTTCGGTAGCTAGATCGGGGTTATGTGACATTTTTTCTCCTTAATTTACTAATAGACTGACCGGTCAGTCTATTAGAGATTGTATCATTGCTTTTCATTGCTGTCAAGGAATTTAAGTTGACGTAGCGCACGGTTTAGGGTACACTTCTATTCTGGATGTTGAGAATATAAGGCGAGAGGTGGTTCATTGGAAAGAAAGAAGTTTTGTACAATCATTGTGATGCTGGCGTTGTTTATCGCTGGCTTCTGGCAGGCTGTACCGGGGCGTGCCGCGATCCCCGCGCAAGAGCCAACGGATGTGCCAATTTATTTCTTCTGGGGAGATGGGTGTCCCCATTGCGAGGCCGAGAAACCGTTTTTGCAGAAGCTGGTGCGCAACAATCGCCGGGTGACCTTGTACGAGTATGAAGTGTGGTACTCGCCAGAAAATCAGGAGCTTTTCAAGCAGATGGCAGCCGCGCTAGGCTTTGAACCACGCGGCGTACCGACCACTTTTGTCGGCAATCGTTATTGGGTAGGCTATAGCGACGTGATGGGGGCTGAAATCGAGGCGCACGTCAAACTCTGCCTGGAAGAGGCTTGTCCTGACTTGGGCGTAGGCCTTGTTCCGGGGCGCGAAGCCCGAGCGGATAAGGGAACAGATGATCCAAGGGTGATAGAACCGTCTCCAAGCGTTATCAATGTTCCTCTGATCGGCACGATTAATCTCGAATCGCAGTCTTTGTTCGTCAGCACGGCCCTGATCGCCTTTGTAGACGGCTTCAATCCCTGCTCGCTGTGGGTGCTGTCGATCCTGCTGTCGTTGATGTTGAACACCGGTTCGCGCAAAAAGGTGTTTATCATTGGCGCGGTTTTCATCACTGTGACCGCCGCTGTGTATATGCTGTTTATTGCCGGATTGTTCACAGTCCTGACCTTTGTGAGCTTCCTGGGATGGATTGAGGTGTTGATCGCGCTGCTGGCGCTGTTCTTCGCGCTGATCAACATCAAAGACTATTTCTGGTACAAGGAAGGGCTTTCCTTCACCATCGCCGACGACAAAAAGTCGGGCATCTACAAGGGCATCCGCAAGATTATGCAGGCCGGTGACTCGCTATGGGGTCTGGTCAGCGCGACGTTCGTGATGGCTGTGGGGGTCTCCCTGGTGGAGTTTTCGTGCACGGCAGGCTTTCCTGTCTTGTGGACAAATCTCCTGACGGCGCAGCAGGTTGGAACGTTGACCTTCGTGCTGCTTTTGCTCCTCTACATGGTGATCTACCAAATCGACGAGGCGGCCATTTTCCTTGCGGCGGTGTTCACGCTCAAGGCCAGCCGTCTGGAAGAGAAACACGGGCGCGTCCTCAAGCTCATCGGCGGCATGTTGATGTTGACCCTGGCGGGGGTGATGCTCATCAACCCGGATTTGATGGACAAGTTGAGCAGTTCGTTGCTCATCTTCGGCTTCGCGTTCGTGGGGGCGATGGCGGTGCTGCTGGTTCATCGCAAGGTCCTGCCGCACTATGGCATCTACATTGGGACGGAAGTCGGGTCACGGAAAGGGCGGCGTTCATCGCACAAGCGCGCGTCGAGCAGACGTACCTCGCGCAGGCGTGCGTCACGCACACAGTCTTCACGCAATCGCAAGAGGAGGAAGTGATGGCGCTGCCGGTTGATTACGTCGAACGGGTGTATGCCGGGGTGCTCGGCAAGATTATCGGCGTTTACCTGGGACGGCCATTCGAGGGCTGGCCTTACGCCCGGATCATGAAGGAACTGGGCGAGATCAACTACTACGTCCACGAAAAGTGCGGTGTGCCCCTCATCGTCACCGACGACGACATCACTGGCACGTTCACCTTCTTGCGCGCCATGCCCGATTACGGCAACACCCTGGCGCTGACTCCCGCGCAAATCGGCCAGACCTGGCTCAACTACCTCATCGAAGAGCGCACGATTCTGTGGTGGGGTGGGTTGGGCAATTCGACGGAACACACGGCCTACCTGCGTCTCAAGCAGGGGATTCCCGCGCCGCGCAGCGGTTCGATGGCGCTCAACGGCAAGGTGGTGGCCGAACAGATCGGCGCGCAAATCTTCATCGACGGGTGGGCGATGCTCGCGCCTGGCGATCCGGCGCTGGCGGCGGATTTGGCGCGCCGCGCGGCGAGCGTCAGCCACGACGGCGAGGCCATTTACGGCGCGCAGGTCATCGCTGCGTTGGAGTCGCTGGCGTTCGTGGAGCCGGATCTGAGTGTGTTGCTGGATATGGCCGTCACCTTCATCCCCCAAGACTCGGTCATCTACCGGATGATCGGCGACCTGCGCGAGTGGCGCGAATGCGTTCCCGACTGGCGCGAGGCGTTCGGCTTGCTTGCGGAGCGCTATGGCTACGACACGTATGGCGGCAACTGCCACATGGTGCCCAATCACGGGCTGATTGTGTTGAGCCTGCTGTGGGGCGATGACGATTTCCAGAAGACGCTGATGATCGTCAACACCTGCGGCTGGGACACCGACTGCAATTCCGGCAACGTAGGCTGTCTGATGGGGATCAAGAATGGGCTGGCGGGGATCGAGGCAGGGCCGGACTATCGCGGCCCCGTCGCCGACCGGATGTTTTTGCCCACGGCAGACGGCGGGCGCGCGATCACCGACGCGGTGACGGAGACGTTCCACATTGTCAACATCGGGCGCGCGCTGGCGGGTGAAGCGCCGCTTGCGCCGAAGGGTGGTGCGCGTTTCCATTTTGACTTGCCGGGCGCCGTGCAGGGTTGGCTGCCGGAAGAGAGCATCGAATCGAAGGGCACGCTCACGGTAGAAAACGTCGCCGGGCACAGCGCTCTCGGCGCGCGCAGCCTGGCGTTGCGCTACCACGGCGTCGCCACAGGGCGTCCGGCGCGCGCCGCGACGGCGACGTTTACGCCGCCGGAAGCGGCGAGTATGCCGGGCTACGGGTTGCTGGCATCGCCGACGCTTTATCCAGGCCAGACGGTGCGCGCGCGTCTGTCTGCCGGTGACGGCAATGCAATGCCGGTCGCGTATGGGCTGTATCTGCGCGTTTACGGGGCCGAGGATCGGCTGGAACGCATCGCCGGACCGCAGGCTGTGTTCGGACTAGGTAGTGCGCACACATTCACATGGCGCATCCCCGAGACCGGCGGCGCGCCGGTTGCTGAAATCGGCATCGAAATCAGCAGCGAGAAACGCGCCGATGGCGTCGTTTATCTGGATTACCTCACGTGGGATGGCACGCCGGACGTCACACTCACGTATCCCGGTCACACCGGTACGATGTGGCAGCGCGCGTGGGTCGATGCCGTGGATCAACGCGTGAGTTGGGGCGAGCCGTACCGGTTGATCCAGAACGAGGGCATTGGCTTGTTGATGCAGGGAACGCGCGAGTGGACCGATTATCGCGTCACCGCCGACGTGACGCCGCACCTGGTCAAGTCCGCCGGGATCGCCGCGCGCGTACAGGGGATGCGGCGTTACTACGCGTTGTTGTTGTGCCGCGATGACGCCGATGTGCCCACGAAAGCCCGTCTGCTCAAGATGCTCGATACCCCCGAAGTGCTCGCCGAGGCCGACTTCCCCTGGACGTTCGGCGAGACGCACGCGTTGAGCCTGGAAGTCACCGGGGCGGTGGTGCGGGCGTGGATCGATGGCGTGGCACTCTTTACGGTGACGGATGCACAACCGTTGACGGGCGGCGCCGTTGCGCTTATCTGTGAGGAAGGTCGCACCGCAACCAACCTGGTGCGTGTAGAACCCCTGTAGGGCGATCTGGGTTACGGCGCGCTGGCGCGGATAACGAGTTCGGGCTGGAGGAGCACTTGCTGACATTCTGTAGTGCAGCCGTTGACCCGTTCCAAAAGCATGTTCATCGCCTCAACGCCCATTTCGTAACGAGAAACGTGACACGTCGTCAGTGGTGGTGTGACCAGCGCGGCTAATGGGATGTCGTCGAAACCAACGATGGCGAGAGCGTCGGGGATGGCCAGTTCGAGGTCCTGGCTGGCCTGCAACGCGCCGATGGCGACCAGGTCGTTGTAACAAAAGATCGCGGTAATTTCTGGATGGTCGCTGAGAAGGGCTTCAGCAACTTTATGGCCGCCTTCGACGCTGGGAGGACAAGGTCGCATCCAATCCGGCTCGTAGACTACACCAGCCTCTGCCATTGCTGCGCGGTATCCTGCTATGCGTTTCTGCCCACTGCGTGAGGCGGGCGGTCCGGTTAGAAACCCGATGGCGCGGTGTTCTGTATTGAGCAAGTGCTGGGTGATCTCCTGTCCGCCCTTTTCGTCGTCGATGATGACGCAGCCGAAGTCATCGCCATTTAATCGTCGGTTGACGAGTACCACACTGGCGTGACGGCTCAACGACGTGCGGAGCGCGTCGTCATCGAGGCGAGAACTGCATAGCATTACGCCATCGACACGTTTCTCTTCCAATGAACGCAATACCGCTGTTTCGCGTTTTGGGTCCTCATCGGTGTTGCACAGAAAGACGTTGTATCCCGCCGCATACGCCTCGTGCTCCGCGCCGCGCGCGACTTCGGCAAAGAATGGGTTTGCAACGTCGGGAACCACCAATCCTAGCGTGCCGGTGCGCTGTGTCGCCAGTCCGCGGGCGATGCTACTAGGGCGGTAGTTCATTTCCTCCGCGATTCGCAAAATCTCGGCGCGCGTGTCCGGGCTGATTTCTCCTCGGTCGTTGATGGCACGCGAGACGGTTTGTCGAGAGACACCGGCGGCTTCGGCTACATCCTGGATGGTTACCCTTTTGCTATTCACAATTCACCTGCTATAATAGAGTTAACGTGAGCGGTAACGTGAGCGCTCACAATCATAGTAGCATGGTTTTCACATAAAGTCAAGAGGCTTACGTCTTCGAGAAGATTGCGAGTGAGCGGGGTTTACTGTTTAGCATCTTCGCAAGCGTTTTTGGCCGGTACTGGAACCTGCTATGTACTCTGTGTCTTTCACTATACACGGAAGGAGGTGACGATGGTAAGATTCCCCAAATCTGCTCGCGCACTGGTAGCGTTACACCCCTATTAAATATTTTTCATCGGCATGGGCTAGGACTGTAACTTTAGCTACAACTTCTGCGTCGACATCACTATTCAGATAAATCTCGAGAGACAGACTAATTGCAACCAATCTCAAGTTTACGATAGGAGGTTATATCATGAAACGCTCGTTGATGTTCGTTTGTCCACTCATCTTCTTTGTTCTGTTGTTTAGCATCTTGTCGTTGAGTTTGTACTCACCGGTGGAGGCAGCACCAACCGGACCCGAGACGCTACTCAGCGATGATTTTGAGGATGGAAACGACGATGGTTGGATTGTGCAAGCCGGCGACTGGGCAGTGATCCCTGAGTACAGTACGTACCGTGTGATTTGGAACACTGGCGACTCTCCCACATCTCGGCGCTCTTATTACGACACCGTCACAGCTACAACCTGGACCGACTATGCCATCCGGGCCAAGGTTAAGGTTGAAAGTCCCATTGCTGATGGGCGTTGGGGCATGCTGATGGCGCGTTGGCAAGACTCGAGGAACTACTACTACCTCGCATTCCAGGGAGACGGGAGATTGCGGATCAGGGAGTACGTGGACGGTAGTTCCAACACGTTAGGCACGGTAGATCCTGATCTGACACGCGACACGTGGTACACGCTGACGCTGTAAGTATCCGGTGAAACGACAACCACGTTGCGCGCTTACGTGGATGACATCGCTGTTCTGACCGTCACTGACAGCATTTCCCCTTATCTTTCAGGTCCGTGTGCACTTGGTTCGTACGAGGGCACCGCACAGTTTGATGATGTCATCGTCACGGAAGGCGGAACTGGCGATGTGCTCCTCACCGAAGACTTCGATGATGGCGTGGCCGATGACTGGGTCGTCCAGGCCGGTGAGTGGGAAATGTTCTCGAACTATGTCTATCGCGTGGACTTCGACGGCAGTAGTCCCACTTCCAGACGTTCCTATGCCGGTGATCCAACCTGGACCGATTATACCATCCGGGCCAAGGTTAAGGTCGAAAGCCCCATTGCCGATGGCCGTTGGGGCATGCTGATGGCGCGTTGGCAAGACTCGAGGAACTACTACTACCTCGCATTCCAGGGAGACGGGAGGTTGCGGATCAGGGAGTACGTGGACGGCAGTTCCAACACGTTAGGCACGGTGGATCCTGGCCTGACGCGCGACACGTGGTACACGCTGACGCTGGAAGTCTCCGGTGAGACGACGACCACGTTGCGCGCTTACGTGGATGATACCGCGGTTCTTACCGTCACAGATACTG
>JBNGDO010000030.1:0-10128 GCA_049975385.1 Anaerolineae bacterium | reverse complement strand
ACCACGTTGCGCGCTTACGTGGATGATACCGCGGTTCTTACCGTCACAGATACTGTTACTCCCTTTCTCTCGGGCCAGTGTGCGTTAGGCTCATACGAAGGCGATGTCCAGTTCGACGATGTCCTCGTCACGGATCTCAGCATCTTTGGTTTAACAGTAAGCAAGGCGGGATCGGGCAATGGAACCGTGACCAGCGTCCCGGAAGGCATCGACTGTGGCGTGACCTGCACGGCCGGCTTCGCCGCCGGCACGGTCGTCTCGTTGACGGCAACGCCCGATTCGGGCGATAGCTTTGTGGGCTGGATGGGCGCGTGCAGTGGTGCGGGCGAATGTCTCGTCACGATGGACGCGGCTAAGGATGTCACTGCGGTGTTCTCGGCGCCGAGCGAGCCAACACTCGTCGTTTACACGGATGGCGAGGGCAGTGGCACGGTCACCAGCGAACCGGCCGGCATCGACTGTGGCACAGCCTGCGCGGCAGGCTTTAGTACCGGCGCCACCGTAACCCTTACTGCTGCCGCTGACGTAGGTTCAACGTTCGTCGGTTGGAGTGGCGCGTGCAGTGGTACAGGTGACTGTGTCCTCATGATGAATGCGGACACCATGGTCACAGCGACGTTTATGTTAGGGCCGTTTGATCTCAATGTGACAAAAGCTGGCAATGGTGACGGTAACGTTACCAGCGATCCGGCAGGCATTGACTGCGGCATAACCTGCACCGCAGAATTCGATGCGGGCACGGTTGTCACACTTACAGCGACCGCCGATGTTGATTCAATCTTCACCGGCTGGAGTGGCGGAGGCTGTAGCGGTACGGGTGATTGCATCGTGACAATGCTTGCGGATACCGATGTCGTCGCCACGTTCCAATCGCTGACGCAGACGTTGACCGTCGCCAAGACAGGCAATGGTGCTGGCCTCGTCACCAGCGACCCAGCAGGTATCGACTGCGGTACGAGCTGTACCGCCGATTATCCCTACGGCACGGTTGTCACGCTGACGGCGGTCGCCGACGGGAACTCGGTCTTTGCGGGTTGGAGCGGCGCGGGATGCAGCGGCACGGACGCGTGCGTTGTGACGCTGGAGGATGCCACGACGGTTGAGGCGCGCTTTATGGCGCTGATCCAGACGTTGTCCGTCGTCAAGACAGGCAGTGGCACAGGTTCCGTGGCCAGCGATCCGGCAGGCATCGCGTGTGGCGCGACCTGCTCGGCCGAATTTGGCTACGGGGAAACCGTCACGCTGACGGCTACGCCGGGTGCGAATTCTGGCTTTGCCGGCTGGAGTGGCGGCGGGTGTAGCGGCGACGGGGACTGTGTCGTGACGGTGGATGATGCGATCACAATCACCGCAGAGTTTGAGTTCTACTTCACGCTGCCGTTCACCGACGACTTCGAGAGCGGTTCGGGCAAGTGGACGGTGGTGGATGGCGACTGGTCAACGGTTGTCGAAGGTGATGGAAACACGATCTACCGCCAGAGCGACACCAGCGGCTACGATCGTTCCGTGGTAGGCGCGCCCAACTGGACGGACTACGCCTTCCAGGCCAGGGTCAAACCGGGGAGCAAATACGGCAAGCTCATCGCGCGCTATCAGGACGTTGAGCACTACTACTTTTTTATGGCTGTGCGCGCCGATAACGGCAAGATCGAGTTCAAAAAGATGGTCGGCAGTGGCTCGACCGGACTGGGAAGCGCAAATGCCGGCATCGCGACCGGAGAGTGGTACACGGCGACGTTCGAGGTCGTGGGGAATGAGTTGCGCGGTTACATCAACGGCACACTTGTTTATACCACGACCGACGACGACGCGGGCGGCGTTCCACCGTACACCTGGGGCAGGATCGGATTTGGCACGCTTGATTCCACTGCGGACTTCGATGACGTCTGGGTGGACTCCCTCGTTCCGATGTATCCACTCACGGTGACGAAGTCGGGATCGGGCAGTGGCATTGTGACCAGCGACCCGGCAGGTCTCATTGACTGTGGCGCTACCTGCTCGGCTGTCCTGGCAGAAGGCACTGTGGTGACGCTCACTGCCACCCCAGACGCCGGTGATACGTTTGCCGGATGGTTGGGCGCGTGCAGCGGCACGGGTGACTGTGTGATCACGATGGACGAGGCCAGGGAAGTTGAGGCCGTCTTCGCTTCCGAAAGCAGCCCGATGCTCATCGTCTACAAAATCGGCACGGGTACGGGCGTTATCACCAGTACCCCGCCGGGCATTGACTGCGGAGACACTTGCTCGGCCTACTTCACGACCGAGTCGGCCGCAATTCCGGTGACGCTCGTCGCCACCCCGGGTCCCTTCTCAGAGTTCACGGGATGGGAAGGGGCGTGCAGCGGTACCGGGCCATGCTATGTGACGGTAGACACCTCCAAGAGTGTCACCGCGACGTTCACTTACCTGACCTACCCGCTCACGGTCATCAAGGCGGGTAACGGGTCGGGGACGGTCACCAGCGAACCGCCGGGCATCGACTGTGGGGAGACGTGCTCCGCCACGATGGGGGGTGTCGTCACACTTTCTGCCGTTGCCGATCCGCGCTCGTGGTTCAAGGGATGGGATGGTGCCGGATGCAGCGATCTTGATACGTGTGAGGTGACGATGGATGCAGCACAGAGCGTCACAGCTACGTTTGTGTCATACCTCACCTACCTACCGCTGGTGCTCAAGAACTACCCGCCCATTCCCGTCGTCGTAGACCCGCTGTATGTGGCGCCGGATGGCAACGACGACAATCCCGGCACGCTTGATGAACCGTTCGCCACGTTAGATCAGGCTCTTTCCGTCATCGTGGCAGGACAGACAGTCTACATGCGCGGTGGCGTTTACTCTCATACCCAGACGATCAGCCTGACGCAAAGTGGTAATTTCGTCAATATGTACAAGATCTGGGCCTATCCCGGCGAACAGCCGGTGCTCGACTTCTCCGGCTCACCTGCCGGGGCGCGCGGGTTCGTCATCACCGGCAAATTCTGGCACCTGAAGGGGCTGGAGATCCAATACGCGCAGGATAACGCGATCAAGATCGATGGCAGCTACAACATCGTCGAGAACTGCGTCATGCACCACAACCAAGACACCGGTTTGCAGATCGGTTTGGGGAGTTCCTCCGTCAATCCGAACGGCACGTTGGCGGCTTATAACCAGATTATCAACTGTGACTCGTACCGTAACTTCGACGAGGCTACCAACGGCTCGAATGCCGATGGCTTTGCCTGTAAGCTGCACGCCGGGAAGGGCAACAGTTTCACCGGTTGCCGGGCCTGGGAGAACGCGGACGATGGCTGGGATCTGTTTGACACAGATTACCCGGTCACCATCGACAGTTCGTGGACGTGGCACAATGGCGACAGGACGCTCTTTGGCAACCCGGCTACCTGGGGCGGCAACGGCAACGGCTTCAAGGTGGGCGGCAACTACGACAACGCGTCGCACATTCTCAGGAACTGCATCGCCTTCGACAACGCCTACGAGAGCGGCAAGGGCTTCGACCAGAACCACAACATGAGCGGTATCACCATCTACAACTCGGTCGCGTGGGGTAACCTCATCAACTTCTCGTTCAATGAAACGCCCAACGATGGCAGCCATCACGTATTACATAACAACGTCAGCTTTGACCCGGTGACAGCAGACACCAACATCGTCGCGGACTCCGTCCAGGACTACAACAGTTGGACGCTTACCGTGACGGCGATGATCACCGACTTCCTCAGCCTCGACGAGACGCTGGCTAAGGCGCCGCGCCAGGCCGATGGCAGTCTGCCGGATAACGACTTCGCCCGGCTCGTCGCGGGTAGTGATCTGATTGACGCAGGCATGGACGTCGATCTTCCGTACTGCGGCGCTGCGCCGGACCTGGGCGCGTTTGAATTCTGTCCGTAAGTCGTCACTGTAGTTTGGTGGCGAGCTACCGCAGTTTGTGGCGCGTTGATCACGGTGTTAAGGGCGAAGCTCAGCTTCGCTCTTAACACCAGACCCAAAACGCACTTATGCTCCTTTTTATTTTGGACTATTTTGGACTATAATTCTGGGTAAGTGTTAATGGAGGTGGTTATGCAGACAATTGGCACAGGGTATTCCGACCGTACACTCACCGAAGGTGAAGTCCGCGAGATTGTGACCCAGGCTTTCGCGGCGCACGATATGACCGGCAAGCGCGTGTTGTTCATCACACCGGATGCGACGCGTTCTGCGCCGATGGACATGATGTTCCGCGTGTTCTACGACGTGATTGGCGACCAGGCCGCCGCGTTGGATTACCTCATCGCATTGGGGACGCACATGGCGATGGACGAGGCGGCGCTGCTCAAGCTCTTCGGCCTCACCGCCGAGGAAAAGGCGACGACCTATGCCAACGTGCGCATTTTCAATCACGAGTGGGAGAATCCGGAGACCTTCAAGCAGATCGGGGTGATTACGGCGGATGAGATCGAGGCGATTACCGGCGGTTTGATGCGCATGGACGTGCCGGTCACGGTCAACAAGATGCTGTGGGAATACGATCAGGTCATCATCTGCGGACCGACGTTCCCGCACGAAGTGGTGGGTTTCTCCGGCGGCAACAAGTACTTCTTCCCCGGCGTCGCCGGGCCGGAGGTGATCAACTTCTCACACTGGCTCGGCGCGGTCATCACGAGCTGGAAGGTGATCGGGACCAAACACACACCCGTTCGCGAGGTCATCAACCGGGCGGCGGCGTTTATTGACGTGCCGAAACTTTGCTTTAGTATGATCGTGAAAGGTCATCACGACCTGGTGGGGCTGTACTTCGGGACGCCGGAAGACGCCTACGACGCGGCGGCGGACCTGTCGGCGCAGCATCACGTCATCTACGTGGAGAAGCCGTTCAAGCGGGTGCTCTCGGTGATGCCGGAACTGTACGACGACATCTGGACGGCGGCGAAGGGGATGTACAAAATGGAGCCGGCCATCGCCGACGGCGGCGAGGTCATCATCTACGCGCCGCACATCGACGAGATTTCGTACACACACGGCAAAATCCTGGATGAGGTCGGCTATCACTGCCGCGATTACTTCCTCAAGCAGTGGGAGCGCTTCAAGGATTATCCGTGGGGCGTGCTCGCGCACTGCACCCACGTCAGCGGGATGGGTGAGTACGACGGCGAAACCGGTGTGGAGAAGCGGCGCATCAAGGTGACGCTGGCCACGCGCGTCCCGCCGGAGCGTTGTGCGCAGATCAACCTGGGGTACCTGGACCCGGATAGCATCAATCTGGATGAGTGGAAGGATCGCGAGGACGAAGGCATCCTGCTGGTTCCGCGTGCGGGAGAAATGCTGTATCGTCTGAAGGGATAGCAAGCGATCACACTGGATACAGAGAGAAAAGTGTGCGGATCCGTCCGCGTGTAATCTGAATAAACGATCAGAAGGAGTAAATCATGGACAAAGTACGACTCGCCGTCATCGGCATTGGTAACATTGGCAATTTGCACCTGCGCAACATCGAGAGTCAGCCCAAGGTGCAACTCACCGCTGTCTGCGACATCGTGCCGGAAAAGGCGGACGCGGCGGCGGCTAACTACGGCGTCAAAGCCTACTACAATTCGGACGCGCTGCTGGCCGACAAGGTCTGCGATGCGGTCATCATCGGCACGCCGCACTATGCGCACACGACCATCGGCATCGCGGCGATGGATGCGGGGCATCACGTCCTCGTCGAGAAGCCCATCTCCGTCCACAAGGCCGACTGCGAGCGGTTGATCGCTGCTCACAAACGCAATCCGCAGATGGTGTTTGCAGCGATGTTCAACCAGCGCACCGATCCGTTCTATCAGAAGATTCGGGAACTGGTGCAGTCCGGCGAACTCGGCGACTTGCTGCGCGTCAATTGGATCATCACCAACTGGTTCCGCACGCAGGCCTACTACGATTCCGGCGGCTGGCGGGCGACTTGGGGCGGCGAGGGCGGCGGCGTGCTGCTCAACCAGTGCCCGCACAACCTCGACCTGCTGCAATGGATCACCGGGATGCCGGAAAAGGTCCACGGCTTCTGCGACATCGGTAAGCGCCACACCATCGAGGTGGAGGACGAGGTCACGGCTTTCCTGGAATATCCCGGCGGCTGCACGGGCCTGTTTGTCACCTCTACAGGCGAAGCGCCGGGCACCAACCGGCTGGAAATCGCGGCGGACAACGGCAAGCTGGTTTACGAGGGCGATCAGATCATCTTCACGCGCAACCTGGTGCCGGCGGCGGAGTTCCTGCGCACGTCCGAGCAATCCTTCGCGCGGCCGCCTTTCGAAGTCGAGACGTTCACCTTCGACAACCACGGCGGGCAACACGCGGAGATTCTGGAGAACTTCGCCGACGCGATTCTGACCGGCGCGCCGCTCATCGCTCCCGCCGAGGAAGGCATCCACTCGGTCGAACTGGCCAACGCGATGTTGTATTCGACGTTTACCGGTCAGCCTGTGGAGGTTCCGCTCGACGGCGTGGCCTATGAAGCCAAGCTACAAGAACTCATCGCCACTTCGACTTTCCAGAAAGAAGTAAAGGACGTGACAGAAACCGACATGGGAAAGTCGTTTAACTAACGGGGGATTTTTATGCAGAAAGCGGACATCGGTATTGTGGGACTGGGTGTGATGGGCCGGATGCTGGCGCTGAACATGGCGCGCCATGAGTTTCGCGTGGCCGGCTACGACCTGGATGCCGGCAAGGTTATGGCGTTGAACGCGGCAGGCGATGGCAAGGCTGTGGGCTACCAGATTTTGGGCGATTTCTTTGGCTTGCTGGAGCGCCCCCGCAAAATCCTGATGATGGTGCCGGCGGGCAAGCCGGTGGATGCCGTCATCGCTGGGCTGCGGCCCGCGCTGGATCGCGGCGACCTGTTGATCGATGGCGGCAACTCGCACTTCCGCGACACGGAACGCCGCGCTGCTGCACTGGATGCCGATGGTATTTGCTACCTTGGAACGGGCGTGAGCGGCGGCGAGTACGGCGCGCTATGGGGGCCATCGATTATGCCCGGCGGCGATCCGAAAGCCTGGTCGCTGGTCCGCCCGATTTTCGAGGCGATTGCCGCCAAGGTCACCGAGCCGGATGGGACGTTGAGCCCGTGCGTGGCCTACATCGGGCCACAGGGGGCGGGGCATTTCGTCAAGATGGTCCACAACGGCATCGAGTACGGCGACATGCAGCTCATCGCCGAAACCTACGACGTGTTGCATCGCGGTCTTGGGCTGCCCGCAGCGCAGTTGCACGACATCTTCGGACGCTGGAACGAGGGCGACCTGCAATCGTACCTTATCGAAATCACCCGCGACATCTTCGCTACCCTGGATGAGGAGACGGGCGAGCCGCTGGTGGATATGATCCTCGACGAGGCGCAGCACAAAGGCACCGGCAAGTGGACGTCGCAGAGCGCGCTCGATCTGGGTGCGGCAGCGCCGATGATCAGCGCGGCAGTGGAAGCGCGGATGCTCTCGTCCTACAAAGAGGAACGCGTGCGCGCGTCGAAAGCCCTCAGCGGGCCACAACCCGTATTTGACGGTGACGTGGATGCCTTTGTGGATACGATGGAGCGGGCGATGTACGCGGCCAAAATTTGTTCGTATGCACAGGGCTTTGGCGTGCTGCGCGCTGCCAGCGAGGAATACGACTATGACCTGAATCACGGTGAAATCGCCAAAATCTGGCGCGGCGGCTGCATCATCCGCGCGCAATTCCTCAACAAGATCACCGCGGCCTTTGCACGGGATGCCAACCTGCCCAACCTGCTGCTGGATGCTGACCTGGGCAAGGCCGTCGAAGCGCGACAGGATGCGCTGCGCCAGGTGATCTGTTACGCGACCGCCAACGGCATCCCCGTGCCCGTTTTCAGTTCCGCGCTGGCCTACTTCGACGCCTACCGCAGTGAACGGCTTCCCGCCAACCTGCTCCAATCCCAACGTGACTACTTCGGCGCGCACACTTACCGCCGCATCGACCGGGAAGGATCGTTTCATACGGATTGGGCGGGGATGGGGAAAGCAAGCGAATAGCGAATTACGAATTACGAATCACGAATTACGAGTCACGGAGTGCGGCGGATGGAGTGGTGATGGTAAGCTATGTGGAGTGGGAGCAAGGTGTGCCAGAGGCGATGCGGCGAGAGCCACAGTGGAGTTTTGTGGGGTATCGCAAAGCGTTGTTTCTCTACAATTTGTGTTGGGTAGATTGTGAGAAACTCAATGAACATCCATTGGGCAGAGCTGTAGCTCAACAACTGATTCGTAGTTCAGGCGCTATTTCCGCAAATATCGAAGAAGGACAAGGGCGTGGGTTTAGCAAAGACCGTGATTATTTCCTGCGCATAGCACTCGGTTCCGCTCGGGAGAGCAAAGGGTGGTATTATCGCGCCGAAGCGCTACTAAAGTCAGATGTGCTAGAGCATCGCTGGTCGCTATTGGATGAAGTGATCGCGTTACTCGTTACTGAGCTTAACAAGAAACGACGCTCGATAAATTGAATAGCGGATAACGAATTACGGAATGTTTGTGAATCCAACAAGATTTCCAATACCATTCGTAATTCGCTATTCGCAATTCGCTATTCGCAATTCGTAAAAATCAATCTCTAGGAGGAATAAACATGTCGAAAAAAGCAGATATCGGCCTCATCGGTTTGGCTGTGATGGGGCAAAATTTGGTGTTGAATATGAGCGATCATGGCTTCAAGGTGGCCGTGTTCAACCGCACCGTATCGAAGGTGGATGACTTCATCAACGGCAGCGCGGCGGGACGCGAGATTTACGGCGCGCACTCCATCGAAGAATTGGTGGGGATGCTGAAATCGCCGCGCCGGGTGATGCTGCTGGTGAAAGCCGGCAAACCGGTAGATGCCTTTATCGACAAGCTCATCCCGCACCTGGATCCGGGCGACATCATCATCGACGGTGGCAACTCCAACTACAACGATACGATGCGTCGCGCTGAATACGTGGAGTCGAAGGGCTTGCTCTACATCGGCACGGGCGTCTCCGGCGGCGAGGAGGGCGCGCGTAATGGACCCTCGATCATGCCGGGCGGGTCGCCGGAGGCGTGGCCGCACGTCAAGCCTATTTTCCAAGCCGTGGCCGCTAAAGTGGATGGCGGCGTCCCCTGCTGCGACTGGGTCGGTGAGAACGGCGCGGGCCACTACGTCAAGATGGTGCACAACGGCATCGAGTACGGCGACATGCAGCTCATCTGCGAGGCTTACCAGTTGATGAAAGAGGGCCTGGGCATGAGCAACGAGGAAATGCACCGGGTCTTCGCCGAGTGGAACGAGGGCAAGCTGGACTCGTACCTCATCGAGATCACCCGCGACATCCTGGCCTTCAAGGATGAAGACGGAGAATACGTTGTGGACAAAATCCTCGATACCGCTGGGCAGAAGGGCACCGGCAAATGGACGGGCATCTCCGCGCTTGAGATGGGCATCCCGCTGACGTTGATCGTTGAAGCTGTCTTTGCTCGCGCGCTCTCGGCGCTGCTCGAAGAGCGCAAGGAGGCGGAGAAAGTCCTCACCGGACCGTCGGCGACCTTCGACGGCGACAAAGACGCTGGCGCTTCCAAGGCCGCGTTTGTCAAGGATTTGCACGACGCGTTGTACGCCTCCAAGATCATGTCCTACACGCAAGGCTACATGCTGATGCGTGCGGCGGCGGCGGAATACGGTTGGCACCTCAACTACGGCGGCATCGCGCTGATGTGGCGCGGCGGCTGCATCATCCGCTCCGTCTTCCTGGGCAAGATCAAGGATGCCTTTGCCAAGGACCCCGATTTGACTAACCTGCTGCTCGATGATTACTTCAGAGTTGAGGTTGAGGAGGCGCAGGCCGCGTGGCGGCGCGTCATCGCCAAAGCGGTCGAATTGGGCATCCCCGTTCCGGCGATGTCGAGCGCGCTGACCTTCTTCGACGGCTACCGCCGGGCGCGCTTGCCGCAGAACCTGCTCCAGGCGCAGCGCGACTACTTCGGCGCGCACACCTACGAGCGCGTGGACAAACCGCGCGGCGAGTTTTTCCACACCGACTGGATCGGCTCCGGCGCAGCGGCGATATCGTCGACGTATACGGCTTAATGGGTTACAGGTGCGGCGCACTTTCCGGAGTGCGCCGCATTGGAGGTATATATG
>JBNGDO010000029.1:0-40746 GCA_049975385.1 Anaerolineae bacterium | reverse complement strand
AGAAACTGCGATGCTGCACCCAACTCAGCCACGTTTTCTTGATCAGTGCCCAGCCACCCCGCAGGTTCATGCTCCCGCCTCCTTGATGACTGCGTACCTCAGCACCACGAAATCACCCTCGATATTCTTCACCTCCAGCAGGCGCAGGGGAATCAGCCCGCTTTTCGCCTCCAGATCGGGCGCGACGAATAGCGAGCGCGGGGAAACGCCGCCCACCAGGCACGGGTTGAGCAGCACGCTGACCTCGTCAACCAGGCCGGCGCGCAGCAACACTCCGTGGAGGATGCCGCCGGTGTCGGTGCGGATGACGTCAATGCTGTAACGGGCGTTCGCTTCTTCCAGCGCCGCGCGCAGGTCTACGTGATCCTCGCCCGCGACGATGACGTCCACGCCGAGGCTTTTGACAGCCTCAACGTAGTCGGCGGGCGTGGTGTGGGAGCACAACAGCGTCACCTCGCCCCACCACTCGCTCTGTTGCATCTGCCGCCAACAGCGCAGGCGACCTCGACTATCGACGACGAGCAGGCGTTGTAGACCCGGTGCCTTTTCTGGCGGCGGCGCAGCCTGCATCTCAGGCGTATCGGGTTCGGGATACGCTGCCAGCATCGTGGTGCTGCCGGAGAGCATCGCGTCCAGCTTCCAATCCGCGATCATGCGGTAATAGAGGAAATTGTTGTCCAACATCCAGTCCATGCGTCCATCGACGCTCACTTCGGTATGCAGAATGATTTTGGGGACCATATCACACCTCCACCTTTCCTTCCTGATAGATTTGATCGATCACCGCCTCGATTGGCGGATCTTCGACGGCGAAATCGACGACGGGCAGCGTGTTGAGCAGGCGCGCGGCGATGGCGGGCGTCTCTGCGCGGGGGACGCGGAGTGTGAAGTGATTGTCGTCGTACTCCAACATTTCTACATTGGCGCCGTCATTCTGAGCGGGCCACTCATTCTGAGCGGGCCACTCATTCTGAGCGGAGCGAAGAATCTCCTCCGTCGTATGCCCATTCCGCAGCGCCAGCCGGATCAGCTTGAACGGCGCGAGCTTCTCCGCCAGTCCTTGCAGCGCACCGTCGTAGAGCAGTTGCCCGTGGTGGATGAGGATCACGCGCGGGCACAGCGCGACCACGTCGGCCATGTAGTGGCTGGTGAGGATGACGGTCACGCCACTGCGCCGGTTGTACTCCGCGAAGAAACGCCGCAACCGTGCCTGCATCGAGACGTCCAGCCCCAACGTCGGCTCATCGAGGAAAAGCACATCCGGGCGGTGGAGCAGCCCGGCGACCAGTTCACACTTCATCCGCTCGCCGAGGGAGAAGTTGCGCACCGGCTTGGTGAGCAGTTCCTCCATGTCCAGCAGCGCCACCAGTTCATCCAGCGTATCTTTGAATTCGGCGGATGGCACGTGGTAGATGTCGCCGAGCACGTTGAAGCTATCGAGCGGCGGGATGTCCCACAACATCTGGCTCTTGTTGCCGAGCACCATACTGATGCGCCGCAGATAATCGTGCCGGCGATCCCACGGCGTGAAGCCGAGCACCCGCACCTCTCCCGACGTCGGGTGCAGCAGCCCCGACAGCACCTTGAGCGTCGTCGTCTTGCCGGCCCCGTTCGGCCCGATGAAGCCGACGAATTCCCCGCGCGCGATCTCGAAACTCACGTCGCGCACGGCCTCCACGTCCCGGTAGACGCGGTGCACCAGGCTCTTGAGCGCCGCGCCCACCCCCGCCTCGCGCTCCGGCACGCGATACGTCTTGTACAGATTTTTTACGACAATTTGCGATTCACTCACGTTTCCTCCTTGACTTGGTGATGGGGAACTGGTAATTGGTAATTGGTAACCGGTTACTAATCCCCAGTTACCGATTACAGATCCCCGATTACTCTATTTTCATTCTACAACCCTGGTGTGTAAGTGGAGGGTTGAAATCTCTGCTACCCATGCTAGAGTTTTTCCGATATACCTTATAGATGGAACGCGCGTGCCATACGATGATCCAAGATAACATAATTCACACGGATGTTTCGAGCGAGGTTTCCGATGCGATCCTGGCGCGGCAGGCTCAGGCCGGCGAGCGGGCGGCGTTCGCGGCGCTCTACCGGCGCTATCTGCCGAGGATCTACCGCTACTTCTACGTCCGTACCGGCGCAGTACAACCCGCCGAAGACCTGACGTCGCAGACGTTCATGGCGGCGCTGGAAAGCCTGCCCCGGTACCGCGAGCGTGGAACGTTCGCCGCCTGGCTCTTTGCGATTGCGTCACGGCGCTATGCCGATGCCTGCCGCACCCAGGCCGCCGTTCCACCTGGGGTCGCGGACGACGCCTGGGACCCGCCCGACCCGGCCCCGTTGCCGGAGACGGCGCTCGTCCACGCGGAACGGATGGCAGTGTTGGCGCAAGCGCTGCGCGCGCTGTCGCCCGACCGGGCACAGGCCGTCGCTTTGCACTTCTTCGGCGGCCTGACCTACAAGGAGACGGCGCGGGCGATGGGCCGCAGCCGGATCGCGGTCAAATCGTTGATCAATCGCGCGTTGCGGGATTTACGGGAGAGGTTGGACAATGGATAAGGACAAAACTGCACAAACGCTGTACGATCTGGCCGAAGAGACCCGGCCCGACGCGGCGTTTGCCGGACGCCTCGAACGCGACGTGCTGGCGCGCTGGAACGCTACGGAACTGGCTCGAGACCTCCGACCTGAGAGGAGGCAAGCAATGTTCAAACGATTAGCTTTAGCGGCGATGGCTGCGGCTGTCGTGCTTTTGGTGGTATGGGCCTGGCCTTTGTTGCCCGGCGATCGAGATAAGCTGGATTTGCCGTTGCTCCCGCGCCTGGCCTCGGCCTCTGGTGGCGGCGAGATGATTGTCGATGGATTGCTTTCCGGCGCGGAATTGCTGCTGGGCGTCGAACTGCCCACGTCGCCCGACCGCGCGCCGGTGTACAACGTCACGGAGAACATCCCCGGCACGCCCGAGGCGGCGTTGGCCTGGGCGCGCGACTTCGGCCTGCCCGATCCGCAAGTCTACCGCGATCCGCGCGATCCGGAGGCGCTCGTGGTGATGGGCAGCGATGGGCGGACGCTCACCTTCCGCTTTGCCGGGCCGATGGGCGGCGTCCATTATGGGAACGACGCCGCAGTGGCTGCGCCCGGCGACGCGTCGAACCTCGAGCAGGCGTCGGAGGTTGCAGTTGCTTTCCTGCGCGCTCGCAACCTGCTACCTGAGCACTATCACCTCACACCCTCAGAGGAATATGTCAGCCGGCCCAACGAGTCTTTCCTGGCGCTTGACGTGACTGTGGAACTGGACGGCCACCCCCTTATCGGCGATGCGGCGGTGATGCATGTGGTGGTCAACGCTGCTGGAGAAGTGCAGTACGCGCACATTCCGCTGTTGGCTTTCGAGCAACTACAAAGTTACCCGATCCTGTCGGCGCGGGAAGCGTGGGAGGCGTTGCTCTCCGGCGAGGCGTTCCGGTTGGAGACGGACCATACTTCTCATATCGGGGCGGACATCCGCACGTTCCGCCGCCCGGCACCCGCGCGCGCTGTGGGGGAACGCGTGACCGTTCAGGGATGGGTGCAAATTCTCCAACCAGAGCAGCCGGGACAATCCGTGTGGGCGCAAGTGACCACGCAGGATGGTTCACGTTTCCTGCTCAACGACGTTCCCGATGCCGAGGACTTGACACGCATCGGCTACAATGATTTGCGCGTCACTGGCGTGGTGGTAGAGAGCCTTGCTCACAACACCTGGCGGCTGGCCGTACAGCACTGGGAGGCGGTGACCGACGGTATGCCAGTGCAAGTTGTGATCGGAACATTCCAGCGCGAAGGTGACACGGCCTGGCTGGTGGAGGATACCGGCGCGCGTTATCCCCTGCCTGACCCGCCCGCCGAGTTGGGCAACGGCGCGCGCATCGAAGTTGCCGCCCCTGTCGGTTTCACGCCCGGTGATTCGCTGGACTGGCAGTACCTTAGCACGCCGCCCTATGCCGAGCAAGGCCCGGTTACGCAGGGCGGCAACACAGTCAGCGTGGTGGTGCAGCCGGAATCGGCTGGCGAGATGCCCACGCCGGAAGCGCCCTTCGCGTTGGGGCAGACGGTAGAACTGACCGGCGTGGTGGCCGCCACGTTGCTACGGGAGGGCGACCGGGAGTGGATCGAAGCGTCTCTCGCTCGTATTCCCGGCGTGGAGTACGATTATCCCCTGAGTGGTACTGACGCGATGATGGCCGAACTGGCGCAACTCAATCGCCTGCAAGCGCGCATCCAGGGACAGATCGTCTCGACCGATGATCCGCGCGCGTTGTACGGACAAAGCATTGACATCACTTCATTTATGCAACTTTGGCCTGAGGAGCAGCGTTATGTATTCTTCGGTCACATTACACAAGAAACCGTAGATGGGCAAGATGTGGCGGTGTTGACTGAATGTAGTCGCGATGAACGTTACATCCTGGAGTCGTTTTTTGCCGGGATGAACCAGGATTTTGTAGCGCACGTGACGGAAGAGCGACAAGTCCGCATCGAAGCCGTCGTTCGCCCAGGGATGATGACAGCCGGTTTGCCGGTCGTACGTGTGGATGGCATGAGCAGCGGCGGCGAGATTGATCGCCTGCCCTGCGCTGCCCCGTCGCCGCTGGAACCCGGCCCGCAGATCGTTGAGCGAGATAATCGCCTCGAACGCGCGATGCAAACGGCTTTCACTGTACACAGTGCGGAACTGGTCTATTACTATGAATACCAGTATATCCCTGCGGGAAATCCCCCGTCTACCGTCTACCGTCTACCGTCTACTTTGGTACAACCTGTCTGGCGCTTCTCCGGCGTCAGCGGCGACGGGCTGACCTACTTCACAGCCTACGTGCAGGCCGTGCGGGAGGATTACGTCGCCGACGCGGCGTCTGAATAGGTGAGGAGATCCCCCCCCTTAATCCCCCCCAGAGGGGGGGAGATGTTCGTAGCGAGGGTAGAGCGTCGGGGTGAGATGTTGAAAACATCTCGCCCCGATTTTCCTGTGGATTTTCACAGTAGGCACCGCCGCGACGTTCCGGTATACTGAGAGTGCGCGCGACATTGGGCGGGAACATTTCGTATAGAAAAGGCGTCTTTGCTTATGGCAGATTTGAATCCGTTTCATCCGTTGAATCCGTTGACTGTTTTTTAGGAGGGCCGGTATGCATACACAAAACACAAAGTCGAATCTGTGG
Source organism: Anaerolineae bacterium (assembly GCA_049975385.1). GTDB lineage: Bacteria > Chloroflexota > Anaerolineae > B4-G1 > SLSP01 > DSWT01. The sequence goes on along the minus strand of JBNGDO010000029.1, from coordinate 35,536 downwards.
ACGAACGTGCTCTTGCTGTTTTTGGGCGCACTGCCGTTGATTGTCTTGCTGTTGGCGTTGCCGTGGCTGCTGGGCTGAGAGGAGCGTAAGGCAAACGTGGTGGTTGCGTCAAGCACATGGCAAAAAGCGTGGTTATGCTGATTTATGTGCGTTTGCAGCCATACGCTCAGGAGGTGCGATGTCACGAACGAATCTGTGCTGTTTGCTCTTGCTGTGTATGAATGTGCTGGCCGGTTGCCAATCCCAGGCGGAGCGACAGGTGGCCGAATTTACGGCGCTGATTGTGGAGGACCCCAGCAACGTTACTGCGTACATCAGCCGTTGCGCGATGTATGCGCGCTCTGGCGCGTACGCAGAGCCCGTTGAGGACTGTACCGCTGCCCTCGAACTTGCGCCGAATTCGCTTCACGCTTTGAATAATCGTGCACGCGCTTATCAGCAGTGGGGCAAAGATGAATTGGCCGTGGCGGATTGGGAAACCTTGCTTGATTTGATTGAGGATTCGGAGTCGTTGCACGCATATTACCAAAAACATAGGCCGGAGGAACTGGCGTTTTACCGAGAGCAAGTGGCGTCCTCATGGTGAGGATGAAGCGCTGTAAATAACGATTCGGTTCACAGGAGGGTGCTATGACAATCGAAGATTCGTTTACGTCGCGCCGGGGTGGGCGTTGGCTGGTGACGGCAGCGCTAGTATTGGGCGGAGTTCTGTTTGTCGCGCGTTATCTGGTGTTGGGCTTGCTCTATGTCAAGTCTCTTGTGGCTAATGGCTCTATTTCTTCATTGGATATTCTGGGAATGTGGTATTTCTTTCTGTTGGGCCATGCTTTCTCGTATCCGCTGGTCTTCTGGAGCGTGTTCGTAGCGAGTTTGGTACTCGTTGCTATCGCGTTGTTTGGGGGGCGCCCGCGTAAGGTTGCGCGTGTGGCGCTGGCGCTGGTTGGGCTGGTGATTTTGATCACACCGGCGATTCATCGTTACCGCCCGACGGTGCGGGCTGAGTCGGATACGGTGATGCGCGTGCCGACGATGCCGAATGTGTTGTGGAGTGCGCCCAAAGCTTTCGCAGCGGGCGCGGAGATACGACGTTGTGTCTACGAGTTGCACGGCTGGGACGTCGAGGGTGTGCTGTACTACATAGAAACCTGCGGCGCGCGTGTGTCTCAGTGGCGCTATGCCCCGCAGACCGACTCTCGTCAGCAGGTGACCGCTGTACCCAGTGATGTGCTCCGGGACCTTGCTCCGCGTCCGACAGACAGTGTGAACGCGACTATGCCCGGTGATGACGCGCTGCAGATTTCCACCCGTGGGCCGGTTTTAGTGTCGCCGGACGGTGTATGGCGAGCTTTCATCGCACGTCATCTTTACGGGCCGGAGGATGTGGTGGTAATCGCCGCCAGGGAGCGGGATTTGTGAGTGGATCACGTAACAAATGTCTCTACCTCAGCTTGGGTTTGCTTCTCGTTTTGCTGACGGCGTGTACTGCGTCCGAAGTCACACCCACATCCACAGCGACATCGGCGCCGCTTCCCGCTACACCGACTACGTCCCTTACGATTACACCAACGGCGTTGCCGGAAGCCACTCCATCGCCAACGGCGACCGCGTTGCCGCCAACCGCCACCCCTATGCCAAAACTGCCGCCCCTGGCCGCAGGTCTCGTTTACAGCATCGATGATCGATTGTGGCGCGTCACGGGGACTGGCGAGGTCATGGCGTTGGATCTCCCCGCGAATGTCCCTTACCAGGTGGCGCTTTCGCCGGATGGGACGGAAGCCATACATACCGTGTATGGGGGTGGAAAGCATACGTTGCTGTGGAAAGATATCCTCACCGGAGAGCAACAACGGTTGCCAGACGTTGCTGAATGGATTGTGCAGTTCCCTGTATGGTGGGTGGCGCGGCCCGGCTGGCTCATTGTCGGAGGCGTGGAGACAGAGGTACAGGCCTATGGCTACCTTTCCATAATGCGAGCAGATGGCAGTGACTTCCAGATACTCGATGCGGACGAGATGAGCAGTGCTTTTCCCGCGCCGTCCCCGGATGGCGACGCGATTGCGTATGACCGGCGCGGCGAGCCGTGGATCTATCACTGGGGACGTGGCCCGGAACCGCTGGACTTGACGGAATTCGGTTTCACGCCGGGAGAATACTTTGCTATCGGTAGTCCTTCCTGGTCGCCGGATGGGACACGTTTAGCCTGGGTCGTTGGTGATGAGCTAAGGGGGGATGGCGTTTGGCGCATCGGCATCTTGCTGCTCGACCTGGAGCGTCGCACGCACGACATCCTGTTCGATTACGAACCGGCGGGACGCGGCGGATGGCCGCCCGCGCCGGTCTGGAGCCCTGATGGGCACTGGTTGGCCTTTCAGGTGTGGTTTCAGGTGGTGGGGGAAGAGGGCAGCACGCGGCTCGTGCGCGTCGATGACAAGGCCGACATACGCGCGCTCGGCTATGGGAAGGCCGTGTGGTCGCCGGATGGACGGTATCTGGCTTACGCCGGCGAAGACGGCTTGAGGGTTGCAGCCGTCGCGACCTGGGAATCGCAACTGCTGCTCCCGTCGCACACGCGGCCGCCGTTGCTTGGCCCGGAACCGGTGGCGTGGTTTGCGCCGACAACCGCGTCGCCATTCCTCCAAACGGAGGCTTGGCTCGCTGAGATGACGACGGGGGGTGGTCACCCTGACGCTGCCACGTTGCAACAGTTGGCTGAAGCGTTGTGTGCGGACACGCTGGCTTACCTCGATGCGGCGATTGCAACGGACGTCCCGCTCGCCGAACAACAACCGACCCTGGCGCGCATGGCCGCCGACCTACCCGGAAGGGAGGGTGGGCAAGTATTGCCGGTCGATCTCGATCCCGGTGTGGAGACCGAATTGGTCATTGGCGTTGGTATCGGCGGCGCGCCGTTGCTCTACGCTTATAGTGATGGCGGGAATTGGCAAGTTATGCCTGTCCCGTGGCCGGACAATATGGAGGTTGATCCGAATCTGTGGCCCGGCGCAGTCGAAGCGCAAGACCTGACCGGCGATGGCTTGACCGAGCTTCTGGCGACGTATGGGCGTATGGGCGGGAGCGGGTACTGGGACTACCTGCAAGTTCTTCGCCGGACCGCTGAGAACTTCATCTTGCTTTTCCGCGCGGATCTGCTCAGTTGGGCCGGCGAGTCGCGTTACACGCTGGAACCCGATCCCACGCAGGCCGGCGTAATGCAGATTGTGCTCACCTACCCGCACCTCTACAGCCTGGGCTTCGATCACAAATTGGTCAATCACCCGCTGGGGCGACAAGTCTGGCGCTGGGATGCAGGCGTGGGGCGTTATGTGCTCGCCGAGACCGCGGTGGATCTTGAGCACAGCGGGTGGGGCGCGGAAGCGGAAGTCACCGTCGAAGACCGGCTACGCTGGTTGGTGAACGAAGGCGAGACGCGCTTCCGTCAGGGCGACTACGAGGCGGCGCTACCCTGGTATGCTCAGGTTGTGCTGGTGGCCAAGGCCGAAGGGTGGCAACCGGCGAACAAGGAGCCGCACTGGCCCGCGTTTGCGTCATTTCGCCGGGCGCAGTTGCTCTTGATGATAGGGCAGATCGACGAAGGCCGTGCCGCGATGCAACCCATTGCTAATTCTTGGCCGGGCGATCCACTGTCTGCTTTAGCGCAGGCGTTCCTCGATGGCTATGGTGAGGGCGGCGCGGACGCTGCCGAACGCGCTTTCGAGGCGATGCGCTCTGCTGTGAATTTGGAAGACCACTTCTATAACGACAGGCCGGGTTTACTGCGCTTCCCGATGGATGCGGAGGGTATCCTGTTTAGCGGCGTCGTGCCGTCGCCCCCGACTTGGGAATGGCCGCGTGCAGGTACATTCGATTAACGACTATGTTTGTGAATCATCATCTCCAAATGCGCGATGATGTCCGTAGCCCGCAGCTCCTGCTCCGCGAGCGCCGTGAGCCACCGGTCGGCGGCGGAGTAGACATCCTCATCGGGGGCGGGCGTGTCGAGTGCCTGGCTGAGGTCTTCTGCTGTGCCCTGGTCAAGCTGCACCAACATTCGCAGGATCGCCATGATGCTGTATCCGGCGCGGATCAGCATGCGGATCACCCGCAACCGGCTGATCTCCTCTGCACCGTAGTAGCGGTAGCCATTATCGGGATCGCGCGGCACTTCGAGCAGGCCATTGCGATCCCAATTGCGCAGCATATCCACGCTGACGCCCAGCAATTTCGCCGTTTCACCGATGCGCAAGGGCGCACGCGTGGCGTCGGCGGGTGTGCCCTGTGCCCATCGTTCGAGGAGTCGCACTGCGCTTTCCGCCTGGGCGCGCTCAGCCTGCACCAGCGCAAGGTGCGCGTAGGCCGCTTCGAGCGCCCCACCCAGATCGCCTGTGGCTGCCTGCCTGACCAATGCAATGACGGAGCGCCGGATCGCTTTGCCGGGAAACGGGCCTTGAAAGGCCAGCCGCGCCAGTGCCATGCAGTCAACGTGGGCTTCGGTAAACTGCCGGTAGCCGCTGTGGGTGCGCGGCACGGGCGGGAGAAATCCCCACTCCTCGTATAGCCGCACCGTGTTCGGATGACAGTCGGTGGCTCTGGCGACATCGGGTGTGCGGAGATACTTCTTTGCCATAGGATTATGCTACCCTTGGATGGAGCGTATATTTTCCCACGCTGCCACAACCTGCGCGCGGGTCTCGTCGATGCTGCCGCTCGTGTCGATGACGACGTCGGCGCGGGCAAGTTTTTCGGCTTGCGGCGGCTGCGCGTGAATGCGGCGCAGCGCTTCTGCGTGGGTGAGATGGCGCGATCTCATCAGCCGCTTGACTTGCGCCGTCTCCGGGCACGTCGTCACCCATATTGCGTCGTAGTCGCTGGCGACGCCGCTTTCCAGCAGCTTGATGGCTTCGACGACGACGACGGGCGCAGGACTGGCGGCGATGCGGCGTCTCACGTCAGCGATTACGGGCGGATGCACCACGCGTTCGAGCTGCGCCAGCGCCTCCGCATCGCTGAAGACGATGTCACCGAGTTTTCCCCGGTCGATTGTACCGTCGGGCGCGAGAATCTCCGCGCCGAACGCCGCGACGACGTCATCGTAGGCCGCGCCGCCGGGCGCTAACGTCGCGTGTGCAACCCGGTCCGCGTCGATGACCTCCGCACCCAACTTCGCCAACATCCGTCCGACAGTGCTCTTCCCCGTAGCGATGTTCCCCGTCAAGCCAATGCGGTAGGGGGATTCTTCACCACGAAGACACAAAGACTCGAAGTTCATCGAATGACTCTTTTTATGCCTTGCTTGATTTGAGGAACGTTGAAGTTGATGAGGAATCCTAGCCGTTTGTTGCTAAGTTTGAGGTAAGTCAAGAGCTGTGCGATGAAAACGGGCAGCATTGTTTGTACTGCTTTTAGCTCACAAATGACCAAATCTTCAACAAGAACGTCGAGGCGTAGTCCTTCATCAAAGGCGATGTTATCATACACTACCGGAACAGCAACTTGTCTTTTGAAGGTTAATCCGCGTTTATGTAATTCGTGGCAGAAGCATGTTTCGTAGATGCTTTCCAGTAGCCCAGGTCCAAGATTCTTGTGGACATTGTATGCTGCATCTACGATGGCTTCTGCTATAGCTTCTTCTTTACTAGAAAGCGGTTGATATGTCATAATGAATCTTAGTGTCTTGGTGTCTTAGTGGTCTTATGAAATTGCGTCGTGGGCCGCAACAGTGGCCCATTCCTCCAGAAGATGATTGAGCTCGGCTTCGACGCGATGGTACTCCGCGCCGAGTTTGGCAACGCGGGCGACGTCTTGCGTGCGACCGGCGGTGTCCAGGGCGGTGGTAAGTTCTTGCATGCGCGCTTCCAGGGCGTGGATCTCCGTTTCCAGGCTCTCCAGTTGTTTTTGCTGGCGGGTCAGAGCGCGCTCGCGTTCGCGTGCGGCCTGACGCTCGGCTTCGCGGCGGGCGCGCGCTTCTTCCTCGTGCTTCTGCAGGCCCGGCACATTGCCGCTGCGATAGTCACGATGCCACGCAGCGTAGGCGGCGTATCCCTCTTCGAAAACGTGCAGTCTCCCGTCGGCGATGGCCCACACCTGCGTCGCGACCTCGCGGATGAGATAGCGGTCGTGACTGACCAGCAGCACCGTCCCGTTGAAGTCGCTGATGACGTCTTGCAGCACTTCCTGCGAGGGAATATCGAGATGGTTCGTGGGTTCGTCCAACAGTAAGAAGTTGGCTTTTTCCAGCGTCAGAATCGCCAGGGCGACCCGCGCGCGCTCGCCGCCGGAAAGGACGCCGACGTCCTTGAAGACATCGTCACCGCGGAAGCCGTAGCGCGCCAGGAAATTGCGCGTCTCAGCGACGGAGGTCATACCGGCGTCGAGGAGCGTCTCCAGCACAGTTTTTCCCTCAACCAGATGTTCCTGGACTTGCGCAAAATAACCGATGTGCACCGCCGCGCCGATGCGCACCCGCCCGTGCAGAGGCTGAATCGTGCGCAGGATTGTGCGCAGGAGCGTCGTCTTGCCGGAGCCATTCGGCCCGACCAGCGCGACGCGTTGGCGGCGGCGGATTTCGGCTTCTTCTACGGCGACCATCGGCGCATCTGGCGCGTACCCGGCCTGCAGATTGTACAGGCCAAGCACGAGGTCGCCGCTGCGCAGCGTGGTCTGCAAGTCGATGTGGATGTGCGACTGCTCCATAGGGCGTTCCAGCCGCTCGACGCGCTCCAGACGGCGCTGCCGTCCTTTGGCCTGTGCCGTGCGTTGCCCGGCCATGTAACGGCGGATGTAGTCCTCGGTTTTGGCAATTTCTTGTTGCTGCGTCTTGTAGGCTATCTGCTGCTGCCGCCGCCGGTCGGCGCGTTGTTGGACGTAGGCGCTGTAGTTGCCCCGGTAAGCGTCGATGTGGCCGAACTCCATCTCCAGTACCCGAGTGGCAATGGTGTCCAGAAATTCGCGGTCGTGCCCCACCACGATGATGCCGCCTTTCCAACTCTTGAGCTGCTCTTCCAGCCACTCGATCCCTTCCAGGTCGAGGTGGTTGGTCGGCTCGTCCATCAGCAGCAGGTCCGGCTCTTCCAATAGCAGCCGTGCCAGCAGTGCGCGTGTTTGCTCGCCGCCGCTGAGGTAGGCTGTCGGCATGTCGAACTCTTCCTTGCGAAATCCCAGGCCGCCGAGTACTTGCCCAATGCGCGTCTCATACGTGAAACCGCCTGCGTGTTCGAATTTGTCCAGCAGAACACCGTAACGGCTAAGTGCCTTTTCCCGCTCTGCGTCGTCTGGTGAGGCCATCTGCTCTTCCAGGCGACGCAGCGTTTCCTGCTGTGCGTATAGATCGGCAAAAACGACTTCCATTGCCTCCCACAAAGTCCCTGTGGTGTCGAAATCAGGCGTTTGCGGCAGGTAACCGATGCGGATATCACGTGCGTGATTCACCGTCCCGGCGTCGGGCTCTTGCACACCAGCAATGAGGTCTAGCAGCGTGCTCTTCCCACAGCCGTTGACGCCCACCAGAGCTACGCAATCGCCTTGGTGGACTTCAAAGGAAATCTGCGAGAAGATTTCATCTGGGCCGTAATACTTCGCTAAATTGGATGTTGAGAGTAACGCCATAATGCTTGAATTATACCAGACTTTGTAGTCGCGTTCCAAGACTCGTGTTCGGCTTTAGGACCTCATCCTTCTTGCACGCAAGTGCGCTTCACAGCATTCTTTGAGGGTATGTATGAATTATTCTAACTCTACTGGAGAATGATAAGGCCCTGTATCAAGCTTTTTGATTCCTGCGCTTTCGCAGGTATAATGAGTGTATGTTGATTCGGTTCCACGTATGCGAGAGCCTCCGGCAGGCTGCGCTGAATCGTTGGTCAGAGGTGCGCCGCGAAGCGGTCCTGCTATGCCTGGCGGAGATGGACGATGACGGTGCAGCCTGAATTGATTCATATTCTGGCCCAGACGGATTTGTTCACCGATGGCAAGGTCTATCAGATTATCAAGATCGGTTTGGCGCCAGGGAAGTGTATCCCTCTGGGATTAGAAACTGAGCTGGCGTCGTTCTGGGCTTGCATTCGGGATAAGGACGAGATGACACTGGTTCTGGCTCAGGAAGCTTTTGGGCAGCTTCCTTCGTCCGTTGTGGCGCTAGACGTCTCGCCCCCGTATCGTCTGATCACGTTCGATATACCGTTGGATTGGGGTGTCATTGGTTATCTGGCGGCGTTGACATCCGAGTTGGCCGATGCGGGGATAAGCATTGTCGCGCTGTCGGCCTTTTCGCGGGATCATATCTTCGTCGCTGAGGTAGATTTCGACCGCGCGTGGGACGTGTTGACCACGTTTATCCGCGCCTGTCGAGAGCAAACGGCTAATCTTGCAACTCCTAGGGAGTTTGTGTGACTAGTGTTTTATATTTAATCGACAAGACCCTTGGCAAATACGAAGTGCTCGAGCATATCGGGCACGGTGGAATGTCGGAGGTCTACAAAGGCCAGCACGCGCAGCTAGACCGCATGGTGGCGGTCAAAGTGCTGCATCCTTTCCTGGCGGGCGAGGAAGGCTTTGTCACGCGCTTCAAACGCGAGGCGCGCATCGTCGCCACGCTGCGTCATCCCAACATCATGCAAGTCTACGATTTCGACTATAACGAAGCGTTGGACATTTACTACATGGTGATGGAGTATATCGATGGCCCGACGCTTAAAACCCGCATGGCCGAAGGACTTTTGGCCCAAGAAGAGGCTGTACGTATCGGGGTAGCGATTGCCGACGCGCTCGATTACGCCCATCAGCGCGGCATGGTTCACCGGGACGTCAAACCCGCCAACATCATGTTTATGCAAGATGGACAGCCGGTGCTGACTGACTTTGGTATCGCCAAGATGCTGACACTTTCCGGGCTGACTGCCAGCGGTGCGATGGTCGGTACGCCTGCATATATGGCGCCTGAAGTCGGGATGGGCCGTCAGGGGACGACGGCTTCGGACATCTACTCGCTCGGTGTGGTCCTTTATCAGATGTTGACCGGGCAGTTACCCTTCGAGTCTGATTCTCCTATGGGGATGGTGATGCAGCACATCAACGACACACCACCACCTCTCGCGCGATTTGTGCAGTCGGTGCCGCAGGACCTTGAAGCGGTGATCCTTAAAGCCATGGCGAAAACTCCGGAAGAGCGGTTTGCGCGCGCCGCAGAGATGGCCGCGGCACTGCGCCAAGTGATCGGACCGGAGGCATACGCTGGGGCGCCTGCAGTTTCGCCACCGCCTATGACCCTAACACCACCGTCTGCGGCGACAACACCTCCACCTGCATCACGGCGCTCTTCGCGCGATGAGGACGATCTCGATGAGGATGATCGTCTATTGCGGACGTGGCCGGTGGCTATGGAGAACAAGCCCGCCGTGCGCACGCCTACGCTATTTCCGCTCAATGAGACAGAACCGCCATCATCACCGAGGAAACAGACCGCATCACGGCGGCGTTCGTTTTGGTCGCGTTTGGCTGGGATGACGACAGTCTCATTGGTCGGCATCATTGTAGGCGTTGTCGTATGGTTGGGCATCCGCGGCGACATCCCGCTCCTTTTACAGCAGTTGCAGGCCCTCACGGCGGCAGTACGTGAGCCTGTGACGATGGAGATGACACAGGAAATCCTCAGTAACACCACTGTTCCCACCGGTGAAGTTTCTTTGATAACAGAATCGCCTCTAACGTCATCTGTGACGACGCCAACGGCGACGCTGGCTCCGACGGCAACGGATGAGACGCCTGTGCCGGTTACGCTCACCCCCACGCCAACCGGGGGGACATCTTCAGGCAACACGTCAGCCTTTTGTACGCCCCGCGTTCGGCTCAATCTGGTGCGCCAGGAGCCGGGCAGCGTCGTGCTGCCTGCTACGACAGTCGCCGTTTATCTGAGCGCGCACAATGTCGGGGACTGCACGTGGCCTGAGGACCTGCGCGTGACTTTCGTTTCCGGCGACCAGATGGGGGCGCCCGATGCGATTCCTGTGCAGCCTCTCGTCGCCGGCACGAGCACGCAGGTGATCGTGCCGTTGCGCGCGCCGCTCGACACTGGCGTCTATACTTCGACCTGGGAGCTGCGTCAGGGCAGCGAACCGGCGGCGGGAACGGCTTTAGCGGTGATCGTCGAGGTGAGTGAAGAAGGCCCCACACCGACACCCACACCCCAGCCAACGAACACGATCGCTCCTACGTTCGTACCGCTGGCGCTAGAGACGCCGGTATTGGTAACGTGGGGCGAGGATGCTGTCTCCGGCACGTGGTATGGCACGCTCACACTCCAGGCCGTGGGCGGCGTGGGTGACTACCGGTACTATCGCGGAGAAGTCAAACCGGAAACGCTGCTGCCCGAGGGCCAATTGACGTTCTCAGGGTGGCGCTGCGAGGCGTTGCCGTTGACTGTGTGGGCTGTTTCTGGGGCGGACGTCGTTCGTTGGGATGGATGGATCGACTACCCTGCCGTGCAAAACTGCCAGTAAGGAGATATTATGGATCAACAGGAGATGGTCACGCTTATTCGTTCGCGGGGGATTACAAATCCTTTGGTGTTGGACGCCTTGGCGCACGTACCAAGACACCACTTTGTGCCGGACGCGCAGCGGGGCGCCGCTTATGGTGATCATGCACTTTCTATCGGTTGCTACCAGACGATCTCACAGCCGTACATCGTCGCGCTGATGACGGACGCCCTGGACTTACAGCCCGGCGACCGTGTGCTAGAAGTCGGTACCGGCTCCGGCTACCAGGCCGCGATCCTCGCCGAGATGGGGATGGACGTCTACACCATCGAGCGCATTCCCGAACTCTATGAACAGGCCAAGGCCGCTCTGGAATCACTCGGTTACGCGGTGCATTGCCGTCTCGGCGACGGCTATGATGGTTGGCCAGAATTTGCACCCTACGATGGCATCATCGCCACTGCTGCGCCGGACGAAATCCCGCCCGCGCTCCTCGAACAACTGGCTGATGGCGGGCGTTTGGTCATTCCTGTCGGTCCGCGTCACGGCTACCAAACCCTGTGGAAGATCATCCGGCGCGGAGACGAAATCCAGAAAATCAACCTCGGCGGCGTTGCTTTCGTCCCGTTTGTTACCCCGTAGTAAGCGGTCAGCTATCAGCCTTCAGCAGTCAGCCATTGGCTTTCAGTGTTCAATCGTGAGTTTTACGTTGTCTGTTTTCCCTTCCCCGTCTACTGTCTGCCGACTACCGTCTACTTCTTAAACATCGTCAACAGTCGCTTGCCCGGAATTTGCGGGAACGTCGCGCCCTGGCTTACCGCGAGTAGTGCCGCGGCGGGATCGGCGAGCAGCGTCCCCGCAACCGCATCCACCTCATACTCGAACAGTACCGGCGACAGCGGCGTCGTGCCGCCCAACATCACCACGAAAGCGTCCCGGCGACATAGCGCGATCAGCTCCTCGAAGGTGTGGTTGAGTAACGAAGTCCCCGTCAACGCGACGACGTCGGCTTGTGGCAAAATCTCCGTTGCCATGTTGGCGGGCAGATCGTCCTCGCGGGGGCGCAGTTCCAGCACCCACAACGTCTTTGCGATCGTACGTATGCGCGGGATGAACGGGAAGTGGCCAACGATGGCGACGTTCCGTCCCGCGCCGCGTTCGGCGATGACGTCCGCCGCGTTGACCTCGACGCAGGCGTCGACGTCGATGTCCAGCAGCGCGTTAATCGTTGCAAAGCCTACACTCGTTTCTAGCAAGCTCTTCGAGTGAGCTAGCGCGGCTAACTGCGCTGTGCTGTATGTCAGCAAGCGCCCCGCATCTTTGACCGGTGCGCCCTTCCCGTGATGATGGTCATCCCCACCGCCACCCAGCGTGGATGATAGCCCGCCTCGGACTTGCCCGCCAAGCGCAACCGTCATGGCGGTCCAATGCCCCCCGATGCGCACATCCACCGGCTGCGCAGTGTCGGCATTGGCGGCAACTTGTTCCAGAAATCGATCGATGATATGCATGCGTATAGCTCCTTTGTTTCAGTTGGAACATTCGAGTGTTCTAATGGTCTGACTTTTCAGCGTTCCTCTGTTTGTCTTTTTGCCACTGCCTATTATAATCGCCTCTATGAAATTGCTACTGGCCCGTCACGGGCAATCGGAATGGCAAGTCAAAACCGCGGATGCTGATCATAATCCGCCGTTGACGCCATTGGGCGAGTCCCAGGCGCACCGGCTTGGTGAATACCTTGCGGCGAGCGAGGAGCCAATCACCGCAATTATCGCCAGTCCCTACCAACGCGCGCGGTGCACGGCGGAGATCGTGGCGAACTACCTCGGCCTTCCTGTCGTCGTCGAGCCAGACTTTCGTGAATTCGACGAGTGGGCAGCGGGGTGGGCGCCGTTGGCGATGTCGATGTGGGATATGTCGCCTGCCATCCCTGAGTTAACGCCGGGCTACAGCCGATTTCGCACGCGCGTGGCGGCGGCACTGCGCCGGGTAGTCGAGCGCTTTGACGATACCGCGCAGCTCTTGCTTATCACGCACGCCGGGACGATTGGGGCACAGGTGCGGATTCTGGTTGGCTCCGACACGCCGCGTCTGTGGATGCACAACACCGGATTGAGTCTCTTCGAGTGGGGCCATCCGGAGCGTGAGGGTAGTTGGGTCATTCACTACCTCAATCGCGTCGAGCACCTTTCTCTAGAAATGAGGACTTCGTGATGGATACCCCTGCGCCGAACACACGCCCCCCGGAAGCGTCAGCGCCTGCCGTTTTTCCTCGTTTCTGGGTGTGGAGCGGCGTTCTTCTGGCTCTCGTGGGACTGGTGCTTTTCGTCATTCTGACGCCCGACGGTGTTCTCGATAAAGCCGACGTCATTGCGGCAGCGGTGTGCCACCGCATCCCTTCGCATTCGTTTTTCATCGACGAGCACCAGTTGCCGCTATGCCAGCGTTGCTCAGGCACGTTTCCGGGCGCGCTGACGGGCTTGCTTGTCCAGTGGGTCGTGTGGCGGCGACGGCGCTCCCAACGTTTCCCGCGGTGGAAGATGTTCATCGTGTTGGCAGCACTTGCCGGGATTTGGGCGCTGGATGGTTTCAATTCCTATACTACGATGCTGAGTGGCCGGTCAGAGGGACTCCTAGGATACGCGCCGCAACCGTGGTTGCGCTTGCTCTCCGGCGTGTTGATGGGGATGGGGATGAGCGTGATCCTCGTTCCGGCCTTCAATCAGATCATGTGGGCCGACGGCGAAGCCGCTGAGACGCTGCGTTCCTGGCGGGAGTTGGCGTTTCTCATCGTTGTAGAATTAGCGACAGCGGGCGTGATCTATCTGCTCGAACCGGTCTTGCTCTACCCGGTCGCGCTCTACAGCGTTGTGGGCGTGGTGGCGATGTTCATTTGCCTCGGTGCGATGCTGTTCGTGATGGCCTTGGGTCGCGACAATGCGTTGACCGGCTGGCGCGAAGCCTGGTTGCCGCTCGTGTGGGGCCTCATTTTCGCCCTCCTCGTCATCGGCGTGATGAATTTCCTGCGCCTGCAAATTACGGGAACCATCGACGGCGTTCCCGGACTGTCGTAAACAATGAATCATGATTCTCGAATCGTAATTCGTAATTCGTAATTCGTAATTCGTAAATTCGCTAACGGAGGTGACTATATGTATAAGAAATTGTTTATTCCGGGGCCTACCCACGTGCGCGATGAGATTTTGGAAGCGCAGACTGCGCCGATGATTGGACATCGTAGCAAAGACTACTCCGATTTACAGGCCGCCGTGACCCCGAAGCTGCAAAAGCTCCTCTACACGCAGCAACCGGTCTTCATCTATGCCAGCTCAGGCACTGGCCTGATGGAAGGCTCGCTCCGCCAGGCTGTGTTGAAGCGCGCGCTGGTCACGGTGTGCGGCGCGTTTTCCAAGCGCTGGTTTGACGTCGCAAAGGCAAACGGCATACCCGCGGATAGCTTGGAGATCGAGATGGGCCAGGGGTTCACACCGGAGATGATCGACGCGGCACTGCGCGCGGATGATTACGATGTGTTGACCCTCACCTTTAACGAGACGTCCACCGGCGTAATGAACCCTCTTCAGGAGATTGCGACGATGGTGCGTGAGAAATACCCCGGTGTGTTGGTGCTGGTGGACGCGGTCTCCGGCATGGCCGGCGCCAAGATCGCGTTCGACGCCTGGGGGGTGGACGTGGCCTTTGCCAGTTCGCAGAAGTGCTTTGCACTACCGCCGGGTCTCACCATTGCTGCCGTCAGCGACCGCGCGTTGGCGCGTGCCGGCGAGGTGCTGGATCGCGGCTACTACTTCGATTTCCTGAATATGCTCAAGTATTACAAACGCAGCCAGACACCAGCGACCCCGGCCATCAGCCTGATTCAGGCACTCAACCAGCAGATGGACGACATCCTCGCCGAAGGATTGGACAATCGCTGGGCACGCCATATCGAGATGGCGGAGACCGTTCGTGAATGGGCGCGCAAGCATTGGGCGATCTTCCCCGACGAGCGCTTCCTCTCCAACACAGTCACTACAGTGACGAATACGCGCGGCATCAGCGTTGCCGATCTCAACAAGGCGCTCGGTGAGCGCGGTGCGATGATCTCCAATGGCTACGGAACACTCAAGGAGAAGACCTTCCGCATTGCCCACATGGGTGATCTCACTGTGGACGACATCCGCTGGTTGTTGGCGCAGATCGACGACATTCTGGGATTATGACCGGATAAATTCTTACCACGAATCTTCACGAATTTACACTAATTGGATTTCTCTTCGTGAGAATTTGTGTAGATACATGGTTTATTCTTGAGGAGGATGCTATGGCGAAAGTATTGATTTGCGATCCGGTGGATGCGCAGGCCGTGGAGGCGCTGCGGGAAGCCGGGATCGAGGTAGATGTGCGTGATACGATCACGCTGGACGAGCTGGGGCAGGTTATCGGCGAGTACGATGGCATCGTCGTGCGCAGCCGCACGAAAGTGCGCGCGCCGCTGTTGGAGAATCCCGGCAACCTCAAGCTCATCGTCCGGGGTGGGGTCGGTCTCGACAGCATCGACGTGGCGGTAGCCGAAAGCAAAGGCATCAAGGTGGCAAACACGCCCGCCGCGAGCTCCAACGCGGTAGCGGAATTGGCCCTGGGGATGATGCTTTCCCTGGCGCGAAACCTCGCGTTGGCTGATGCTTCGATGAAAGCTGGGAAATGGGAGAAAAAGAAGCTCAAAGGGACTGAAATCGCCGGGAAGACGCTCGGTATTATCGGCTACGGGCGCATCGGGCGTATGCTCGCGCAGAAGGCCCGCGCCCTGGGGATGAAGGTCGTGGCTTGCGATCCGTATATCAATAGTGCGGACCTTGTCTGCTTGGAGGAGCTGCTGGCCGTTGCAGATTACGTCAGCTTACACATTCCGCATACGCCGGAGACGCACAACTTGCTCGCCGCGGAACAGTTTGCAAAGATGAAGGAAGGCGCTTGCCTCATCAACGCAGCGCGCGGTGGCACGGTGGACGAGGACGCGCTCCACGCGGCGTTGGTCAGCGGACATCTGGCGGGCGCGGCATTGGACGTTTACACCGAGGAACCGCCGCAGAGCGAGGCTCTGCACAAGCTCATCGCGCTGCCCCAGGTCGTGGCGACCCCGCACATCGGCGCGGGTACCGTCGAAGCACAAGAGCGTATCGGCGATGAGATCGTGAAACTGGTGCAGGAATACCTTGCGTAGGTTTTTCAACCACGAATCTTCGCGAATTCACACTAATTTTGTTTGATGTTCGTGAAAATTAGTGTGAATTCGTGGTTTATCTTTTGGAGGAGGATGTATGACGAATATTCGACCGTTCCGTGGGTTGCGGTACAACCCCGAAAAATTCTGCGATTTGTCCGACGTGATCACGATGCCTTACGACCGCATCCACGACGCCGAGCAGGCGCAGTACTACGACCTTTCGCCGTATAACTACGTGCGCATCATCCAGGGCCGAAACACACCAGATGACAACGACGATAACAACGTCTACACCCGCGCGCGCGGCTATATGTGCAACTGGTTGGCGGAGGAAATCTTCATTCGTGACCCGGTACCCGCGCTCTACGTGCTGGAGCAGACGTTCACCACGCCTGACGGTGTCGAGCACACACGCCGCGGCCTCACGGCTGCGCTTGAGTTAAGCCGCTTCGATGAGGGCGTGGTACTGCCACACGAGCACACGTTGAGTGGTCCGAAGGTGGATCGCCTCAACCTCACCCGTGCTACGGAGACGGGATGGGGCCACATCTTCATGCTCTATCCCGACGAAACCTCCGCGGTTAACCAACTCCTGCAGCCGTTCCTGGATGCGCATATGCCGGCCCTCGTCCGCGATCAGGTGATCGAACCGGAGGTGGAGCAGGCGTTTTGGGTGATCAACGAACCGGCGCTTATCGAGGCCGTGGTCGCGGAGATGGCGACGAAGCAGCCGCTCATCATCGCCGATGGGCATCACCGTTACGAGACCGCGCTGAACTACCGCGATGAAATGCGCCAGCAACACCCTGGCGCTCCACTGGATGCCGCCTTTAACTACGTGATGGCGACCCTCGTCAGTATGAGCGATCCGGGCCTGGTGGTCTTGCCGACGCACCGGCTGATTCACTCTTACACGAAGATGGAGGGGAAGGCGTTGCTGAAGGCACTGGAGCCGTACTTCGTCGTCGAGCCTGTCGCCGACCGGGCCGCGCTGGAAGCAGGCCTTGCGGCCGCCGCCCCTGATCATCCGCGCTTTGGCTTTTATGATGGCACGTACACCATGCTCACGCTCAAGACGCTGAACGCGATGGCGGCGCTCGCGCCGGACCGCGATCCACATTGGCGCGCGCTCGACGTGGCCGTGCTGCACGAGTTGGTCATCGAACACGTGATGGGGCTGAGCAAAGAGAGCGTGCGGCGGCTCGAGAACCTGACCTACCTGCGTGATCCCGATCCAGGCTATGTTGCTGTAGACAGGGGCGAGGCGAACTTCCTGTTCCTGTTGAACCCGACGCGCATTGAGCAGATACAGGCGTGTACCGTGGCGGGCGAGCGGATGCCGCAAAAGTCTACCGATTTCTTTCCTAAGGTGGTTAGTGGTTTGGTGGCGTTGCCGCTCCACGGAACGATTGGGTGATTGATGGAATACGTTCTCTTTGATCTTGATGATACGTTGTACACGAATGATACCGGCCTCTTCAAAGAGCTGGGGACGCGGCTTGTCGATTGGGTCGCGCAGCAGCTAAATATCTCGCTGGAAGAATCTGCGGTGCTGCGCCGCGACTATTTCGTCAACTACGGTACGACGATGCGTGGCTTGCTGCTGCACCATCCCAAAGTGGATATCGACGCTTACCTGGACTATGTGCATGACATCGACATCAGCCGCTATATCGCGCCCAATCCCGCGCTCGATGGGATGCTCTCGCGGCTGAATGTTACGAAGGCCGTTTTTACCAACAGTGTCGCGGATTGGGCGGAGCGCATCTTGCAACAGTTGGGCGTGCGCCGGCATTTCGCGCATATCATCGACGTGCGTGCGATGGATTACCAGAGCAAGCCGCATCCGCACGCTTTCGAGCGAGCGTTGGAGATTTTACAGGTACCGGCATCCGCTTGCGTCATGCTCGATGACCAGGTGAGCTACTTGCGCGGCGCGGTGGACGCCGGAATGCGTACCGTACTCGTCCGCGAGGGCGAAGTTGCGACGAGCGGCATTGATTACGCGGTTGGCCACATCCTCGAGGTGGAGTCGATTCTCCAGACGTTGATTGCTTAACGTGGTCACAATCCAAAGAAAAACGCCCGGCGGGATGTCCCGTCGGGCGTTGTGTGGTGCTTGACGACAGCTAGTCCGCGATCTCTTTTTGACCGCTGTAGTCCATCTGGGCCAACTGTCTGTAATACGTCCAGCGCCATTGTGCATCCTGGCGTGCTAACTCAAGTAGTTCCGCAGCACGCTCGGGTTTTGAGGCCCGCAGTGTCTTAAAGCGCACCTCATTGTACATGTATTCTTTGATGTCCAGCGGGGGCTTTTCCTCGCGCTGATGTGGGCGATAATCGAGTTGCAGCGGGTTCTTGCCCTGGTACGCCAGGCGCGGATCATACCGGTAGAGAATCCACGCGCCTGAATCCACGGCTTTCTTCTGTTGCTCGAAACCCTGGTTCATGCGCCGGATGCCGTGCAAGATGCAGTGGCTGTAAGCGATGATGAGGCTCGGCCCATCGTAGGATTCTGCCTCACGGAACGCTTTGAGAGCCTGTGCATCATTCGTGCCCATCGAAATCTGCGCGACGTAGACGTTGCCATACGTCATCGCCATCAGGCCCAGATCCTTCTTGGGCAAGGGGCGTCCCGCCGCCGCGAACTTCGCGACTGCAGCGCGCGGGCTGGCTTTAGACATCTGACCGCCGGTGTTGGAGTATACTTGCGTATCCAGAACCAGAATGTTGACGTTGCGGCCCTGGGCTATGACGTGATCCAGACCGCCGTAGCCAATATCGTAAGCCCAGCCATCACCGCCGACGATCCATACTGAGCGGCGAACGAGCACGTCAGCCAGGCTCATAAGATCCTTAGCGGCGGGTTCAGTCCTGTTCACCAGGGCGGCGCGCAACTGGGCAACCCGCACGCGTTGTTCGGCGTAGTCTTTCTCGGTAATTTGCTCGGAATTGAGCAGGCCATCCGCAAGTTCATCGCCCAGGTCGCTGCGGAACTTTTCGACCAACTCGCGGGCGTATTCCTCTTGCTTGTCCATCGTCAACCGGAAGCCATAGCCAAACTCGGCGTTGTCTTCGAACAAACTGTTGTTCCAGGTGGGGCCACGGCCATCCGCGTTCTTGGTATAGGGCGTCGTAGGCATATAGCCCCCGTAGATCGATGAGCAGCCGGTGGCATTGGAGATGATCGCGCGGTCACCGAAGAGCTGGCTGAGCAAGCGGACGTAGGGCGCTTCACCACATCCCGCGCACGCGCCGGAGAACTCGAATAACGGGCGTAAGAGCTGCGCTTCCTTCACCAAATTCAGGTTCAGTTCGGTGCGGTCGTAATCGGGAATTTCGTTGAAGAAAAAATTCCAGTATTCGCGCTGTTGCTCGCGAATCGGCGGTTGCGGGGTCATATTGATGGCCTTGCGTCCCTCAACTTCTTTGTTCTTGGCCGGACAGGTCTCGACACACAGACCACAACCTGTGCAGTCCTCAGGCGCAGCCTGAATCGTGAACATCTTGCCCGCAAACTTGCGGCCTTTGGCCTCGGTAGACTGGAAGCCTTCCGGAGCGTTTTCCAGGATCGCAGGATCGTAAATCTTCATACGAATGACCGCGTGCGGGCACGCCATCGCGCACTTGCCGCACTGGATGCAGACATCCGGGTCCCACACGGGCATTTCCAGCGCGACGCTGCGTTTCTCGTACTGCGTCGTGCCGGTGGGGAAGGTGCCGTCGGCGGGCATCGCGGAAACGGGCACTTCGTTGCCCCGCAGGGATGCGATCTTGGCAGCGACATCATAGACGTATTCGGGACCACCCTCAACCATAATAGGTGGCGCTTCGATGTCACTCGTGGCTTCTGCGGGCACGTCAATCTTGACCATGTTCGCCAGTGCGTTGTCTACGGCGGCGTAATTCATCTTCACGATGTTTTCGCCCTTCTTGCCATAGGTCTTCTTGATGAAGTACTTGATCTTCTCAATCGCTTCGTCTTTAGGCAAGACGTTGGCCAGTGCGAAGAAGCAGGTCTGCATAATAGTATTGATGCGACCCGGCATACCGGCCTCTTTCGCTACATCGTAAGCGTTGATGACGTAGAACTTGAGTTTTTTGTCGATAATTTCCTGCTGAATGTGACGCGGCATCTTGTCCCATGTCTCTTCGGGCGCGTAGGGCGTATTCAGCAAGAACGTGGCCTCTTCCTCCGCCGGCCCCAAGACGTCCAACTTTTCAAGGAAGACGAATTGGTGGCAGCCGATGAAGTTAGCGGAATTGACCAGACACGTCTGGCGGATGGGGCGCGGGCCGAAGCGCAGGTGCGAAACGGTGTAGCCACCGGACTTCTTCGCGTCGTAGGAGAAGTAACCCTGCGCATAATTATCAGTTTCTTCACCAATGATCTTGATGGAGTTTTTGTTCGCGCCGACCGTGCCGTCGGAACCCAGACCGAAGAACAACGCGCGCACCACATCTTCTGGCTCGATGTTAAACGCTGGATCATAGTCCAGGCTGGTGTGCGTCACGTCATCGTTGATGCCAATGGTGAAGTGGTTCTTGGGCTTATCCTTCTTCATTTCGTCGAAGATGCCCTTGACCATTGCCGGCGTGAATTCCTTGCTGGATAGGCCGTAGCGGCCGCCAATGACTTTAACGCTCAAGTCGAGTTCAGCTTTGGCCGTAATGACATCCTGGTACAGAGGCTCGCCGGCGCTGCCAGGCTCTTTTGTGCGGTCGAGAGCCGCGACCACCTTGGCAGTTTCGGGCAGAGCCGCCGCGAACTGCTCAACGCCGAACGGGCGGTAGAGGCGCACCTTGATCAGCCCCACCTTCTCACCCTGCGATACCAGGTACTCGACGGTCTCGTGGGCCACTTCGGCGCCGGAGCCCATCAATACAATGACGCGCTCAGCGTCGGGCGCGCCGACGTAGTCGAACAAGTTGTATTCACGCCCGGTCAGCTTGCTGAACTTGTCCATCACCTTCTGCACAATCTCGGGCGTCTTCAGGTAGAAGGGGTTCACGGCTTCACGACCCTGGAAGTAGACGTCGGGGCCTTGTGACGTGCCGCGCACGATGGGCTTTTCAGGGTTCATAGCGCGGGAACGGTGGGCATGCACGAGATCGTCATCGATCATTTCGCGCAGCACTTCATCACTCAGTACTTCGATCTTGTTGACTTCGTGGCTGGTGCGGAAACCGTCGAAGAAGTGAATAAAGGGCACACGGGCCTCCAATGTGGCAGCCTGTGCGATGACGGTGAAATCCTGCGCTTCCTGCACCGAGTTGCTGGCCAAAAGTGCAAAGCCGGTGGAACGCGCGGCCATCACGTCACTGTGATCGCCGAAGATCGACAGGGCCTGCGCCGCCAAACTGCGTGCAGATACGTTGATGACGGCAGCCGTTAATTCGCCTGCAATCTTGAACATATTGGGGATCATCAACAATAAGCCCTGAGATGCGGTGAAAGTCGTGGTCAAGGAGCCAGTCTGCAACGCCCCGTGAACAGCACCTGCTGCGCCACCTTCGGCTTGCATTTCAACCACCAGAGGCACAGTCCCCCAGATGTTGGTGCTGCCGTCAGCCGAAAGTTGATCGGCTGTTTCGCCCATCGGGCTGGATGGGGTAATCGGATAGATCGCAACAACTTCGTTAATCTTGTGAGCGGTGCTTGCGCACGCGGTGTTGCCATCCATCATCGCCATTTTACGTTCTGCCATATGATATACCTCCTATCAGGTGAAAAATATTCAAGCAGTATCCAATATTCTAACTGAGCACAATCTATTTTCGCGCAGTGAACCGCCAGTCGGTACTCCTGGTCGTGAGGAGAGAGGGTTGGCACGCTGCGTTTTGTGTTACTGCTATAGTAACGATCGCTTCGCTTTAGGGGATTATAACATACCCCCTACTTTCGTCAAAGGGTATTTACTGACCTGAACATGAAAAACTAAAGCAATTTTGGTGCTTTATTGGCATAGAAAGTTTGGCAAGACACATTCGGGTCAGTAGCGTTTTCGAGGTGACTTTTGATACCCTATACTAACCCAAATTTGATCGTTTTGAGGCGGCCCAGCGCGCTAACGATGATCGCGACTACGCCGTCGATGTCCAGTCTGCCGGTATTGCACGTCAGATGGTACAGAAGCGGATCGTTCCAATCGATGTCGAAGAACTTGCGCAGATACGTCTCAGCCGTCAGGTCCTTGCTCTTGGTGAGATCGGTGGCTTCCCCGATGGTGATGTTCTCCCGCTCTTTGACGCGCAACACTCGCGCGCCAAGCGGCGCGGTGATACGGACGTGGAGTACCCCCGGCTGTTCGCGCAAGATGGCCTGTCCGCCGCGACCCACAATGACGACATTGCCGCGTTGATAGGCTCCCATAATGATGCTGTGCATGAAGGCTACACCTCGTTCCTCGTTCAGAGATTGAACTTGTGCCGACTTCGTGCTGCCGGCAACCAAAGGTCCGGTCTGAACCTTTATGCGGCGTCCGCCAAACAGCCGTTCCATGAAGTTGCGCATCATATACGTGTCTTCTGATATATCGACGATTTGCTCTTCCTTGAACGCGCCGACTTCCGACGCGACTTTGGCGATGAGGTCTTTGTCGAAGTAAGTGTAACCAAGAATGTCGCAGACGCGCTCGGCGATCTCGTCGCCGCCGCTGCCATATTGCCTGGAAATGGTGATGATTGCCATTGCGTACCTCCTTATGAAAATAGTTTGATAGTCATGAGTCGCGTCGTCTTGGTGGCGAGTGGTCGAGATGTTGAGATGGATGTGGAAGCGCCTGAACTAACTTTAACTATAGCAGAAGTTAGCCAGTTTACCAATGCCAACTGAGTATGTGGGCGTGTTCCAGTCCTGGGGTAAGTTTCGCCGTATCTTAGCCCGCAACTACCAATGAGACCCGCAGTTTTGGCGCAGCCGGATGAGGCCCAAGTCACGTCTGGCGCGCCAAAACTACCCAGGTGTGTTTCCGGATGGGTGGGATGCCATTTGCTTTTATCGGCAAGCGCCTCTACAATATGAAGCCTAAAGTTAGAACGATGGGGTGTGGGGTGGCGCAAAAATCTTCGCCAGGAACCGAACTAAAACTGTTTGTCCATCCACCGACGCTGCGATTTAACATGACGCCGCCGCCGGTTGGTTTTGTTGGACGGCGTGCAGAGTTGGCGGACCTGCAAGCGAACTTTGATCGTGGCGTGTTGATCACCAGCGCCGCTGGCGATCTGGGAGAGGGCGCGACGGCATTGGCTCGCCAGTTGGCTTCGATGCTGTCCAAGGATTTCCCCGATGGCTGCCTTGAGATCGATCTGCGCGGAGGGATGCCGGATTTCGTCACACCGTTGCTCCCCGCTGAAGCACAACGTCGTCTCCTCAGACCGTTTCATCCCGATGCGCTGTTGCCGGAAGAACAGGGCGAGCTGGATCGTCTATACCGCGAGACGTTCGGTAATCTTAAAGTTCTGCTGCTTTTAGACAACATTGCCAGTGCTACACAATTGCGGCGCTTGCTGCCCCGCCAGCCTTCGGCAGTGATTGTGACCACACGAAATGAATTTCCCGTTTCGTCAAAGTTGTATTCGCTCAGTTTACACAAACTGCGAACGGAAGATGCGCATGCATTGCTGTTGCAGATTGCGCCTGAGTGTGCCAGGATGCGGCAGCGGGTGCTCAACAAAATCTTACAACGTTTTGGCGGTAGTCCATTAGCGCTGCGCCTGGTGGGGGCACTGTTGCGGGATTTCTATGGGCGAACGCCGAGGGGACGCGGTCAGCCGCGCGCTTTGCTGTCGCAGTACAACGCGATCAAGAAACGGTTAACTGCGCTGCGTACCTCCGATGCCAACCTGGCCGTCACCATCGCGCTCGAACTGGCCTACGAAGCCATGCCCGAAGAACAACGCTCTTACTTTGAGGCGCTGGCGGTATTCCCCGCGCCCTTCACCCGGCTGGCGGCTATGGTGGTTTGGGGCGTCGATATGAAGACTGCCGACGCACTGCTCGTGGCCTTCGTCCGCAGCAACCTGGTGATGTACACGCCCGAGACCGAGCTTTATACGCTGCACGAAATGGTGTCCTTCTACGCTCAAGAACTTATGCTCGGACAGCCAGATCGTACCCGTCTCGTGATGGCGCGCTACGCACACTACGTGCTGGCCGAAGCCGCCCGTGCCGGTGATCTTTACAATGCGCGCGGACCCTACCGTGAGGAAGGGGTATGGCGTTTCAGTGCGATTTGGCCACATCTGTGGGCGGCCTGGTTACGGATGAGCGGCGCCGATCCCAGTTGGCCTCATCCGGGGAACGTCGATCGCTGGCTATGTGACGTAGTGTTACGCATTTTCCCTATGTTGAGCCGAGTATTGCCGATGACGGAGCAGAGGGTCATTTTGGAGCGCGTGCTGGAATCTGCGCAGCGTCTGGATCGCCGGGCTGAAGCGACGACATTGTATTTCATGGGACAGATCTATACGGCACAGGAAGAGCACACACAGGCGCTCAAATGCTATGAACGCTATCTCAGGATCGTGTATCAATTGCACGACCGCAAGTCAGAAGCCGAGGCTATGATGCACATCGGCGGGGCGTGTGGCGCATTGGGTGATGCCAGGCGCGCGCAAGAAAGCTGGCGGCATGCCCTGGCCCTTTTCAGGATGATCGGCGATCCGCGCGCCGCACAACTTCGCGTGTGGCTTGAGGCCCTGGATCGCAAGATGGCGCGCTAGTGAAAACGAATATTTCAGGGGAAGGCTCAGCCTTCCCCTGAAATATTTCTAGCTTTGCTTGAGGTACGCGATCATCGGCTCGGTGACGAGTGGCACCACATCGCCGATCATGTGCGGCATCAGGTTGTCCATCACCTTTGGCATCAGATCGGGCATTTGCTCGGCCATGTAGTCGGGCATCGGGATTTGCGCCGCGACGCGGGCGAGCATCGTGTCCATCACCTTCGGCATCATCATCGGCAGCAGCTTGGGGAAGAGCACCGGGAACATCGGCTTCATCAGCCCCAGCGCGCCGGGGATTTTGCCCATCGCGCGCATCATTGTGCCCATCCCGAACGGCATCGCGTCGATCAGCTCGGGCCACATCGTCCCCATCAGATCGGCGAAGCCCTGTGGCGTCATCAGCGCGATCATCGCCTCGAAGACCGCCCACTGCGCCTTGACCTCCGGGTGCGGATCGGGGAAGTCGGTGTAGCCGAGGGCTTCGGCGCAGAAGCGCGCCAGATCGACCACTTCGATGTCCAGGTTTTTCTTGTCACGGGTGACGCGGAACTGGAACTCGCAGCACGGGCAGGCCGCCAGTACTTTCTGCGCGCCGGCTTCGATGGCTTCATCCAGGCGTGTTTTGCCCACTTCCGCAGCGATAGGCGGATCCTTGATAAGCGTCAGCACGCTGCCGCAGCAGTGCGCGCCGTCGCGGTTGTATTCCATTTCCACGTAATTCGCGCCGGGGATGGCCTTGATCACGTCGCGCGGCTCCTCGTAGATGTGCGAGACGCGCCCCATGTGGCAGGAGTCGTGCCACGTCACGTTGACCGGTTCGATGCCCTGCTCCGGGAAGGTGAACGAGCCATCGCGAATCTTCTCCGCCACGACTTCGCTGTAGTGCAGCGCGGTGATCCCGTACTCAATCCCCAATTTCTCCGCCCACTCCGGGTACACGTGCCGCCACATCATATTGCACGCCGGGCAGGAGGTGATGACGGTATCGGCCCCAACGCTTTTAACCGCGGCGATGTTCTTCTTGACGGTCTCTGCGAAGACCTCCCACTTTCCGGCGACGAGCATCGGCGTGCCGCAGCAGTTCTCCTTCTTGCCGACGTAGGTGAAATCCACGCCTGCCTCGTCCAGCAGCCGCACCGTCGCCTGCCCGATGTCGTGTTCGACGTAGCTCACCGTGCATCCGGCGAAATAGGCCGCTTTGGCCTTCTTTCCGCTGTGCTTTTCCCGCAGGTCTTCCGGGAACCAGGCGTCGCGATTCTTGCGGTATCCGGCCCAGATGTTGCCCTGGTCGGTGAGTGCCGCCGCCATCATCTCGAAGGGTGGGAAGGTCATCTTGCCGTCTTCGTGGATCAGCTTGCCGCGCAATTTCATCCACGAAGATTCGATGGGTAGCGAAGCCGAACAGCGCAGGTTGCACAGCTCGCAGGTGGTGCAGACCAGGAAGGTATCGACCATAAACTGATCCCATTGCTCGCGGCCTTCCATATACTCGCGCAGCCAGTACCATTTGCCGCGCGGACTCTGGCTCTCCCACCCGCGCCCGTAATATTGATCGCATTCCTGGACGCAGTAGCCGCATTGCGAGCAGGCGTAGGCATACCACGCTACGTCTGCGGGGATGCCGCGCACGGGCTTATCGGGGAACTTCTCGCCCACATTGGCGCTCATAGCGTTGCCGAAGGGGCGCAGCAGCGGCTCGAAGGCGTTGGCGGCGATAAGCGCGTTGCTGATCAGCGCATTGCCGATGACCTTGCCCGGATTCAGAATCCCGGTGGGATCGGCCTTGGTCTTGAATTCCTTGAGCACTTTGACGTGTTCCTGTCCCAGGACCTTGGGCGCCATCTTGGCGTAGTACAGACCGGTGGCGTAGGGCCGCCCGCCGTACTTCTCCGCGATCCTGGCGATCGTCAGCGAGAGCGGGAAGACGAAGTTGTAGCTCAGCTTGCGCTGGTCGGCGGGGATGAAGCCGAGGATGACGACTTCCGGCTCGCCCTTGGGGTTGCGCCCCTGGCGGATGAGCATCCCTTCCTTCACCACGGGCTGCGCGATTTTGCTCTCGACGTCGGATAGCATCGCACCGAGGCCGGAAAGCGGCACGACGACCTCGGCCGGCACGAGACTCGGTCCCAGGCGTTTCACCGTCATAATGCGGAAGCGGTTCTCCCACTCGTGCTGCGCGATTTCGTCGTTGAGCAAGGTGGCCTTGCACTTGCCCGTGCTCATCCGCTCGGCCAGTTGCGACCGCACGAACTCGCTATCCTTCTGGCGGACGGCAATCGTGGTGATGTACGTTTCAGGTAGTTCCACGTGCTTTTCGACAGGGTGTCCCTGGTGCATCATCGGCGGAGCCTGATTCTTCATCGCAGCCATACGCGGGTTGATGAAGTGCATCGACCAGATCGGCAGGTTGCACTCCAGGAAGCCTTCCAGCAAGTGTTGCAGCTCGCGCGCGTCGGGGCAGCCGATGGAGAGAATGTCCAGCGGGACTTCAGGCATGATCTTGACCGTCATCTCGGTGATGATGCCGGTGATGCCCTCGGCTTCGTAGATCATATCCAGGCCATCGCCGTCGAACACACCCACCTCGCCGGTTCCGAGCACCACGCGCGCGCTGACGACGTTGTCGCGGAACCAGCCGGCCTCGAAGGAGCCGTAGCCCGCGCCACCCTGCGCCAGCCAGCCGCCCGCCGTCGCCGAGGGGTAGCTGCTGGGGTAGGTGCGCAACGTCATCCCGTGCTTCTTCAGCTCGCGGTCGGCGTTCTCCCAGACGATGCCGGGTTGCAGTGTGGCGGTTTGGGCTTCGACGTCCACGTGGAGCACCTGCGCCATGCGGAAGAAGTCGACGACCACGCCGCCCTTCACCGGCAGCACGCCGCCGTACCCCGACGTCGCTTTGCCGCGCGGCACGAGCGGGACGCGGTTCGCCGCCGCCCACTTCACCAGCGCGATGACCTCCGCTTCGGATTCGGGCTGCACTACCGCGTCGGCCATCGGCGTCCCGATGAGCGGTTTGATCAACAGCGGCATCTCGCCAACGTCGTGGCTGTAGAGCTTGCGCTCGACGCGCCGGGTCGTCATCCGGTCGCTGAAGGTGGTGGTGAGCCAATTCGTATGATCTGCCGATAGTTTTCCCATAGTATTCTCCTACGAATTACGAATCATGAACCATGCCCGAATTACGAAATCTTGCTTCCTGCCTCTTGTATCTTGTCGGCCACAAAGCTACGTAGAATATTCATCGCTTCGAGGATGCGAGGATCGCCCAGGGAGTAGTAGATGGAGGTACCATCGCGCTCGGCGTTCACCAGACCGCGCTCGCGCAGGATGCGCAGGTGGTGGGAGACGGTGGGCTGCGTCACGTCCAGCAGTTCGGTCAGCTCGGTGACATTGCGCGGGCGTTCGGCGACGAGGTAGAGCAGTCGCAGCCGCTTGGCATCGCCGATGCCCTCGCAAATGTAGTGGTGCATCAGGGCGATTTCGTCTTCGGAGATGGTTTGTGTGATTGGATTTTCTACGGTCATAATTTTTATGAACGTCATCTTGTTATATATCGAAATATATCTATATAGAACGAGGTCAATATATCATCTTGTGGGGAAATGTCAAATGGAATTCTTGGGATTTTTACAGGCTGCCTTGTGAGTGCAGAGACTGCTTGTCTGCTATGAGATGACTCAGTTTTTCTATACAATTTGCACAAAAATGCTACTATATTCAGTAGATCGCAATGAGCCGGATTTAGATTGCAAAAGAGCCATTTTTAACCATACTTGGGCTTGGAAAAGCAAACCAAGGAGGTTCAAATGGCTCACCCTAATCATAACAGCAAAGAGCAAAAAAAAACAATTGACAGCCTCGGAAGTGCATACGCTCGTGCAGCAGGTTATGCAAGAACAATGGGCGTTGAATATGGCAGAGAGCGACTATGAAGCACAAGACATTTGGGATGTTGTGATCGCCGCAGCGGTCGAACAGCTCTCGTTGCAAGGGGCGTGCGATTTGTTGGTCAACGCGCCTTCGGGGAATACTGTGCGTGGGGTATTGAAGGACATGCTGAGCGCTGCCGGGGGGCTGCACGCCCTGGAAAGGCAAATGAATCAGGTGTTGCGGCGCCGCTGGCCTAAGAAACTGCTGAGGACACGTTTGCCAGCGGCCATTGACATCACGGAAATCCCGTATCACGGGCAGTATGATGAAGATAGCGAAGAGATCGTGCGCCGTGGGCGGGCGAAGAGCGGCACTACCCATTTCTTCTGTTTTGCCACCTTGTACGTGATCAAGAAGCACAAACGCTATACGGTGGCGATTACCCTGATGCGCCGTGCCGATAAGGCCCAAGACGTGCTGGAACGCTTGTTGGCGCAAGGGCAAGCGGTCGGCTTGCGGGTAAAACGCCTGTATGTCGATCGGGGTTTTGATAACAACGGGATTGTGGCCTTCTTGAAGCAGCAAGCTTTTGCGACGATTATGCCCTTGGTGGTGCGCGGCAAGCACGGTGGCTCGCGGGCGTTGCTCGTGGGCCGCAAGAGCTACACGACCACTTACACACGCAAAAGCACCATCTATGACGCCGAAACCTTGCCCTTGCATATTGTGTGCCGCTACAGCAAAGGGCGCTACAAACGGCACGGGGTCTATTACTTCGCCTATATTGTTATTGGCCAAGTGCGTATCTCGCCGCCACAAGTGGCCGAAGAATATCGGCGGCGCTTCGGCATTGAGACCAGCTATCGCTTGATGAATCAGGTCCGCGCGCGCACTACCTCGCGCTCCGCCGCGTTGCGCCTGTTCCTGATGATCGTCGCGTTCCTGCTGCTCAATTTGTGGAGCTATGTCAAATGGCAGCATCTCTTTGTCCCGCATCAGCGCGGGCCACGCCAAGTCTTGCATCACTTGTTACCTCTCTACCGCTGGCGTGCTTGGTTATGGGAAATGGTCAAACAGCGCTTAGGTTTATCCCTGGTCATTTCTATTCCTGGGGGCCTTTGATTGCGATCTACTGATAGTGGGTGATATTGGTTAGGTGGGCAACTTATAATCGACGTCAGCAGACCCGCGAGGGTGACAAACGTGAACACCCGGAGGCTACAGAATGCCGTTAATTGGAACGTGGGCGTCTCGCCCGCAAGCACAGGATGAGGCACCACAATCCCCGCACAAGGGCTGGTACTCGCGCGGTTACCTCCCGCACTTCGACAGCCCTGGCCTGCTGCAAGGCATTACCTTTCACCTGGCGGATTCCCTCCCCTCGAATGTCGTTGCCGCATTGCTGGAGGATCCTGAGCTGATGCAAAACCTCGCCAAACGCGCGCGGATTGAGGAATACCTGAACGCTGGCCATGGCGCGTGCGCCTTGCGCAATCCGCGGATTGGCGGCATGGTTGAGAATGCGCTGTTGTACTTTGATGGAAAGCGTTACCGTCAAATTGCGTGGGTGGTGATGCCCAATCATGTCCATACCCTAATCGAGACATTTGAAGGGTACCCATTGTTTGACGTTATCCACTCGTGGAAATCCTATACGGCCAAACAAGCCAACCAGATTTTAGGGCGTGCCGGACATTTCTGGTATCGGGACTACTTTGACCGTTACATTCGTGACGAACGCCATTTTTGGGCAACAGTCAACTACATTCACCATAACCCTGTCAAAGCCGGTTTGGTCAAGGACCCAGCTGACTGGCCTTTTAGCAGCGCCAGACTCTGGGAAAATAACGGAACGCCGTCATCTTGACGGCATGATGCCAGCAAGATGCTGGCGTTCCACTGCCTCGCCTGGTGTGGCAGTCCCTTTGGGGTGAAGTTCCGGGTGGGGCTTTTCTATTGTCGGGCTGCCAAGGCATTTCCTCCATTTCACAACCTCGCGAACCGTGTATAATATCCGGTCAAGGCCAGGAGTGAGGAGGAAGCGATGAAGACATTGGTGATGAAGTTTGGCGGCACGTCGGTGGGGGGAGCCTCGGCGGTGGCGCAGGCAGCGGCGATCGTGGTGGAACAGGCCCAGGCCTGGGAACGCCTGGTGGTCATCGTCTCGGCGATGCGTGGCGTGACGGACGCGCTCATCCAGGGGGCGCGCACGGCGGCCTCCGGCGATGGGCAGACGTATCTCGCGCTCGTTACCGATCTGCGGGTGAAACACACGCTGGCGGTCGCCGAATTATTGCCGGACGCCGACGACCGCACGGCATTGTTGAAGGCGCTGGATGCCTATCTGGACGAATTCGCCGTGTTCTGCCACAGCGTGCAGGTCCTTGGCGAGGTGACGCCGCGCGCGATGGACGCGATCAGTTCGCTGGGGGAGCGGATGAACGCGCGCATCGTGGCAGCGCGGCTGCGCCAGGAGGGGCTGCGCAGCGAGGCGGTGGATGCCACCGAGTTGATCGTCACCGACCGGCGTTTCCAGCAGGCCGCACCGTTGATGGACGCGACCCGCGCGCGCACCCAGGCGCGCCTGCTGCCGTTGCTGGAAGCGGGCGTGATCCCCGTGGTCACCGGCTTTATCGGCGCCACCGAGGATGGCATCACGACGACGCTGGGACGCGGCGGCAGCGACTACAGCGCTGCTATCCTGGGTGTGGCGCTCGACGCCGACGAGGTATGGACGTGGACCGACGTCGATGGCGTGCTCACCACCGATCCGCGCATCGTCCCCGACGCGCGGGTGATCCCTGTGCTTTCGTACAGCGAAGTGGGCGAGCTGGCCTACTTCGGCGCGAAGGTGCTGCACCCCAAAACGATCAGCCCGGTCGTTGAGCGCGGCATCCCGCTGTGGGTCAAGAACACGTTCAACCCTACCTGTCCCGGCACGCGCATCGTGCGTGAACCGGAAAGCACGCCGGGAACCGTCAAGGCGGTCTCGGCTATCAAGGGACTGAGCATGGTCAATGTGGAAGGGCGCGGGATGATGGGCGTTCCCGGCATCGCCGCGCGGACGTTCGCCGCTGTTGCCAGCCAGGGCGCGAGCGTGCTGATGATCTCTCAGGCGTCATCGGAGCAGTCGATCTGCTTCGTGATTCCCACGGACGCGGTAGCGGGCGTGATTGCCGCCATCGAGGACGAGATGGCGCTGGAACTGGCGCGGCGCGACATTGATCGCGTCTGGTCGATGGACGACGTGGTGATTGTCACCGCGGTGGGTGCGGGGATGCGCGGCACGCCGGGCGTGGCAGCACGGCTCTTCGGCGCACTAGCGCAGAAGGACATCAACATCATCGCCATCGCGCAGGGATCATCGGAGTGCGGTGTCTCCCTCGTCGTTGCCGCCGACCAGGCGACCGAGGCTGTGCGGCAGTTGCATGCGGAAGTGATCAATGGGAAGTAGGGAACTGGTAGCGGGTAATGGGTGGGGGAGTAAGGAGTAAAAAGTAAAGAGTGAGGAGTTGGAAGCGAAGATACGCAGGCTCGTTACCTATTGCCGATTACCGATTACCGATTACTCATTACCGATTACTCATTTCTCATTACCCTTTACTCATTTCTTCAGAGGGGGGAAACTATGGAAATCTCTAACAAAATTCCTGTTGGCGTCTTGGGCGCGACGGGAGCGGTGGGACAGCGGTTTATTCAGTTGTTGGCGGACCATCCGTGGTTTGAGATTGCGGCGCTGGCGGCGTCGGAGCGGAGTGCGGGGAAGCGGTATGCCGAGGTTTGCAAATGGGTGATTCCCGGGGATCCGCCGCCGGCTGTGGGCGAGATGGTGGTGCAGCCGTTGGAGCCGAATTTGCCCGCGAAGCTGGTCTTCTCAGCGCTGCCGGCGGATGTGGCGCGCGTGGTCGAGCCGCAGTTTGCGCAAGCGGGCTACGTCGTCTGCACGAACGCCTCGCCGCATCGCGCCGTGGACGATGTGCCGCTGCTCATCCCTGAGGTCAACGCCGACCACGTGGCGCTCATCGCGGCGCAACGCGCCGGGCGTGGTTGGCCTGGCCTCATCGTCGCCAGTCCCAACTGTACGATCACGGGCGTGGCACTGCCGCTCAAGCCGTTGGACGTGGCGTTTGGCGTCCGCAAAGTCTTTATGACGTCGATGCAGGCCATTTCCGGCGCGGGCTATCCCGGCGTGGCCTCGCTCGATATCCTGGACAACGTCGTGCCCTACATCCCTGGCGAGGAAGAGAAGTTCGCGCAAGAGCTGCGCAAGATGCTCGGGTGTGTGGTTGATGGTCGCCACGTGGACGCCGGCATCGTGCTCAGCGCGCACGCCAACCGCGTGCCCGTCTTCGATGGGCACACGGTGAGCCTGTCGGTCGGCTTCGAGCGCCCTGCGACAGTGGAGGACGTTATCGGCGCGCTGCGCAATTTCCGCGGGGCGGAAGTCATGCGCGGTCTGCCGAGCGCGCCGGAGCGCCCGCTCCTCGTGCGGATGGAGCCGGACCGTCCACAGCCCCGCCGCGACCGCGACGCCGCGGGTGGCATGGCGATTTCCGTGGGGCGCGTGCGTCCCTGCCCGCTGCTGGACATCCGCATGACGACCGTGAGTCACAACACCCTGCGTGGGGCGGCCAGTGGCGCGATCCTCAACGCGGAACTGCTCGTGGCGATGGGGTACGTGGAAGGATAGCAGGATACTGGTAACTGGTAACTGGTAACTGGTAATCGGTAACTGGGGACTGGTACTGATTACTAGTTACCAATCACCAATTACTAATCACTGAGGTATTGTATGCAAAACTATGGTTTAACATCGGTTGCTGAATTTCTCGAGGATCGGATCGTCTACCGGAATCTGGATGCGGTGGATGCACGTTTGCCGCGACTGGCCGATATGCGTGCAGAGGTGGGGATTCCCGCCAATACGATCCCGCGCAAGAGCGAGGCGGATTATGCGCGCGTGATTGTTCACTTGCTGCGCCTGGCGCGTGCCCTCGATGCGCCTGGCATGCCACTCACACGTTTGATTTTCGTTGGCGACACGCGCCTGAACGACGGCACAGCCTTCGCCAACATCTGCCGCGCGGGGAACTGGCCCGGCATTGCCTTCATCGGTGCGGAAAAGCCTGAGCCTGCCAAAGCCGACGTCGTGATGCGGGATGGGCACATGCTCTACCTGGCGAATCGCTGGAAGATGCTCGCGGATTTCGACGATTTTTGCTACAAACAAGGATTTCCGCTGGATGAAAACACGGCGGTGATCCTCGATCTGGACAAGACGACGCTTGGTGCGCGCGGGCGCAACGATCACGTTATCGATGCGGCGCGGGTGGCGGCGGTGCGCCGCACGGTCGGCGATCTGCTGGGAGCCGCGTTCGACCCGGAGCGCTTCGAAGTCGCCTACGGACAGCTCAACCAGCCCGAATTT
This sequence comes from Anaerolineae bacterium, assembly GCA_049975385.1. Taxonomy (GTDB): domain Bacteria; phylum Chloroflexota; class Anaerolineae; order B4-G1; family SLSP01; genus DSWT01. Next base: position 1,821 of record JBNGDO010000029.1, on the reverse strand, counting down.
CACCCTTTCACCACCGACAACCAGGATTACCTGGCCTATATCTGCTTGATCGTGGGCAGCGGTCTGTACGAGCGGGAAGCACTCGTGGATGAGGTCCGTGCCGGGCGGATGAAGGCGTTTGCGCAGTTCATCCGCGCCGTCGATGCGCAGTCCACCGATCTGCCTGCCGATTTGCGTGCGCTACATGGCGACATCTACGCGCGTGTACAAGCCGGCGATCCCACGCCGTTCAAGGCGTTCCGCTATACCGAATACCGCGAAACCGTGGCCCGTATGGGCGCGCTCCCGGAGGATGCTGCACCGGAGGATCTGTTGGCGCGCGAAATCTGTCTCACCCACGAGGTGCGCGAGCTGATGCTGGACTGGCGCGCGCGAGGGGCGTTGATCTTCGCACTTTCGGACAAACCCGACGAGGCATCCATTCCGTCGGACGTGCTGAAGGCTGAGGGCTACGCGCCAATCCACCGGACGTTGACTCACAGCGTAGGTACCCACGATGTGGGTCTGCATTTGGTGGGGGCGTGATGCTGGCGGGTCATCTGGGTGTTTCGGTCCTTGCGCATCGCTATCTGAAAGTTGACCTCGTCCCAGTTGTCGTTGCGGGGGTGATCCCCGATGTGGTGGATAAAACACTGTGCCAGGGGTTACACATTTTCCCTAGCGGGCGGATGTGGGGGCACACCTTGCTTGGCCTGGCTATCTCGACCATCATCGTGCGGTTGTTGTGGGGACGGCAGACCGCGTGGAGTTGGGCCGTGGGGTATTTCGGTCATCTCGTGGGCGATGTCGGTGGGCAAGTGCCGTGGTTATATCCATTCGTCCAGTACGACTTCGAGCCGTCGCCGGGATTCTGGGAGATTCTGCAGCGCAGATTTGAGCAGCCCGCCGGAATTGGTCTGGAACTGGCGCTGTTAGGGTGGGCGGCTTTGGCTGTTTGTTCGCCTCAACGGATAGGACGGAATTCATCGAACACATCTTCCGTTTCTTCCATTGAATCTGTTGAGATTTAAGAAGGTCTTTGATGATCGTTGGACACGTTGCCGTTTCAGCTTTGGCCTATCGTTATCTTAAGGCTGATTTCGTGCCGGTGATGGCAGCAGCCGTTGTGCCGGATGCGGTGGATAAGATGACGCATTACATGCTGGATCGGGATGTGGGAAGTCGGTGGGTGGGACATACACTGGTCGGGATTACGGCGACGACAGCGCTTATCTACTTGATCTGGGGAAAGAGGCCCGCGCGGAGTTGGGCGCTTGGGTATCTGCTGCACCTTTTGGGGGAATTTGGCGGTGTTGTCCCTTACCTGTATCCGTTCGTGCAGTATGAGATTCCCCACGATTATGGATTTGCAGAAACCTTGAGGCTATCGCTGACCAATCTGCCCCGGATGGTGTTGGAGATGGGCCTCTGTCTCTGGGCCGGCCTGGCGCTGTTCGATCTGTGGATCGTCAAAGAAAAATGAACACGAGGCGGTGCGTGATTCGGCTGCTAAATTTTCACCACGAATCTTCACGAATCTGCACTAATTTTTTAGATCCTATTCGTGAAAATTCGTGTAGATTGGTGGTTTGTTTCTTCTCAGGGAGGGGGAGATGGCATACAATAGCTGGCTTGAATGTGTGCGCGGGTGTGGGCGGCGTTATTCAATCTACGACGTCGTCTATCGCTGCGAGGAATGTGGTGGCTTGCTGGATGTCGTGCATGACGTCGGTGCCTTGCGGGATCGCAGCGCCACCGAGTGGGTGCAGCTCTTCGAGAAGCGTGCACATACCACCGAATGGCCCTACGGCAGTGGCGTGTGGGGCAAGAAGGAGTGGGTGT